>CAZOBJ010000089.1:0-10600 GCA_964577825.1 uncultured Planctomycetales bacterium
TTCCCCTGCCAGGAACCTCATGGTGTTCTTGATCACCTCCAGGTCTTGGGGCGAATATCAGGACAACAGTGATGAGCTCCCATCAGATCAGGACGTCAATCGAGAACGCGCGGTAGTCAAACACGGTGCGTGTGCACTTCCAGCCATTGTCGAGTGGAATGTGATGAGGGCTTGCCCCGCAGACAGGCATGATGATGGGAAGAGGCAATCCTCTACAATCTCCGCAAATACAACACTCGGTCTCGACGACGACCGATGCTGCCGTGATCCCGAGCGCCACGAGAGCGAGGACGAAATGCCTCTTCAGCATCCTGCTTCCAACTCCTCATTCGGCGGCAATCCACTCTTTGCCGCCCAAAGCCATCTGACGGTAAGCCTACTCCTCCATGCAGCCCGCGTCAATCACTTCGTGGCCGCATACCAGTGGCACGTCGCCTCTCGCCTGCGAGGCGCGACGAAGTGCCCTCGTCGGCCCTGCCCTGACCGAGGCGCATGTCATCGCCCGCGTCTCTTGAGCGCTCGTACCATCCGTCGTAGGCCTCGGCGCTTTTGTCCAAGGGCTGGTTCATGGCTAGATCGCCACTGATCACCACTGTGTATACTAGATGATACTCTCCCCACCGCGTATCTTTGCTTCTCGTCTGCAGGGGCATTTCATCCAGTCATGCGCGCACGTCCATCCGGGTCCCATCCCGTTCTGGTCCGCGAGTCACCGCCTTGAGGCGTTCGCCAGTAATCGCGTTGCCGCCTGAACGGAAGTGCTAGGACTGACACCGGCGAGTTATCCTCCGGGCGCGTGTATCCCGCAACTCCGATACGGATTCTGTCCTGCGGCACGTTGAGACGGAGCGTGCGATGCAGTGAATCCCACCAGCGGAATACAACCGAGTAGTTCGAATTTGTTTCGTCGCGAATCATGGAATGATGGACCCCGTGCATCCGAGGAGTGACAAAAACAAGATTGAGCGCCCGTTCCAGCCTAACAGGCAGGCGCAGGTTGCTGTGATGGAGCACGGTACCGCTCAGGAACAGCAACTCATATACAGCGATCGCCAATGCGCTCGGGCCGACTAACCCGATCTGCACCGCACGGAACGCGGAGGAATACGCGATCTCCCCGGCGTGGAAGCGGAACGCAGTCGTGGAATCCAGGTCGGGGTCGATGTGGTGCACGTTATGAAAGCGCCACAACAGCGGCCAGATGTGGTTCAACCGGTGCCACCAATAGAAAGTCAAGTCCAGTAAGAGGACCCCCGCGGCGAGAGACACCGACGTCGGCAAACCAGCCAGGCGCAATAGCCCGAACTCCGCGTTGCGAGTCCAGTCCAGCGCACCCCGGATCGTCGGCGCAACGGTAAGGGCTGCGACGCCCAGCGCCATTGCCACGGCCGCCGCGTTCAGCCCAACGCGGCCCCACCCCGGCCGCGTCGAACGGCGCAACGGACGCACGCGTTCGATTCCGAACAGGAACGCGAACAATGCGGCCACAACCCACGGGGTCCAAGTCTCCAAAACATCGCTCAAAGGCGGGGTCTCTTTTGATGATTCCGCATTTCCTCGGGGATTGGGTTCGCCGCTTCCATGGAACCACAAATAGCCTGGCCGCTCCAGCGCTCATCCGAACGGGCATGCTAGCCCCGCGTACAGGGCGCGTCAATCCTTTCCTGGCCGCATCCCAGTGGCACGTCGCCTTTCGGCTGCGAGGTGCGACGTAGTGGCCTTGTCGGCCCCTTCTCTTGATCGACGCGCATGTCATGGCCCGCGCGCCAAATCCGCGTCGCCGCGGAGTCATCCGCAACCATCCACAGCCACACGAAGAAAGACAAATGGTGGAGGGAATGCGGCTGGGAGGGTACGGCCGTAAGCTGCTGGAACTCGACTGTCTCGAAGCGGATGGTCTTGACTGGGTCTCCGACGCGTCCATAATTAGGATAGATCGGCGGGTTTTCGCGTGATGGCGGCCGAGCAAGAGGCTTCGGATACTGTGCCGTTGAGAGAATGGGCTGGTGCCGTGGGGTATGGGACGGAGCGATATGGGACGCTTTGCGCGCTTGCGTGCGCGGCGTTGCTGTTGAGCGCGGACGCGGCGGGGGCTCCGGCGCGCAGCGAAGCGGAGACGCTCCGAAAGGCGGAGAGGCCGATGAAGATCGCGTTGGTCGTTCGCGGAGAGAGCCCCTATTGCATTCGGCTCTGTGCCGAGCCGGATGGCGCGTCCGAGTTCGCGGCCGAAGAGTTGCGGCGCTTCGTTGAGAAGGCCAGCGGGGCGCGTCTGGTCATTGAAAAAGGCGGTGCTGGCGCGTCCCCCTGCATCCGGATCGGAAACATCCGACGCGATGAGAGTCTCCGGGAGTCTCTAGGCACGACGCGCGTCGAGAAGTTGACTGCCGACGGCCATTTCCTGGCCAGAGGCGAGTACTTCTCCATCAGCATGTCCGGCCGGGATATTATCATCGCCGGGAGCGGGCCGCGCGGGACGTGCTATGGCGTCTACGAATTCCTCGAACGCTTCTTGGATTGCGGGTTCGGCATGCGAGATTTTGAGGCGGCCTATGTGAGCGAGGCAGTCGCAAAGCGGAACGCCATCGAGATTCCGGCCGATGTGGATATTGTGCAGGGGCCTGCCTTTCCGATTCGAACCCTTCTGACCCACTGGGGCCCCAGGGGGCCCTATGCGGCATTGTGGGCGCTTCGGCAACGATGCAATGTCATCGAGCTCTATCCGGAGCAGTTGCCCGAGAGAATGCGGGAGAGCGAGTTGCTGGTTCCCCAGGGGCATCACCATGAGTTCTTTCGCACCGTGGTCGATCTGGCGCTGGAATACTACAAGGAGCATCCAGGCGCTCTGGAGCTGGACCAGATGCGACGCATCCGCGAGGACAGCAGTCGAGCGCCTGGCACCAACTGGGCCAGAGGCGGTCCGGGGCGCGGGCTTTTCTGCTTCAGTTCTCCGGCGACCGTCGATTTCTTCGCCACGGGCATCAAGGAATATGCACGCCGGAACCCTGGGACGAAGATCGTTCAACTTACGACGCCGGACGGCGGATTCTACAATTACGCGGAGCGTGGGGGGGGCTACGCGCCGGACGCATGCTATTGTCCCGCCTGCCAAGAGGAGTTGGAGCGGATTCAGACTGAACGCGCCGCGGGCCGCTACGCCGATTGGGGCGCATTCGTGCTGAAGTTCAGAAACGCGGTTATGGAAAAGGTCGCCAGAGAGTACCCGGACCTGCATGCCGTGTCGCTGGCCTACATCAACTACTCGGCCAACCCGTCAGGCGTGCGGCCCCATCCGCATCTGCTAATCTGGTACACGATCCAGCAAGGGGACTGGTTCGAGTACCACGGGAAGAGATCGACGCAGGCGGAGGAACGACTCCTGCAATGGGTGAAGGCCGCCGCGGATTCCCGGCAGGTCACGATCTGGAATGCGCGGGCGCGCCGCCGGGCGTACTGCGGATTTGATGTCGTTTTCGAGGAAGAGGCGCCGCTCTACGTCAAGTATCGTCTGGGCGGAGGCAATGTCCGGCCCGGCATGCCCTATTCGCAATTTCGCGCGCGGATGTTATGGGACCCCTCCGTGCCGCGCGAGACGCTGGAGAACGATTACGCGCGCCGGAACTTCCATGCCGCGGCTCCGGTGATGCGCGCCGTTGCGGACAAGATGCGGAAGGCAAACCTGAGCGACCCCGCGCAGAAGGCCAAGGCCCGCGAGGAAATTGTCGAGTTGCTGGCGCAAGCCAAGGCGGCCGTGGACGGCGATGAGGACGCGCGGCGCAATGTCGCCGTGAATGAAGCCCTGCTCCTCGATACGACGTTGGCGAAAGAGGAGTGAGTTTCTCCGGCCAGGGCGGCACGGCGCGTCCGTACGATTCCACCATCGACGTGCGCACGCGTCTGGTGCCGTGCGGCTGCAACTGATTGCAGCGCGTGTTCTACTCCACAAGGAACCGGGATCGAAAAGCGGAACCAAGCTTCCAAGCCCCTGCGATGCAAGCGGCTACGAATCGCGGGACGAGTTTGGCGACGTCCCGACAAATCAGAGAAACAGAGAGAGAATCGGACCCGATCCCGCCCCGAGAGGCCCAACTAGACAGCACCTCGTCCCGCCGCGCAACCGAATCCCCGGACGGCCAGCCGTCGCAACCCCTTGCCCACAAAGCGCATATACGCAAAGACCCGCCGACTGGCATCGGCGGGTCATTTCGCGCGGAGAGCCTTTCCTCTCCGGTCGTCTGGTGGAGGCGGCGGGAATCGAACCCGCGTCCTGCAATAGACCCCGTTGAGACATCTCCGTGCGCAGTCGACGCCTATGTCTCGCGCGGGCCGGGACGCCGACCACCGATCCGCGCCAGCCCGGTTTGGTTCTCGCCGGGCGCACGCTCCGGGCCGGGCGCACGTCTGGCCAGCCGATGTCGGCCCGTGGCTCCCGCTATCGGCGTCGCAGGGCACGGGGGCCGCCTATGCTAGGCAGCCAGAGCGTAGTTCGTGTTGGCAGATGTTTGTCTGCGATCGGCTTTTAACGAGGCCAGCCGATCAACCTCGGCACGCAGTCTCAGCAGGCTCCATCCAGTCGATACCAGTCGCCCCCTCCCTAGGTAGGCTCCCGGCCGGCCGCTCTCCGAGGCCGGTCCGGGTACCTATATTATACCCTCCAAACCCGAGATTCGCAAGCGCCGTCCGGCCTCGTCCGGGGGCATGGCAGGCCTGGCCAAGGCCGTCCACGGTACGCCTCTTGCACGGACCTCCGACGGACCGAAGCGGCCGAGCGCGAGGCTGAGGCGACAGGCCCCGGCACCTCGGCCGCAACCCGGGGTCTTGACACCCGGTTGCGCCGGGACTATTCCTAGGGCTCGCTGCACGTGTGGGGCAGCGCGCTGTACGCCCGGCATTCGGATCAGGGCCCGTGGGGGTCGGCCCGTGTTCGGGGCCCCTGGCCCCTTGCAGGAAGCTCAGGCTCGTGACTGTGGCGCGCGTGGTGATCGAACATGTCTCGCCGACCGTGGACTGCGGCCGCCACCCGGTCAAGCGGGTGGTCGGCGACGCGGTGACCGTGGAGGCGGACGTCTTCGCGGACGGGCACGATGTGCTGGCCGCGATCGTGCGCCACCGGCGCAAGGGCGGCCGATGGGCCCAGACGCCCATGCGGCATGTGAACAACGACCGGTGGCGGGGTGCCTTTCCGGTCCCGCGGCTGGGCGTGTACGAGTTCGCGATCCGGGCCTGGGTGGACCACTTCGGCTCGTGGCGCCGCGACCTCGCGCGCAAGGCCGAGGCCGGGCAGGACGTGCGCGTGGACCTGCTCGTGGGCGCCGGGCTCGTGGACCAGGCCGCCCGCCAAACCCGCAGCCGCAAGGCCGCCAAGCGCCTCCAGGCCGCGGCCGGACAACTGCGCTCCAGCGCCCCGGTCGCCCAGCGGTTGCGCGCCGCGCTCGACCCGGAGCTCGCGTCCCTGTTGGCCGATCATGCCGTGCCCTCTCCTATCACGGACACGGAGGCGGCGTACGAGATCCGCGTCGACCCGGTGGAAGCGCGGTTTTCCACCTGGTACGAGCTCTTCCCTCGGTCCGCGAGCGAGACCCCGGGCACGCACGGCACGTTCGCGGATGTAGAGGCGCGGCTCCCGTACATCCAGGAGCTCGGGTTCGACGTCCTGTACCTGCCGCCCATCCATCCGATCGGGCGCGCCAAGCGCAAGGGGCCGAACATGGCACCCGCGGCCGGGCCCGAGGACCCAGGAAGCCCGTGGGCCATCGGCGGCCCCGAAGGCGGGCACAAGAGTGTGCACCCTGCGTTGGGCACGCTCGCGGACTTCCGCCGACTCGTGCAGGCGGCCGAGCGTCGAGGCATCCGCGTGGCGCTCGATATCGCGTTCCAGTGCTCCCCGGACCATCCGTACCTCAAGGAACACCCCGAGTGGTTCCGCACGCGGCCCGACGGCACGGTCCAGTATGCGGAGAACCCGCCGAAGAAGTACGAGGACATCTTGCCCTTCGACTTCGAGACCCCGGACGCCCGCGGCCTGTGGGAGGAGCTCAAGAGCGTCTTCACCTTCTGGATCGAACAGGGCGTGCGCATGTTCCGCGTGGACAATCCGCACACCAAGCCGTTCGCGTTCTGGGAAAGGCTGATCGCGGACCTCAAGGCCGACCATCCGGACGTGGTGTTCCTGTGCGAGGCGTTCACCCGGCCCAAGGTCATGCACAAGCTCGCCAAGCTCGGATTCTCGCAGTCCTACACCTACTTCACCTGGCGCAACACCAAATGGGAGCTCGAACAGTACATTCACGAACTCACGCAGACCGCGGGCCGCGAGTACCTGCGGCCCAACCTATGGCCCAACACCCCGGACATCCTGACCGAGTATTTGCAGATCGGCGGGCGCAACGCGTTCAAGATCCGGCTGATCCTGGCCGCCACCATGGCGGCGAACTACGGCGTCTACGGCCCGGCCTTCGAGCTGTGCGAGAACCGGCCCCTGCGGCCGGGCAGCGAGGAATACCTCGATTCGGAGAAGTACCAGGTGCGCCACTGGGACCTGGACGATCCGGCGAGCCTGCGCGACCTCGTCTCCCGCGTGAACCGGGTCCGCCGCGACAACCCGGCCCTACAGCACGACTGGAACCTCCGCTTCCATCCGGTGGACAACGAGCAGCTCCTGTGCTACAGCAAACACACCGAGGACCTTTCGGACCTCGTGCTGGTGGTGGTCAACCTCGACCCGCACCACACCCATGCCGGGTGGGTGGACCTGCCCCTGGAGGCCTTCGGGCTCCCGCCGCACCAGCCTTTTCAGGTCCACGACCTGCTCAGCGAGGCGCGATTCCTGTGGCACGGCGCGCGCAACTACGTGGAGCTCGATCCGAACGTCTCGCCCGCGCACGTGTTCCGCGTGCGGCGCAAGATGCGAACCGAACAGGACTTCGACTACTACCTCTGACCCGCGATCAAGGGCCCAAGCTCCGATGAACCAGGCGACCTCGCGCACCAGAAGACCCCGGCCGGCGGAGCTGTCCCTGCTTGAGGACGACCCGCTCTGGTACAAGGACGCGGTCATCTACGAGCTGCACGTGCGCGCCTTCCAGGACAGCGACGAGGACGGCATCGGCGACTTCCGCGGACTCTCGTCGCGCGTGGACTATCTGCAGGACCTGGGGGTCACCGGGATCTGGCTCTTGCCCTTCTACCCGTCTCCGCTCAAGGACGACGGGTACGACATCGCCGACTACATGAACATCCACCCCGCCTACGGAACCATGCGCGACTTCAAGGCGTTTCTGCGCGCCGCGCACGACCGCGGGTTGCGGGTCATCACCGAGCTCGTGATCAACCACACCTCCGACCAGCACGCCTGGTTCCAGCGCGCCCGCCGCGCGAAACCGAACAGCTCCTTGCGCGACTTCTACGTGTGGAGCGACACCCCGAACCGGTACAGCGACGCGCGCATCATCTTCCAGGACTTCGAGCCGTCGAACTGGACCTGGGACCCGGTGGCCGAGGCCTACTACTGGCACCGGTTCTACGCGCACCAGCCGGACCTCAACTTCGACAATCCGCGCGTGCGCAAGGCCATCTTCCGCGTGCTGGACTTCTGGTTCGGTCTGGGCGTGGACGGACTGCGCCTGGACGCGGTTCCCTATCTGCACGAGGAAGAGGGCACCAACTGCGAGAACCTGCCGCGCACGCACGAGTTCATCCGCCAGATCCGCGCGCACGTGGACCGCAAGTACCGCAATCGCCTTTTGCTCGCGGAGGCCAACCAGTGGCCCGAGGACGCGGTGGATTACTTCGGCCAGGGGCGAGAATGCCACATGGCCTTCCACTTCCCGCTCATGCCGCGCCTGTTCATGGCCGCGCGCATGGAGGACCGATATCCGGTCGTGGATATCTTCGACCAGACGCCCGAGATCCCCGCGGACTGCCAGTGGGCCCTGTTCCTGCGCAACCACGACGAGCTCAGCCTCGAGATGGTCACAGACGAGGAAAAGGACTACATGTACCGGATGTATGCGCGAGACCCCCAGATGCGGATCAACCTGGGCATCCGGCGCCGGCTCGCGCCCCTGCTGGGCGGCCACCGCCGCCGCATCGAGCTCATGAACGGGCTGCTCTTCTCCCTGCCGGGCACGCCCATCCTCTACTACGGCGACGAGCTGGGCATGGGCGACAACATCTATCTCGGAGACCGCAACGGCGTACGCACGCCCATGCAGTGGAGCGCGGACCGCAACGCCGGCTTCTCCACTGCGAACTCGCAGCGGCTGTACATGCCGGTCATCATCGATCCGGAGCATCACTACAACACGTACAACGTGGACGCCGAGCAAAACAACCCGCATTCGCTTCTATGGTGGATGAAGCGGCTCATCGGCCTGCGCAAGAGCCTTACCGCCTTGGGACGTGGGGGCCTCGAGTTCCTGCATCCGGACAATCCCAAGATCCTTGCCTTTCTTCGCGTGCACGGGGAAGAGCGCATCCTGGTCGCGGCGAACTTGTCTCGATTCGTGCAGTGGGCGGAGCTCGACCTCGCAGGCTACGAAGGCCTGAACCCGGTCGAGTTATTCGGGCATACCGAGTTTCCGCCGATCACCGAGGCCCCATATTTCATCTCGCTGGCGCCGCACACGTTCTTCTGGTTTCGTCTCGAACCTCGCGAGGCAACGGTGCACGAGGTGGAGGAGCAGGTCAATTGGGAGGACCTGCCGCTCTTGCACCTGACCGGCTCGTGGGACGGCGTGTTTTCCGGTCGCTCGCGCGGCGCCTTGGAACGTGCGCTTCCCGCGTACCTGGAGCGCTGCCGGTGGTTTCGCTCCAAGGGACGGACGATCGAGTCTGCATCCGTGCGCGAACGCATTCCTGTGCCCTGCGGTGAGGACACGGCGCAGGTCTCGCTCGTGGACGTCACCTATGCCGTGGGCGACGATGAGACGTACCTCCTTCCCCTGGCGTTTCATCCAGTCCAGGCCGGGGAGGCACCGCCCCAGGGCGTGACGGACAGTGGGATCGTGCGGATCCACCTGCGCAACGCGGACACCGAGGGCGTGCTCTACGACGCCCTGCACAACCCCCGGTTTGCCGAGGCGCTGCTCGAAGCCATTGCGCGGCGCCGACGGCTCAAGGGCGGGCGCTGTGCCCTGCGCACATCCCGCACGCGTGCATTCCGCGAACTCGCCGCCCGCGAGCCCGAGGGTGCTGTCTCTGTAGTCAACGTCGAACAGACGAACACCTCGGTCACGCTCCAGGAGCGCTTCATCCTGAAGGTTTTCCGTAAGATAGAGCCGGGGGCCAATCCGGATCTGGAGCTCGGCCGCTTTCTGACGGACCGCCGGTTCCCCCATATCCCGCGCGTCGCGGGCTACATCGAGTACGCCAAGGCACGCGAGCAACCCGCCGCCGTGGCCATACTGCAGGAATACGTACCCAACGAGGGTGACGCCTGGGCGGTGACCATGAATGCGCTGGGAACCTTTGTGGACCAGGCCCTGGCCCTGGGTTCGCAGACCCAACCGGAACCGCCACGGCGGCAAACCATCCTATCTCTGAGCAAGGAGCACGTCCCGGACCGGCTGGCCGGGCTGGTCGGGCATTACCTAGAACTCGCGCGGCTTCTGGGCCAGCGCACCGCCCAGATGCACCTGGCGCTCGCCTCGGACGAGCGCACCCCGGACTTCGCCCCCGAACCGCTGTCCGCGCTCGGGCAACGGGCCCTGTACCAGTCCCTGCGCAACCTCACCGTGCGTGTGTTCCAGGCGCTTCGTCGGCGCGCAAGGACGCTGCCCGAGGAGATCCGCCCGGAGGCACAAGACTTGCTTGAGCGACAAGCGGAGGTTCTCGCGCGCCTTCGCACCGTGCGCGAGCGGCGGGTGAGCACGAAGCTCATCCGCATCCATGGCGACTTCCATTTGGGCCAGGTTCTGCATACAGGCAAGGATTTTTACATCATCGACTTCGAAGGCGAACCAGCACGCAGCCTAAGCGAACGCCGCAACAAACGCTCGCCCCTGGTGGACGTCGCCGGCATGATCCGCTCGTTCAGCTACGCCGCGCAGAGCACACTGCTGCGCCGAGCCGCGGTGCGCTCCGAAGACGTCGTCGCGCTGCGACCGTGGATCGAGGCCTGGCAGGCACATGTGAGCGGCGTGTATGTGCGCGCCTATCTGGACACGGCGACCAACGGTGACTTTCTTCCGTCGCGTCAGGCGGATCTGCGGATGCTGCTGGAGGCATTTGTGCTGGAGAAGGCCGTCTACGAGCTCGGATACGAGCTGAACAACCGGCCGCAATGGGCGACGATCCCTCTGCAGAGCATTCGCGACTTGCTGGCGAGTCGTTGAGCCATACTGACCGGGAGACGATATGACCACAGAGTCCAGTCGTGTCGAGTACGGGTTTTCCCTGCTGACCGAATACGACATCTATCTCTTCAAGCAGGCCTCGCACGCTCACCTGTACGACAAGATGGGCGCGCATCCCATGCGCCGCGAGGGCCTGGACGGCACCCAGTTCGCGGTGTGGGCGCCCAACGCCGAGGCCGTCTCCGTGGTGGGTGACTTCAACGGCTGGGCGCCCCAGGCGCACCCGCTGCGCGTCCGCGAGGATGAGT
>CAZOBJ010000089.1:10700-12943 GCA_964577825.1 uncultured Planctomycetales bacterium
GACTTCAACGGCTGGGCGCCCCAGGCGCACCCGCTGCGCGTCCGCGAGGATGAGTCGGGCATCTGGGAGGGGTTTCTGCCGGGCGTGAACGCGGGCGCCTGCTACAAGTACCACATCGCCAGCCGACTGAACGGCTACCACGTGGACAAGGGCGATCCCTATGGATTCCACTGCCAGGTCTCGCCCGAGACCGCCTCCGTGGTCTGGGACCTGGACTACGACTGGGGCGACGGCGATTGGATGAAGTCGCGCGCGTCGCGGAACAGCCTGGACGCCCCCCTGTCCGTATACGAGGTGCACCTCGGCTCATGGCAGCGGGTCCCCGAGGAGCGCGGGCGTCCGCTCACCTACCGCGAACTCGCCCCGCGCCTGGCCTCGTACGTCAAGGAGGTCGGGTTCACGCACGTGGAGTTCCTGCCGATCATGGAGCATCCCTTCTACGGGTCCTGGGGCTACCAGGTCACCGGGTACTACGCGCCCACCAGCCGGTATGGCACGCCGCAGGACTTCATGTATCTCGTGGACCATCTTCACCAGAACGGCATCGGCGTGCTGCTGGACTGGGTGCCGTCGCACTTCCCCAGCAACGAGTACGGGCTCGTGTACTTCGACGGCACACACCTGTACGAGCACGAGGATCCGCGCGAGGGGTTCCATCCGGAATGGAAAAGCTACATCTTCAATTACGGCCGCAACGAGGTCCGCGCGTTCCTGGTGAGCAACGCGCTCTTCTGGCTCAAGACCTACCATGCCGACGGCCTGCGCGTGGACGCGGTCGCGTCCATGCTCTACCGCGACTACGGCCGCAAGGAAGGCGAATGGATCCCCAACGAATACGGCGGCCGCGAGAACCTGCAGGCCATCTCTCTGCTGCGCAACATGAACGAAGCAGCCTACCGCGAGCATCCGGACATCCTCACCATCGCCGAGGAGTCCACGGCCTGGCCCATGGTCACGCGCCCGACCTATGCGGGCGGCCTGGGGTTTGGCCTGAAGTGGAACATGGGCTGGATGCACGACACGCTGCGCTACATGTCCAAGGAACCGGTCTACCGCAAGTATCATCACGGCGACCTCACCTTCAGCATCCTGTACGCATTCTCCGAGAACTTTGTGCTGCCGCTCTCGCACGACGAGGTGGTCTTCGGCAAGAAGTCCCTGTTGCAGAAGATGCCCGGCGACGATTGGCAGCGCTTCGCCAACCTCCGGCTGCTCTATGGATACATGTTCACGCATCCGGGCAAGAAACACCTGTTCATGGGCGGGGAGTTCGGCCAATGGAACGAGTGGTACCACGAGAGCAGCCTGGACTGGGACGTGCTCCAGGACGACCGCCATAGAGGCCTGCTCGAATGGTTCAAGGACCTGAGCCGCTTCTACCGAGACGAACCCGCCTTGTGGCAGGCGGACAACGTGCCCGAGGGCTTCGAGTGGATCGACTTCAACGACGTAAACAACAGCGTGATCGCCTACAAGCGCAAAGGGCGCGACCCGGAGGCGCAGGTGCTTGTCCTCTGCAACTTCACCCCGGTCCCTCGGCATAACTACCGGCTCGGCGTGGGCCAGCCCGGCGCGTGGCGCGAGGTCCTCAACAGCGACGCATGGAACTACGGCGGCTCCGGACAGGGCAACCTGGGCGGCGTCGACTCCGTGCCCGTGCCGTACCACGGCCAGTACCACTCGCTCAATCTCACTCTGCCGCCGCTGGGAGTGGTGGTCTTCAAGCGGTCTTCGTGACACGCGATCCAACAAGAGGCCGCGAGCTGTCGGACGCGGCCTCGGCGCCCGCACAAGTGAAAAATCGTTGTTGGGATCGGCGAAGCGTCACGCGACGAACGTCTTGGCGGGCCGGTCGCCCCTTGAGGCAGACGCGCGCGATACTCAGAAAATCCGCACGGTGCTCAGGATCTTGGCTACGTCCAGGCCGCCTTCGCGGTCGAAGTACAGCCCGTAGACCAAATATCCCTTGGACTGGTGCCGGCCCAGGAACACGTGACAGGCCGCATCTCGGCACAGAAGAATGCCCTGGTAGTAGGCGCCCAGGCCCTTGCGTCCGCGCAGCAGCATGTCGCGAGCCGTCACGTTCTTGAAGGAGCTGAGGAGCTCGGTCTGCTTGCTCTCCAGGAAGTCCACAAGGTCGACCTGCTCTTCCATGGGGAACACGACCACCACCACGCGCGTGAGGTCGTTGGGCGACACGAACCGGTATTGCATGCCGCCCAGGCCGGGGTGCTTCTGCACGG
>CAZOBJ010000090.1:0-12936 GCA_964577825.1 uncultured Planctomycetales bacterium
ACCCCTGGATATGGGCCTTGCGCAGCTCTCGCACCAAGGCGCGCGGGTCGATGTGTTCCAGGATCCCGGGCATCTCGCCGCGGTCCACCAGCTCGCGATAGCCGGAGAGCTGGTCGTAGTCGGGCACGTGGTGGCCGATCATGGTCCGGCGCGTGCACTCGCGCATCCAGTCGAGCTGCTTGTCCATTGCGCTGCCTCCTCAGAGCGTCGTGCCACCGGCGCCGACGGTCAGCCCCCGTCCGCCTCGCGGATCGTCACGCCCGCGAGGTACAGAGTCACGTCCGTGGCACGGCGGGTCGCCTCCACGTCCAGGCTGGCGATCTTGACCTGCGGACGGGGATTGATCCACTCGTACGCGTACAGGGTGACCGGCCGGCCCTGTTCGTCTGCGCTCTGCCACACCGGCAGGGCCCAGTAGCACACCCCGGTCTGCGCGAGCCCGCCCGCGTAGCGCAGGGTCTGCACGTGCTCGCCGTAGCGCACGGGCACGGTCGCGCGCTTGCCGTCCGCGTACCGGACCGCGTACCGGCCCACCTCCTCGCCCAGGGCGCCGCGGTAGCACTTGCTGGGCATGCGATAGATGTCGTTGTCCGAGGTCGCGTGCAGGAACACGAGCGACGCGGCCTTGGCGCCCACGGAGAGCCCCTCGACTCGGTCGGGGGCGACGGGCTCGGCCTGGCGGGGGCTGTCCACAGCCACCACGCGCAGACCGTCCCCGCTCTTGCGCATTCGGAACAGTACCCCGGCGACCGTGAATCGGTCCGCGTCCACGCGCGCGGGCAAAACCTGGTTCGCCTTGCGCCCGAGGGACAGGGCGGTGGAGCCGCGCCGGGGGTCGAGCCACGGGGAGGTGCGCGGATGCAGGCATCGGCGCGCGTCCAGGAGTCCGCGCAGCAGCTTGTTGTCCGCGCACACGCGGTCGTCGAAGAACCGGCCCGTCCACAGCGCGTGCGCGCAGAGGAGCATATTGCGCACAAGCCCCTGCGCGTAGTCGCGCTCGCAAGTGCGCACCCAGGTGGACACCTCGCCGCCCAGGATCTCGGGCGCGCGGGTGCGAGCCTCGTAATCGGGGAACCCGGGGTTGAAGTTGCCCAGGATCTGCTCGAACCCGTGCTCGCGGTAGTAGACCTCGGCGTCCGGCAATTGGTTGGACCAGTTCACGGCCAGGATGTCCTTGGGCACCTCGCTCACCGCGCTGCACACCTCGCGCCCGTCGGTGAAGTACCCGGACAACACGACCGCGCCCCGCCAGCCCAGGCCGCCGTGGTGGGGGTGGAGCCGGTCGGCCCACATGGCCGTGCGCACGCCCTTGCGCGCCAGGTGGTCGTGGATGCGCTGCACGTCCTGGGCGAAGAGCTTGGCCGCGGACTTGCCCCGGCACTCCGGGCAAATGCACATGGTGTACCATTCGTCGTGCCCGATGTGCAGGACGCGCGGCTCGAACACGTCCAGGACCTCGTCGATCACGTCGAAAAGGTACGGGTACACCTGGGGGTTCGACGGGCAGTAGGTGTCCGGGAACTGTGCGTGGCGGTCCTCGGCGAGTTCCTTGTGCGGCAGCATGAGGTAATAGCAGTGCGACAGGCTCTGCACCTCGGGGATGACCTCCATGTGGTGCGCGCGGCAGTGGGCCACGAGGTCGCGCACCTCGTCCTGGGTGATGGTCCCGCCGTTGCACAGGTCCCAGTGCGTGCAGTTCTGGTGCCGGGCCAGGGTCTGCGAGTCGTTGGCCGGACGCATGCCCGTGTCGCGGCCGCTCTCGCGCACGGTGCGCGCGAACTCCATCCACGCCTTGTTGATCTCCGGGTGGCGCTTGTACTCCATACCCCCGGCGACCTGCATGAAGATCGTATTGAACTTGAGGCGGCTGAGGAAGTCGCTCACGAACCGCTTGAAGAACGGGATCTCGCGCCGCTCCGGGATGAACAGGTGCACGCCCCGGATGGGCTTGTCCGGCCAGTCGGTGAGGGTCAGGCACGGCAGGGACTCCGCGCCCGCGGCCAGCTGCAGGAGCGTCTGAGCCGCGTAGTACAGGCCGCGGTCGGTGGTCGCCTGGAGCAGGGCGCCCTGCGGCGTGACGGAGAGCCGGTACCCCTCCGGGCCCAGGTCCGCCTCGCGCAGGGGCTCGTCCGCACGGTCCAGGAGCGCATCCATCGCGTCGCGAGGCCCGAGCGCAAGGGCTTGAACCCCCGGCGTCGCCCGCAGGGCGGACAGGCGCGCTCGCGCGGGCAGGCGTGCGCGCAGGTAGGCGGCGGTCGCCTTGGCCGACGCGCCGCTCGTGTAGCGAAGCGCGTCCAGGTCCGCGAGCCGCAGCCGGCCGCGGGACGTCCGCGCCTGCCGGGGGCTGGGCGTGATGGGCAGGGCCTCGGCCGCGTCCAGGGCCTCGAGCCGCGCGCCGTGGATTTCTACGTAGCGCAGGCTCAGCACCCGCGCGCCGCGTACGCGCACGCGCACCCATCGTGCGTCGCGGCCGATCTCGCGAACGTGGGTGCCCTCGGTGCCGCCCAGGGGGCCCAGGTCGCGCGCGCGCAGGCGCCGGGCCGTGTGGAAGGGCGCATCGGCATCCGGCTTGGTGGCGACCTCGAGCTCGGTGAGCTTGTGCTCCTCGGGCGTGCGCACGTAGAGCTCGTCGATCCAGCACGGCCCCTTGAAGTCGAACACGACGTCCACGCCCAGGTCCGTGGCCGGAAAGGCGTTGGCCGGCCCGTCGGGGATCCAGGTGGCGTCCGCCCCGACCACGCCCTTGTAGGGCCGGGGGTAGTTGGTCAACGCGCCGCGGGAGAAACGGATCTCGCCCCGCGCGCCGCCGATGTCGCCGTTGAGCCAGTTCGGAAAGCAGGGCACGCTCGTGCCCCGCTGGAGGTAGGTGTAGGTGCCTTGCTGTTCGGCGCTGGTCAGGCACCGCCGGGGGCCGCGTTTGCGCATGAGAGTGCTCTCCTCGGAAGCACGAGACAACCAGGTCCGCGCCGAGCGTGGTATCAGGCCCTCGCGCGCCTGTCAACCGGCAAACGAGTGCCGAGGCAGTTGACAGCACCCGGCCGCGGGCCCTATAAGGGGGGCGCGCGCAGCCCGGGCGCGCTTTTGCGTGAGGGGTCCAACCGGCTGCGCACAGGGAGACCGCGCATCATGCTCGACGCTGTGCTCGCCTGGCTTCGGCAGCCGCAGGTGCTCGTGGCCGCGCTGGCGGTCTTGGCCGGACTGTTGTTCGCGGCCGGGTACATGGTCCTGCGCAGGCGCCCGTCGGGGCGGGCCTGGGCGATCGTGCTGGCCGTGGGCGCGGTGCTCGTGCTGGCCCTGGGCCAGGCGTTCCGCCCGCAGGGCGGGGGCGTGAGCGTGCCCCAACGCATGCTGTGGACCTTGATCGCGGCCATGGGCGTGTCCCTGGCCGCCCTGGCCGCCCAGCGGACGATCCTGGGCCGCGTGACCACGCTCGAGACCCGGCACAAGGTTCGCCGCGCCGTGTTCTGGGCGGGCGCGTGCGTGTTCCTGGGGCTCGCGGCCATCATCTGGGCGCCGCAGGTCGGCAACCTCGGCGTGTTCCTGGGCGTGCTGGGCGCGGGGCTTGCGCTCAGCCTCCAGGAGACCCTGCTGTGTATCGCCGGGTGGGTGCTCATCTTGATCAAGCGGCCGTTTGACATCGGCGACCGCATCGAGACCGACGGGCGCATCGGCGACGTGATCGACGTCGGGGTGTTCCAGACCTCGCTCCTGGAGGTGGGCAACTGGGTCGACGCCGATCAGAGCACGGGCCGCCTGGCGGTCATGCCCAACAGCATGGTCTTCCGCCAGGTGGTGTACAACTACACCAAGGGATTTCCCTTCGTGTGGAACGAGTTCGACACCGTGGTCACGTTCGAGAGCGACTGGACCGCGGCCAAGGGGATCATGCTCGCACAGGCCGAGGAGGAGGCCGAGCGCATCGAGGCAGAAGTGAGCAGCCAGATCCAGGCCATGCAGTCCCGGTACGCCATCCACTACGACCAGCTGCGCCCGATCGTGTACACGTCGATCGCGGACCACGGGGTGCGGCTGACGCTGCGGTATCTGTCGCCCGCGCGCCAACGCCGCGACACCATGCACCGGATCAGCGAGGCGGTGCTGCACGCGTTCCTGGATCACCCGCGCATCGACTTCGCGTATCCCACCACGCGCTTCTACCGCAATCCGCAGGAGGGCAAGGCCGCCCTGGGCGGTGCGCGCCGCTCACAGAACGGTCCCGGCGCAGGGGGCTGACCGCAGAGGCTCAGATCGCGCCCTTCAGCCCCTCGGGGCTCGTCTTTTTGCCTCGGCGGATGAGCTCGCGCGCGGTGTCGACCTTGTCCCACACCCCGCACATCATGGCCCCGCGCACGCGTCCGTCGTCCAGATAGTAGACCACGCCCTTGCGATTCTCGTCCTTCCAGTCGGCCGTGGTCGTCAGCCGCACGTCCACGTCGCCGACGGCCTCGTACCCGACCTCGAACAGGTCCGAGAAGAAGTAGGGCATGTAGGTGTACGCGCTGCCGTCGCCGGCCATGTTCGCGCCCGCGTGGCGGCCCATGGCTCGTGCGTTGTCCCAGTGCTCCATGCGCATGGGCTTGCCCAGGGCCGTGTAGGGGAACCGGGCCACGTCGCCGGCCGCGTACACGTCCGGGTGCGAGGCGCACAGGTTCGCGTCGACCACGATGCCGTTGTCCACGGACAGCCCCGCGCCCTCGGCGAGCGAAGTGGCCGGCTCAATGCCGATGCCCGCGACCGCGGCGCGCGCGGTGACCTCGCGGCCGGCCTTGGTGTGCATCACAATCCCGCCGTCGCGTTGGGCGAAGCGCTCCGGCGCGTCCTCGGCGAGCACGGTGGCGCCCCGGTCGCGGTACACCTCGAGCATGGCCCGCCCCAGGGACTCCGGAAACACCCGCGCGCACAGCCAGGCCTCGGGAAAGATCAGGGTCACCTGCGCGCCCTGGGTGACGAGGGCCGCGGCCATCTCGGACCCGATGAACCCGCCCCCGACCACGATGACCGGTTCGCCGGACCAGTCGACCTCGCGCAAGCGACGAAAGTCTCCCAGCGTGCGCATGTAGGTGATCTCGTCCAGGTCGCCGCCGGGCACGGGCAGGGTCCGGGGCGCGCCGCCGGTGGCCAGGAGCAGCTTCTCGTACGTGCACGCCTCGCCGCCCAGGTGCACGGTGTGCTTGCCCGGGTCCAGGCCGGTGACTTCGCTGCCTGTGCGCAGGTCTACGCCGTCCGCGGCGTACCGGTCCTGGGCGCGCACGAAGATGTCGTCCACGGACGCGTTCTCCTTGAGCCACAGGTCCTTGGACAGGGGCGGGCGGTGGTACGGCGGGTCGGGCTCGGCGCCGGCGACCAGGATGGCGCCGTCCTTGTCCCGAGTGCGGATGCCCTCGACCGCGCTCGCGCCGGCGAGCCCCGCGCCCGCGATCACGTACTTGTAGGTCTGCCCAGCGGCCATAGCGTTCTCCTTGTTCGGCGACTCCCTCAAGAAGTCCCGTTTCTGAGACGTTTCTCCAGCGCGACGGCGCGCGGAAACAGCACCTCGTCCTCCAGGAAGGCGTGCTCGCGCAGGTCTCCGACCAGGCGCTTGAGATCCTCGCGCAGAGGGTGGTCGTCTCCGGCCGGGGTCGTCTCCGGCAGCCGGTCGAGCACGTTCTCCGCGTGCAGGGCGATAAGCATGTCCATGATCTGGTTGTGGTCGTCCTGGATCCGGCCCAAAGAGCGCAGCCCGCCGCCTGCGGGCGCGGCGGCCTTCTCGCCGCGTTCGGCCCGGCTCTCGTCGGCGCGCAGGTGCGCGCGAATGCGGGGGAACAAGGCTTCCTCCTCCGCGCGCAGGTGATCGGGCAGGTCCGTGCGCAGAAGCTCCTCCAGGTCGCGTAAAGGACGGTCCAGCTCGCGCGCGGGACCGGTCAGTTCCTTGCGCGCGGACCCGATCTTGTCCACAAGCCCGGGCAGGTCCCGGTGCAGGGGCGTATGGTACCGGTCCAGGATGTGGTCGATCATCGCGCCGAGGGGACGGTCTTCCCACGCGCGGCGAAGCTCTGCAAGTTTTTCTTTCTCATGGAGTTGCGCTCCGTTTCCGTCTGGCATAGGGCTCTCCTTTCGCTGCCTTTGGCCCGGTTGGACGGGCTCTCGTCGGGTCGCCGGGTTTCGCTGCAAACCGCTTGCCAGATCGCGCGCCGTTCGCGCCGGGAGGATGGTATTGACGCGGTCGCGCCCATGTGCTTAGCTTACGCCAACCGCCCGTGGGCAAAGGGATTCGAACCAAGTGCGCGCCCGCAGGTCGCGGGCACGAGACCCGGAAGAGAACCGACGATGGACCAGTCGCGCACGGACCCGCTTGTGCCGCCCGAGACGCCGCAGCCCACCCTGGTGCCGCACGGCCCGGCGGCGCTGGCCGCCGCTGTAGCGCTTGCCGCCGTGGCGGTGGGGCTCGCGGCGCTCAGTGGCTACAACTACCTGCTTTTCCACGTCTTGGTGGAGCTTGTCAGCATCGCGGTCGCGTGGAGCCTGTTTCTTCTCGTATGGAATGCGCGCAGGTTCATGCGCGATCCGCTGCTCCTCACCCTGGGCGTGGGGTATCTGTTCGTGGGCCTGGTGGACCTTGTGCATACGCTCGCGTTCCCGGGTATGGGCGTGTTCCCGGGCGCGAGCACGAATCTGGCCGCGCAGCTGTGGCTGGCGGCCCGGTACCTGGAGGCGGGCGCGTTCCTGGTCGCGCCGATGGCCGTGGCGCTGCACCTGCGCGCACGCACGCTGTTCGCCGGATTCGGGCTCTTCGCCGCGGGGCTGACGGCCGCCATCCTGGCCTGGGACGGGTTCCCGGACGCGTTCGTTCCAGGCACGGGCCCGGGGACCGGGCTGACCGGGTTCAAGGTCGGAAGCGAGTACGCGGTGTGCGCCGCGCTCGCCGCGGCGGGCGGCCTCCTGTACTGGCGTCGCGGGCGGCTGGCCCCGGACGTCCTCGGATACCTGCTCGCGGCCATCGGCGTGACCATCTTCTCGGAGCTCAGCTTCACCCTGTACCAGGACCCGTACGGCGCATTCAACGCGATCGGGCACTACGCCAAGATCGGGAGCTACTACTTCATCTACCGGGCCATCGTGGTCACGGGCCTGGCGCGGCCGTACGACGTGCTCTTCCGGGAGCTTGCGCAGACCGAGGAGCGCTATCGCGGCGTGGTAGAGGGGCAGACCGAGCTCATCTGCCGGTTCCGGCCCGACGGTACGCTCGTGTACGTAAACGAGCCCTTCGCGAGGTACTTCGGCCGCACGGCGCAGGAGCTCTCGGGCGCGTCGGTCCACGAGGTCGTGCGCCAGGAGAACGGACCTGCGCTCGCGCGGCATCTGGCCTCCTTTACCCCGGAGGAGAACGTGAGGGGCCTGGAGTTCTCCGTACGTCGCCCGGACGGGACCGAGGCCTGGCACCAGTGGTCGACGCGCGCGTTCTTCGACCCCGAAGGCACGGTGACCGGGTACCAGGCCGTGGGCCGGGACGTGACCGCGCGGCGGGCCGCCGAGCAGGCCGTGCGCGAGAGCGAAGAGCGGTTCCGCCGGGCCGTGGACAACTATCCCTGCTCTCTGGTCATCTACGGCCCCGACCGGCGCATCCGGTTCATCAATGCCTACGGCGTTCGTATCAGCGGCCACACCGAGGAGGATCTCCTGGGCCGCCGCGACGAGGAAGTGAACCCGCCGGAGGTCTACGAAGGGTATCTGCCGTATCTGAAGCGCGCGGTGGAGACCCGCACCACGCAGAGCGGCGAGGCGACCTTCGCGCTGCCCGCGGACGCGTTCACCATGGCGGTGACCTATGTGCCCCTCCTGGACGCGTGGGGCGAGCTGCGCGAGGTTCTGGGCATCGCGTACGACGTGACCGAGCGCGCGCGCTACGAGCTGGGCCTGCTGCGCGAGCAGGAGGAGCTCTCCCAGGAGGTGCGCGAGCGCACCGACGACCTGGCCCGCGCGGGCGCAGAGCTCGATGTCGAATCGGCCGAGCGGATGCGAGTCACGCGGGCGCTGGCCAAGCGGCGGGACGCGCTCGAGGCGGTGTACGGCCTGGCCACGAGCCGCGACCGGGCCATCGACCGCCTGGGCGACGCTGCGGTCCGGGCCCTGGGCCGGATCCTGGACGCGCCGGACGTGGTGGTCCGGCTGGCGCGAGAAGGCCGCCTCGTACTTCTGAGCCGGTACGATACCGCGGGCCGCACGCACGAGGCGGAGGTGCCGGCCGACTGCGGGCCGTGCGGCGTGGTGTGCCGCGAGGGCAGGGCGATGCGGTTCGGCCCGGAGCTCGTCCATGAGTTCGCCGACGCCGCCTGCGTGCGCGACCGAGGCGCGCGCAGCTTCGTGGGCGTGCCCATGCGCGGCCATGAGGGACAGCTGCTCGGCATGATGTGCGCGCTGGATGCACGCGAGGACGCCTTCGACGAAGAGGACGCGCATCTGGTGGAGATTTTCGCCCGGTACATCGGGTATGAGATCGAGCACGCCGAGCTCGAGGACGATCTGCGCGAGAGCGCGCGCGACGCGGCCGTGGGCCAGGTGGTCGGCGGCATCGCCCACGAGGTGCGCAACCCGCTGAACACGATCTCGATCACCTCGGAGCTCCTGGCCGAGGCGATCCCGCAGGACGATCGGTCGGCCCGGTACGTGGACCGCATCCACCGGCAGGCCGACAGGCTCAACGCCTTGATGCAGGACCTGTTGGAGCTGCGCAGGCCCGTGGAGACGCAGCGCTTCCGCCGGATGTGCGCGGGCGACGTTGCCCGCGCGGTGGCGCAGGCCTGGGAAGGGTCCACGGGCGCGCAGACCCACCGGCTGCGCGTGGAGGCGCAGCCCGCGGGGCGCGAGGCCCACGTGCTCGTGGACGAGGAGCGCATGACGCAGGTCTTCCTGAACTTGCTCGACAACGCCAGCCAGCACAGCCCGGACGGGAGCGACATCCTGCTCGACATCGACGCGCCGGGGGACGGCTGGGTGGCGGTGCGGGTGGTCGACCGGGGCGAGGCCGTGCCGGCCGACCGGCTGGCGCGCGTGTTCGACCCGTTCTTCAGCACGCGCAAGGGCGGCTCGGGCCTGGGCCTGAGCATCGTGCGCCACATCGTGGAGCGCCACGGCGGCCGGGTGACGCTGTCGAACAACGAGCCGCCGCCCGGGACCTGCGCGCAGGTGCGCCTGCCCCGCGCCGAGGAGGGCGATTAGCCCGGCGCCGCGGTCAGGCCACGGCCTCGCGCACGGCGGTCAGGTACCCCATGCCGTACTCGTCGGCCCCGGTCACGGCCAGGGACGCGCGCAGCGTGTCCATGAGCCCGGCCTCGCACGGGTCCAGGATCGCGCCGTCGCACCCCGCGCCCACGAGCATGGCCAGGAAGGCGCGGTTCAGGTTGCGCCGCTTGGGCAGCCCGAAGCTCACGTTGGACATGCCCAGGGCGATGTGCGCCTCGGGGTAGGTGGTCTTCACGTACCGGATGGCCTGGAGCACGTACGCGGTCTGGCCCGGGTTCGTGCCCGCGGGGCGCACGAGGTGATCGAAGTAGGCGCGGTCGAGCGCCACGTCGGCCTTGCGCAGGACCTCGACCAGGGCGTCGGTGATGCGCGTGCGCCCGTCCAGGTCCTCGGGCATGCCGGTGTCGTCCATGGTCAGGGCCACGACGCTTGTCTCGTACTCCCGGACCAGGGGCAGGACGTTGTCGATGCGCCCGCGCTCGCCGGTGATGGAGTTGATGATCGTGCCGGGGCGGTTGGCGAGCTCCAGCCCGCGGCGCAGGGCCTCGGGGTTGGCCGAGTCGAACGAGAGCGGCAGGTCCGTGGCCCCGGCCACGACCTCGGTGAGCCACGCCATGTCGTCGGCCTCGGTGCCGGGGTCGCCGCCCGCGTTCACGTCGATGTGGGTGGCCCCGGCCTTGGCCTGGCGGCGTGCCACGCGGGCGATGTACTTGGCGTCGCGCGCGCGGACCTTGTCGCGGATCTTGGTGCGGGTCATGTTCACGAGTTCGCCGATCACGGTGAACAGCGGCATGGCTCCTCCTTTGTGAGTGGACGCGGATGCGAGCAAGCGACCGATCCAGTATAGGCCCGGGCCGCGGCCTGTCCAGCGCTTTCCCAAGGGAGCAGAAAACCGGTGCGCACGGATGCGGTCTCGGGTAGGATGCAGGCCCGTACAGGGAGGCGCGCGATGAGCCAGGCGAGCCGCCGATTCTCGGAGCGAGACCGCGCGCACATGGCTCGGGCCATCGAGCTCGCGCACAGCGCCCGCGGGCCCGCGAGCCCCAATCCCGCGGTCGGGTGCGTGCTCGTGCGCGACGGCCGGGCGGTGGCCGAGGCCGCGACCGAGCCCTACGGAGGCGCCCACGCCGAGGCCGCGGCCCTGCGCCGCGCGGGCGAGGCCGCGCAGGGGGCCACGGCGTACGTGAGCCTGATGCCTTGCGCGCACCGGGGCAAAACCCCGCCCTGCGCCCAGGCGCTCGCGGCCGCCGGGGTCAGTCGCGTGGTCGCCGCGGTCGCGGACCCGCATCCGGTGAGCCTGGACGGCGCGGCGGTATTGCGCGCGGCGGGCGTGGACGTGGACGTGGGGTGCCTGGAGGCCCGGGCCCTGGAGGCCGTGGCCGGGTATGTGAAGCACCTGCGCACGGGCCTGCCCCTCGTGCGCCTGAAGTACGCCATGACCCTGGACGGCAAGCTGGCCACGCGCACCGGGCACAGCGCGTGGATCAGCGGCCCGGCCGCACGCGCCGAGGTCCAGGACCTGCGCGCGCACCACGACGCGGTGCTCGTGGGCGTGGGCACGGTGCTTGCCGACGATCCGCGGCTGAACGTCCGCGACGCACAGCGCTGGCAGCCACGGCGCGTGATCGCGGACTCGAGCTGCCGCACGCCTACGCGCGCGCGGCTCTTTGCGGAGCCGGGCGGGCCGGTGGTGGTGCTCGCCACGGGCCGGGCCCTGGCCTCGCGGCGCGCGGCGCTGCGGGCCGCTGGCGCCGAGCTCGTGTGCGTGAGCCACGGGCCGCGGCTCGACCTGCGCAAGGCGTTCGCCGCGCTCGGCGACCTGGGCGTGCGCGAGGTCCTGTGCGAGGGCGGCGCACAGCTCGCGGGCGCGCTCTTCGACGCGGGGCTCGTAGACGAGGTAATCGCCTACGTCGCGCCCAAGCTCGTAGGCGGCGCGCACGCGCCCCCGCCCGTGGCCGGCCGGGGCGTGGCTGCGATGTCCGAGGCCTTGGACCTATGGAACGTGCGGGTGCGCCGCGTGGCCGAGGACGTGTGCGTGCGCGGGCGGGTCGGCGACTGGGCCTGGCTGCACGGGGGCAAGGCCGGGGGGCAGTGACCGCTAGGCTTTCTTCTGCGCCTGGGCGTAGGCGCACAGCCGCCGCAACGGGCAGTGCGGACAGTCGGGCTTGCGCGCCGTGCAGCAAACCCGCCCGTGGCGGATGATCTGGTGGCTGAACGCACCCCAGCGTGCGGGCGGCAGGAGCTCCGCAAGTTCGCGCTCGATCTTCTCCGGGGTCGTCTTGTCCGTCAGGCCCAGCCTGTGGGTCACCCGGCAGAAGTGCGTGTCGGTCATCAGCCCCGGCTCGCCGAACGCGTTCACGAACACGCAGTTCGCGGTCTTGCGGCCCACCCCGGGCAGGGCGGTAAGCGCCTCCATGGTCCGGGGCACGCGGCCGTTGTGGGCGCGCACGAGCTCGCGGCAGGCGGCCACGATGTGGCGCGCCTTGTTGCGGTACAGGCCCAGGGGCCGGATGATCCGCTCGACCTCGCGCGGCTTGGCCCGGGCCAGGGCGTGCACGTCGGGGAACGCCTCGAACAGGCTGGGCGCGACCGCGTCCACCTTGGCGTCCGTGCACTGGGCCGAGAGGATGGTGCACACCAGCACGCGCAGGGGGTCGCGGCGCGGCCCCTCTCCGGCACGCGGGTAGGTGCGGGCCAGAAGGTCGGCGATCTTGCGCGCCCGGGCGCGGCGCGCGCGCAGCGAACGGCTCAGCGGCATCTCTGCCCTCGCTTGCGCGGGCCGTGCATCAGGCGTTCAGGGATTCGAGCGCGTCGAGCCCCTTGCGCACCTCGTCGGCGGAGCGCTGCAGGGCCCCGCGCTCGGCGTCGGTGAGCGCCAGCTCCACGATCCGCTCCACCCCGTGGCGGCCCAGAAGCACGGGCACGCCCAGGAACAGGTCGCGCAGGCCGTACTCGCCCTGGAGGTACGCCGAGGCCGGAACCATCCGCGCGCGTCCGGTCAAGAGCGGCTCGACCATGGCGCACACCGCCGCGCCCGTGGAGGTAAAGGCGCTGCCGGTCTTCAACAGGCCCACCACCTCGGCGCCCGCCTGGCGGGTGCGCCGGACCAAGTGCTCCAGGGCCTCCGCGCTCAACAGTTCGGACACGGGCACCCCGGCCACCGTGGCCGTGCGCACGAGCGGCACCATGCGGTCGCCGTGCCCGCCGAGCACCAGGGCGGCCACGTCCCGCGGATCGCAGTCCAGCGCGTCCGCGATGAAGGTGCGAAGCCGCGCCGAGTCGAGCGCCCCGGCCATGCCCACCACCCGCTCGCGGGGAAAGCCCGTGGTCTGGAGGAACACCTGGCAGATCACGTCCAGCGGATTGGCCACGTTGACCACCATGGCGTCGGGCGCGTGCGTGGCCACCCCCCGGGCGAGGCGGCGGGCGATGGCCGCGTTCGTCTTGAGCAGGTCCATGCGGTCCATGCCCGGCTTGCGCGGCACGCCCGCGGTATTGACCACCACCCGAGCGCCGGCGAGCGCCTCGATGCGGTCGGTGGCATGGATGCGCGCGGAGGAGCCGCGCAGCGGCCCCGCGGCCGCGAGGTCCACCGCCTTGCCCGCGGCCAGGCCGTAGTTCACCACGTCGATGAGCACAAGGTCGGCGAGGTTGCGCTCCGCGAGGAACGTGGCCGCGGCCGTGGCCACGTTCCCGGCGCCCAAGATCGCGACTTTC
>CAZOBJ010000091.1:0-12801 GCA_964577825.1 uncultured Planctomycetales bacterium
GGTTGGCATCCCCACGGGGAGTCGAACCCCGGTCTGCAGACTGAGAATCTGCCGTCCTAGGCCACTAGACGATGGGGACGGGTCTTTTGTGTTTGCCCGGGACTCGCGTCCCGGGCGTTCATACTCTAGCGCCTGAGCCCGGGCGTGTCAAGGGGGGCTGTGGACACAATCGTCCTGCGCGCAGGCAGGGCAGGCGAGCGGTTGACCTGCCGGGCGCCGAGCATGGCCTGTACGCACCTTCGCAACATCTTTTCTACAAATGAGTTGGGACGCGAGTGGCCCTGCGATCGGTCGGTCCGCCGACAGACCGCGGCGCAGACGCGTCGCCTGCCACATATCCACAAGAGCCCATGCATAAAGAAGTTGGGACGCAAGTAGTCTCGTGCGGCCGGAACCGGCGAGGGGCCAAGAGGCGCCGTTGCGCACCTGTCGGGGCGTGGGCCGAAAAGCCCGGGTTCGCGGTCAAGCGCACGGAGGTACGTCCGCTAATCTTATAGGACGCCGGCGAACGCAGGGCGCACGCCCGTCCCGGACCGCTGACCCGCGCCCCCCAGGGAGGCCCCCATGAACGTGAACGCGCTGACCGCCGGAGCGGAGTCCCTGCTCGCCTCGCTGCACACCCCTGCGGCCCCGGCGCACAACGCCCCCAACAACGCGCCGGACCCGGGCGCACGCGGACAGCCCCAGGCCGCGCCCGAGCTCGCCGACGAGGCGGCGCTCACCTCCGGGGCCGCCACCGCGGTCCGCGTGCTGCGCGCCCAGTTCGAGGTGAACTATCAGTCCCTGCGCGCGGTCGCGGGCGAGGACGGGGCCCAATTCGAGAGCGTGCAGTTCAGCCTGCGCGCGAGCTACGAGTTCGCCCAGGTGAGCACAGGCGCGCCCGCGGCCCAGGCCCCGGAGGGCGATGCGCTCCTGGACCGGGTGCTCGAGCTCTTCAGCCCGGAGAACACCGCGCAGCGGATCCTGGACTTCGCCCTGGCCCGGTACGCGCCCGAGGGCGAGGACTCCGAGTCCGCGCGCGCCGCGTTCGCCGAATGGATCGGCGAGGCCATCCAGAAGGGATTCGACGAGGCCCTGGGCATGCTCGGCGACCTGCCCGACGAGGTCCAGGAACAGGTCGACCGCACGCACGAGCTCGTGTTCGACGGGCTCGACGACTTCGTCGCCACCGGCCGGTCCCAGGCCGACGGCGACGACGCGCAGAGCGCGGTGGCCGGGCTCCAGGCCTGGGCCTTCTCTGTGCAACTTGAATACTCCTCTCTGCGCGCGACCTACGGCCCGGACGGGACCCTGCCCGAGTCGGCGCCGAACGAAGAGGCGGCCGCGTTCCAGGCCCTTGCCTGAGCGCGCAGACGCGCCCGGAGCCCCTTTTCGCTTGACGGGACCTTCGCCATCTCCTACACCTCCCCTGCCGGGCGTGCGCACAAGGCGCGCGCCTTTGCATCCCAAGTCCAGGGGAGGAGCCCGATGGCTGACCCGGTCGCTTCCGTACTCGACGAGTTCCGCCGCTTTCCGCAGAAGTATTCGCTCGCCCCGCTGTGGTATTGGAACGACGACTTGCGCGAGGACGAGCTCCTGCGCCAGCTCAAGGAGCTCAAGCGCGCGCACGTGAACGAGGCCATGGTCTTTCCCATGGCCGGGCTCGTCCAGCCGTACCTGTCGCCCGAGTACTTCGCCAGCTTCCGATTCGTCGTGCAGCAGGCGCGCAAGATGGACATGAAGATCTGGGTCTATGACGAGTACTGCTGGCCCAGCGGCACGGCCGGCGGGCTGCTGCTCGAGCAGTACCCGGAGTACGTGCAGCCCGCGCTTCGCATCTACCGGATCCCCGTGGCCCGCAACGCGTCGCGGCAGGTGGAGCTCGCCCTGCCGGACGGGAATCTGATCTGGGCCGAGGCCCGCCGCGCGGACGGCGCGCGCACCGTGCCCCTGCTCGCGTACGCCGGGGAGAGCTACCTGCGATGGAAGGCCCCGGCTGGCGCGTGGGAGGTGCGCTTCTTCGTCACCCACCGCGTGCAGCGCGTGCAGGACTCGTGCACCGCGTCCCGCTGGACCACGGACCCCCAGGGATACCTGGACACCATGAACCGCGAGGCCGTGGCCAAGTACATCGAGCTCGTATACCAAGGCCACTACGACGCGGTGCCCAACGAGTTCGGCAAGACGGTGCCCGGGTTCTTCACGGACGAGCCCGAGCACTGGTACGACTTCACCATCTCGGGCGGGCGCAGCATCATCAAGCCCGACGGCCACCGCCTGCATGCGGTCCCCCACCTCGAAGAGGAGTTCGCGGACAACCCGAACCTGTACGGCTTCACGGTCAGCCGGCCATGGAGCCGCGACTTCCTGCGCGTGTTCGAGGAGCGCATGGGGTATGACTTGCGCCCGCGCCTCGGGGAGCTCGTGCCCAACGCGCCCGCGGACCGCAAGGTGGCCCACGACTACTTCAAGTGCGCCAGCGACCTGTTCGCCGAATGCTACTCCGAGCAGATCGGCGCCTGGTGCGGCGAGCACAACGTGGCCTTCTCCGGGCATTACGGCGAGGGGCCGTGGAACGGGGACCACTATCGCCAGACCCGCCCGCAGCAGGTCCCGGGCATGGACATCCTCGGCGGGATCGGCAAGGGCATCCACCTCTACGACCTGGCCCGGCGCATCGCCACGGTCGCGCGCGTGCACGACCGCGATCGGGTGCTCTCCGAGACGCACGCGGCCACGCCGCTCACGTTCACCCTGGCCGACAAGGTGCGCCTGGCCGACTGCCTGGCCCTGGCCGGCATCAACCTGCAGGCGCCCATCGACTTCGCCTACAGTTTCCGCAGCTTTCGCAAGCACACCAGCAACCCGCCCGGATTCTACCAGACCTCGCTGTGGCCCTACCAGCGCCCGTACTCGGACCGGGTGGCCCGGATCTGCCAGATCACCTCGGCCGGCAAGTCCACGGCCCGCATCGCGGTCGTGTACCCGAGCGGCGAGGCGCTCTCCAACGGCGTGCCCGCGCCGACCGCAAACCTCGCCCTGGAGGGCGAGTTCCGCCAGGCCCTGTGGGAGGGGCTCCAGGGCCAGATCGAGATGGACGCGCTCTACGAGACCGCGCTCTGCGAGGGGCGGGTGCGCCGCGGCGGACTCGCCTACCCGCGGGCCACGTACACGACGCTCCTCGTCCCCGCGGCGACCGTCCTCACCCGGGAGGGCCTGGACGTGCTCGGCCGGTTCGCCAAGGCGGGCGGGCGCGTCGTGTTCTACAAGTCCATCCCCAGACAGGCCCCGGACGGCGCCTCGCTGGCCAAGGAGGTGCGCAAGACGCTGGGGGGCACCGCCGCCATGGAGCGGGCCGCCTCCGTGCGGGAGACCCGGTGCGGCAAGGGGCGGGTCGTATTCGTGCCGGACCCCATGGCCGAGGTGCAGTGCTCCTCGGACGTCGGTACCGGCAACAAGGCCGTCACGCCCTTCGACGGGACGAACAGCCTGTTCGTGACAAGCAGGCGGTACCCCCAGTCAATCACCCTGGATCTGGGCGACACGGTCCCGGTGGACCGCCTGGCCGTACGCATCGAGCCGGGCAAGGAGGGCGTCGAGTACCGGTACCGCGTGGAGACCTCGAACGACCAGAAGCGCTGGACCAAACGCGCTGAAGGGACGCGTCGCGGCAAGGTCCACCGCCTGGACCTCAAGGGCGCCAAGGGCCGGTACCTGCGCCTGAACGTCCTCGAGGGCGAGCGGATGTACGGGCTTACGGCCCTGGAGTGCATGATCCACAGGCCCGGCGGCAAGACCGAGCTGTGGCGCCCGCGCCGCTACCGGCCCGGGCTCATGGCCGAGCTCCTGCCCGAGCACGCGGCGCAGGTCCGGTTCTACGAGGGCGAAGGGTTGTGCCCGCACCTCGCGCT
This sequence comes from uncultured Planctomycetales bacterium, assembly GCA_964577825.1. Taxonomy (GTDB): domain Bacteria; phylum Planctomycetota; class SZUA-567; order SZUA-567; family JAFGNG01; genus CAZOBJ01. The sequence goes on from CAZOBJ010000091.1 coordinate 3,891, forward strand.
CACGGTCCGTCGGCTGAACAAGACCGACATCGTGTGCGTGCAGAACATGGGCGACCAGGAGCGCACCCTCACCGCGCGCCTGGCCCGCCCGAGCGCGGTCCGGTGCGCGGACCTCGACTCCGGGCGCACGAGCCGCGTGGCCATGGACGCGGCGGCGAACGCCTTTTCGATCAACTTCGCGCCGTGGGAGACGCGCGTCCTGCTGCTCGACCCCGCGCCCAAGGGCCGGGGCCGCGCGCGTGGGGCGACGCTCGCGCGCGCGCGCACCCCGGTGCAGGCCCTCGAGGGACCGTGGACGTTCCAGGCCGAGCGGCCCAACGCCCTGCCGCTCGCGGGCGCGCGCCTGGAGATGGCCGATCCGGCCCGTCCCAACGACTGGGTGGCCTCGCCCGTCGGCATCATCCCGGAGTCGATGCGTCGCGTGCCCGCGCTCCTGTTCCGCGCGACCTTCCAGGCCCGGCACGCGCCCCGGGACGCGCAGCTTCTGTTCGACGAACTGGTGGTGCGCGAGCTCGCGGTCAACGGCACCCCGCCGGCCGCCCGGCCCCAGCGCAACCGGTACCTGGATGCGTTCGGACTGTCCGTGCCGATCGGCAGCCTGCTCAAGCGCGGTCGCAACCAGATCACCGGCCTGTACATGCCCGAGCTCTTCGAGCGGTGGGGCGGCGGGAGCAGCTACAACTTCCGCAGGCTCCAGCCCACGCTCGACGCCATGGTGCTGGGCGGGTTCTCGGTCGACGAACGCGGACGCCTGGTCCAGGCGGTCACCCGCCTGGACGAGCGCCCGTGGGAGGAGCAGGGCTACTTCTACTACAGCGGGACCGGGTGTTACCGCATGCAGGTCACCCGCCGCGGCAACGAGCCCGTGTGGCTGGAGGCCGACGTGCGCGACGGCGTGCTGGAGGTGCGCGTCAACGGCCGCAAGCGCGAGGTGCGCCTGGGACCGCCGTACCTCGTGGACTTGACCCGCGCGCTCAACCAGGGACGCAACACCCTGGAGCTCGCGGTGACGAACCCCATGGGGGCGCTCTTGCGCAAGCAGGCCGCAGCACGCAGCCTGGGCCGTCTGCGCCAGCCCCCCGCCTCGGGCCTGGTCTGGGCGCGGCTCGTGCGGCCCGCGGAGGCCTAGGCCGCGTTTCTTTGGGCCGGAGCAACTGCGCCGTCGTACGGTCCCGTACGATGCGGACGTGGAGGGAGACCGAGATGCCTGAGACCCAAGCCCCCGCTCCGCCCCGGCCGCGCGTGGGCTATGTGGACGTGGGCGACCCCCGGTTCGACCCGCAGAGCCGCGAAGGGCTGCTGCAGGACGGCGACCGGCACGTCCAAGCCCTGGCCGACGCGGGCCTGGACGTGGTGCGCCACCGCAAGGTGGTCGTCAGCCACGCCACCGCGCTCGAGGCCATCCAGGCCGTGCACCAGGGCGGCGTGTGCGGGCTGGTCGTGCGATGCGCGTGGTTCCTGCGCTCGCACACCATCGCCACGCTCGCCCAGCAGTCGTGCCTGCCCGTGCTCCTGTGGGCGGTGCCCAATCCCGACGACGCGAGCTACGAGGGGATGGCCCTGGCCCACGGCGCGCTGGACGAGCTGGGCATCAACCACGAAATCCACTACGGACCGGCCGAGGCCCCCAGGCTGGGCATCGTGGCCGCCTGGGCGCGGGCGTGCCTGGCCAAGGACGCGTTCATGGGCGCGGTGTACGGCGAGATGGGCGGCCGCTGCCTGGAGATGCTGCCCGGGAGCTCGGACCCGAACCAGCTGCGCAAGCTGTTCGGCATCCACGTCGACCCGATGGAGCAGTTCACCCTGGTGCGCCGCGCCGAGGACGTGCCCGAGTCCGCGTGGCGGCCGGTGGTGGACCGGGTGCGCGCGTCGTTCCGGAGCGTGGAGGCCACCGAGCGCTCCCTGGAGCGAAGCGCCCGGCTGTACGTGGCCGGAGGCGACCTCTTCCGAGAGCGGGCGTGGAGCTTTGCGGGCATTCAGTGCCAGCTGGAGCTGATCGACAGCTACCTGGCCCCCTGCCTGCCCGTGGCGCTATGGAACGAGGAGGGGTTCGTGGTCTCCTGCGAGACCGACGTGAACAACGCCCTGGGCATGTTCCTGTGCCAGAACATGACCGGCCGGCCGGCCATGTTCAGCGATATTTTCTACATGAACCCGGACGAGCGCATGATCCACGTGCTCAACTGCGGCACTGCGGCGCCGTCGGTGGGCGGGGGCGCACAACGGGTCAATATCCGCGAGCAGACCCCGCTGCAGGGCTCCTGGGACGAGGAACGCCAGTGTTCGCTCTGCCAGGGCGGGGCGTGCAGCCAGTTCATCCTGCCCGAGGGGCCAGTGACCCTGGTGCGGTTCGGGCGCATCGACGGAGAGTATGTCGTGCACCTCGCGCGGGGTACGGCCGTGGCGCATGCGTTCAACCCCAACGAGCTCAAGGGCATCACGCAGATCTGGCCGTTCGGGTACATCCGGCTCCAGGACGAGGTGAGCCCGGAGAGCTTCACGCGGCACCTGCGCTCGCACCACACCACGGTGTGGCGCGGCGACCACGCGCAGGCGGTGCGTCAGTTTGCGCGGCTGTACGGCATCCCCGTGCTGGGGGCCTGAACCGGCCCCAGAGGCCCATTCGGCCACACTCGCACAAGGTCCTACGCAACTTTTTGCGCTTTGCGCTTGACAGGTCGCTCGGCGTGGAGTAGGCTCCCGGTATAGGGCGTTTCCTGAACAAGAACATCACCATCCGGGACACGGAAAGGATTTGCGGTCATACGAACGTCTCTGTCGCTCCTCTGAGTCCGGTGCGCCCTTCCCCACCCAACTGCCCGACACCTGCACCGGACTCAAGCGACGGACATGGAAACCCGCTTGTATGACCGCCACCTTGAGCGGGTTTCCGCCTTGTGGCGGGACGCGGAGGCGGCGCTTCCTTCCCCAACTGCCCGACACCTACGCCGTCTCCGTTGTCCCGCCCTTTTTCTCGCGCCCAGCCGCGCCCGCCACGGGCTTTCGCCCCTCGATTGCATGGACTGCGATGCGCGCCATGGCGCGCCGAAAAAGGTTTGACCGTCCAGCCTGCATGACGTACAAGGGCCCCGTACGAGCCCGCGCGCGTTGCCTGCGCCCCGATCGTGTCCGGACGCAGGGTCGCGCGCCCGGATCCGCGCCTGAACGAGGAACGAGGCCCCTCATGCCCGTCGTGGACCTCACCCTGCCTCTGCCCGCGCGCGAGCGGCGCAAGGAGCGCTTCGAGGACCCGTGGCACGAGACCGAGACCGTGCGCACGCACGCCTGGGACGTGCCCCAGGGCCCGTACCGATACACGGCCGTGGTGCACGAGTTCGACCTGTCGAGCATGTCCGCGACCTACATCGACTTCCCCGGCCATATCGCGGAGCACGACGACGGCCGCGACGCGGCGACCTGGCCGGTCGAGGCCCTGTACCGCGTGGACGCGACCGTGCTGCGGCTGGACCGCGCGGACGGCTCGGGGGCCATCCATGCGGATGAGCTGCGCGCCCGGGTCCGCGAACCCCTGCGCGCACAGGCGGTGGTGCTCAATGCCCTCGGCGCCAGGCGATTCGACGCGATCCGCGAGCGCAGCGTGTATTTGGCCAAGGACGCGGTCGCCTGGCTCGTGGACGCGGGCATGCGCCTGTTCGTCTCGGACGTGTACGAGAGCGACACGGACCCGCAGAACGTGTTCGGGGATCTCTTCGCCGCAGGCGTGGCCACGGTATGCTGCGCCGTGGACCTGCACCGTCTGCCCGCGGAGCGCGTGCGGCTCACGGCCCTGCCGCTGCGCGCGCCCGAGGTCAAGCAGCTCCCCTGCCGCGTGCTGGCAGAGTGGCCCTGAACGGACAAGGTACGTCTCATGGCGAACGTGACGCAGCAGGACATCGAACAGAGCCTGCGAGCCCTGGGGCTCCAGTCCGGGGACATCGTACTCCTGCACAGCAGCCTGGCCAGCCTGGGCCGGGTGGAGGGCGGCGCGGACACCGTGGTCGACGCCTTCTTGTCCGTGCTCGGGCCCGAGGGGACGCTCGTGGTGCCCACGTTCGGCACGCTGGGCATCGTCCCGGACACGGTCAAGGCCCGGCCGGAGGCCGTGCACAGCGCGCAGCCTGTGGCCAGCGTCGCGGCCATCGGCGCGCAGGCCGAGGAGATCTGCCGCGACCACTGGAAGGCCGAACTCGCCCACACCCAGGACACCCCGTACGTGCGCATCGCCGACCTGGGCGGATACGTGTGCCTGCTCGGGGTGGACCAGGACCGCAACACGACGCTGCACACCGCCGAGGAGCTCCTGCGCCTGCCGTACCTGACCCCGACCCCGGAGAAGACCTTCCAGACCCCGCAGGGGCAGGTCACCAAGTCCTGGCCCTTGTTCCCGGGCCCGCATCGCAACTTCATCGGCCTGGACCGCCTGCTTCGCGAAAGCGAACGCATGCGCATGGGCCGCATCGGCAATGCGGTGGTCCGCCTCATCAAGAGTCGCGACCTCATCGAGCTCGCCCGAGACGCGGGCGCGCGCGACCCCGCGTTCGTGCTCTGCGACAATCCGCACTGCGCCGACTGCGTGGCCCAGCGCGCGGCCCTGCGCCGCGACCGCCTCGACCGAGAGGCCTTCACTCTGGTCGCCAGCGCCACGCTCGCGGGCCGATACCCCGAGGAGATCGCCGACGCGTGCCGCGCCGCAGGCGTGGACGCGGTGGAGCTCGACGCACTGCGCGGGCGTCCCCTGTGCATGCACACGGCCGACGAACTGGCCCGCGCCGCGGCGACACTGCGCTCCGCCGGTCTGCGCGTGTACGCCCTCCGGGTCTGGGCGGTGGGCAGCCGGATCGCCCCCCTGCTCGAACAGGCCGCGGCGACCGAGGCGGAACGGGTTGTCGTGCCCCTGACCGCGTGGGCCGGCGCGCACGCGGCCGAAGCGGCCCAGCGCCGGGTGCGGATCTCCTTCTTCAACGCGGGGCTGGCCGCGGCCGGGGCCTCGGCGCTCTTGCTCGGCTTGCGCGAGGAGGGGTTCGAGGTCGGGTTCACGTTCCGCGCCGCGGAATTCGCGCGCGCGGGCGAGAAGCCCTTTCTGGAGAGTTACAAGCACAAGCTGCGCCGGTTCGTCGACGGGCTGGACCTGGAGGACGCGTGCTTCGACGGCACACCCCAGCCCCTGGGCCAGGGCAACGCGGAGGTCAAGGAGATGATCTCCATCCTGCGCGCGGCCAGCTTCCCCGGGGCCATGGTGCTGGGCCCCGGCAACCGGGTCGTGGGTACGCTGCACCAGGCCGCGGAGCGGTTCGAACACCTGTTGGACACGATGTAGGGGCGCCCAGGACGCGCCCCGGACACGGACCACGCGGCCTGCGGGCCGCCGCAACCACGGGAGGAAGATCATGGCCAAGCAAGAGAAGAAGGGCAAGCAGGGCGCCGGCGGCGAGAGCGAAGGCGGGATCACCAGTTCCTACGCCACCGGCGACGGGGTGACGCTCAAGGTCCCGTATTCCTTCTTCGGGTCGCTGTACGACAAGGCCGAGGAGCAGGCGATCCTGGAAGCCATGAAGCAGGACACCCTGACCATGGGCCCGAAGACCGCCCAGTTCCAGGCGAAGTTCGCCAAGCAGGTCTCGCAGACCAAGCACGCCCTAGCGACCTCGAGCTGCACCACGGGTCTGCACGTAGCCACGCAACTCCTGGACATCGGGCCCGGCGACGAGGTCATCGTGACCCCGAACACGTTCATCGCCACGTCGCTCGTGATCCTGAAGGAAGGCGCCAAGCCCGTGTACGCGGACATCGACCCGCGCACCTACAACATCGACCCCGCGAAGATCGAGCCGCTTGTCACCGACCGGACCAAGGCCATCTTCGTGGTGCACTACGGCGGGCTCATGTGCGACATGGACCCGATCATGGACATTGCCCGCAAGCACGGCCTGAAGGTCATGTCCGACTGCGCGCACGCCCACGCGGCCGAGTACAAGGGCCGCCGCGCGGGCTCGGTCGCGGATCTCGGGGTGTTCAGCTTCCACAGCCTCAAGAACATGACCACCTGTGGCGAGGGCGGCATGATCACCACGGACAGCGACGAGTTCGCCGAGGGCGCCGAGAACCTGCGGTGCATGAACCTGGCCGACTGGGACCCGAACCAGACGACCTGGGACTTCGAGGGGAACGTCCTCACCAAGAAGAGCGAGCGCGACTACTGGCTGCCCAGCCACTTCGACGTGCGGCCCTGGCACGGCCACTGGGGCAACAACTACCGGATGAACGAGATCCAGGCCGCGGTCGGCGTGGTCCAGATCGACAAGCTGCCCAAGCTCCTGGACCGTCGCCGCGAGATCGCCCATGCCTTGAACGACGGACTCAAGGACGTCAAGGGCCTGACCGTGCCCTACGAGCCCCCGGAGTGCAAGCACATCTTCCACCTGTACACCCTGTGCGTGGAAGAGGAAGAGCTGGGCGTGCCGCGCGACGACTTCATGCGGGTCCTGTACGCCGAGGAGGGCATCCAGGGCATCCAGCACTACCAGCCCACGTACCACCTGAGCGCGGTGCGCGAGGCCTACGACTATCCGAAGAACATGTGCCCGGTCGCGGAGAAGTTCTTCTACAAGCGCGAGACGAACCTGCCCATCCATCCCAGGATCACCGACCAGGATGTGGACACCATGATCCAGGGCATCCGATCCGCGGCGGACAAGGTGCGCCGGTGAGCGCGTCCGCGGCGCGGTGCTGTGGAGTGCTGTTTTTGTACTTGCGAAATTCGCGCAGCGCCTGTACTCTAAGGAACTTGTGACGGGCCATGGGGTCCGCATGGAACGCTTGAAACGCCAAACGACAAGCGGGAGGAGGTGAACGCACTTGCCGATTCGCCTGGAAGTCCGGCCGAATGAGCCGTTGGACAAGGCGCTGAAGCGGTTCAAGAAGATCTGCGACCGCGAGGGACTCACGCGCGACATGCGCCGTTCGAGCTACTATGAAAAGGAGAGCGACCGGCGCAAGCGCAAGAAGCGCGAGCGCGAGAAGGAGGTCGCCCGCCAGGCCCGCCAAGCGGCACGACGCGCCGCGAAGCGCAGGAAGCAGCGGCGGCGCTGAGCTCTGCACCCGCGCGCATCGACCATTGCCCGGGGACGCCGCCCAGCGTCGTCCCCGGTTTGTTTGGAGGGGCATCCGTGAGCGTACTGGTGGTGGGCTCCACCGCGCTGGACACGGTCCGCACCGAGCTGGAGGAGCGCCGCGAGGTCCTGGGCGGCAGCTGCACCTACTTCAGCGTGGCCGCCAGCACCCTGTCGCCCGTGCAGGTGGTGGCCGTGGTGGGCGAGGACTTTCCGCCCGAGCACGTCGAGTTTCTGCGCAAGTTCCCCATCGACCTCGACGGGCTGGAGACGCGGCCGGGCGAGAAGACCTTCCGCTGGGCCGGCACCTACGCGCGCAACATGAACGAGCGCACCACCGACGACCTGCAACTGAACGTCCTGGGCACCTTCGACCCCGTGCTGCCCGAGGTGTACCGGCGCACCCGGTACGTGTTCCTGGCCAACGCCCATCCCCAGGTGCAGCTCAAGGTGCTCGACCAGATGGAGGTGCGGCCCTTCGTGGTGTGCGACACGATCGACCATTACATCCGCACCGAGCCCGAGGCCGTGCGCACGGTACTCGGCCGATGCGACGGGGCGATCTTCAACGACGCGGAGGCCCAGCTCTTGACCGGGCTCGTGAACACCGTTGCCGCGGCCAAGGCCCTGCTGGGCTTCGGGCTGCGCTTCGCCATCGTGAAGAAGGGCGAGCACGGCGCCCTGCTCGTGCACGGCGAGGGCGTGTACGCGGTGCCCGCCTATCCGCTGGACCGGGTGGTGGACCCCACCGGCGCGGGCGACGCGTTCGCCGGGGGGTTGATGGGGTATCTCGCGAGCTCCGAGCGCACGGACCTCGACGCCTTGCGCACCGGGCTCGCCTACGGCACGGCCACTGCGAGCTTCACCTGCGAGGACTTCAGCCTGGACCGGCTCGCGCGCGCGACCCGCGCGGATGTGGACGAGCGCGCGGCCGCGTTCCGCGAGCTCACCCGCATTCCCTAGATATCGCGGCCTGCGCCCGGCTTGGGCGCCGGCGCGCATCACGAGCCGAACGCACGCCACCGCTTCTTGTCAGGCTCGGTGTGGGCTGGCACGCGCTCGCAGCGGCCGGGGACTTGAAGATGCGCCTCTTCTTCGCGCTCGAACTCGATGAGCCCACCCGCCGCGCGCTCGGCAAGGCGCTCGAACGCCTGGGGAGCGCAGCGCCGCGCGTTCGCTGGGTGCGCCCGGAGAACCTGCACGTGACCGTCAAGTTCCTGGGCGAGGTGCCTGAGACCGATCTCGCCGAGGTCTGCGCAGCCGCGGACCGCGCCGCGGCAAAGGCCGCGCCCTTCTCCCTGGCCGTGGCGGGCCTGGGCGCGTTTCCGGCCCCCGACCGGCCCCGGGTCGTGTGGGCCGGCTGTAGTGAGGGCACGGAGCCCGCGCGCGCGCTCGCCGACCAGGTGGAGGCCCAGACCGTGCCCCTGGGCTTTGCGGCCGAGCGGCGCGCCTACACCCCGCATGTGACTCTGGGCCGGGTGCGCCGCCCGCGGGACCGGGGCGGCCTTCCCGCTGCGCTCGGCCGGGCGCCCGCCGAGTACGGGTGCGTGGCCGTGGAGGCCCTCACGGTGTTCGAGAGCGAGCTCTCCCGCGGCGGGCCGGTATACACGGCCCTGCACCACGCCCGGCTGTCCGCGTAGCCTGTCCACCCGACCCATTGCACTGGCGCGGGGCGGCCTTGCAAGCGGGGGCCGCGCGGTTTAGAATACCGCCGTTCGAGCGGGCCGCGCTTCGCGCCCCGCTGTGCCGCCTATTCCGCCCCGATACAGGAGCGCCTCCCATGGCCAAGCAGACCTCGACCG
>CAZOBJ010000092.1:0-12796 GCA_964577825.1 uncultured Planctomycetales bacterium
ACAGCATGGAAGACGAGCTGCGCGCCGAGCTCACCTGGCTGCGCGAGCTCGCCGCCCGCGAGCCGAGCGGGGCGCTGTAGAGGGCGCGAAGCTCTCCCTGCGTACGTGCTCAGCCCGAAAGGAACCGGAGAGGCGGCGCAAGATCGGCGAGACGCTCGTTCACTTCCTGGCGAAGCTGATTCTGGAGAAGTCCTACGGATCGGTTACAATACGCTTCGAGCATGGCAAGGTGACGCACGTCGAGACGGAAACTAAGCGGATGTGGCAGTACAAGGATCTGCCGCACCAGATGTCAGACATCCCTGGTACACTTATCGGAGTTCAGGTGTCCAGCATGGCTGGCTCAGAGGAACATGGCCAACAGGTCAGAGGGAAGAAATGAGCTATCGCGCAACGGCAATCAAAGTCATGATTGCTTCGCCAAGTGATGTGCCCCAAGAGCGGCAGCTGATTCGTGATGTCATCCAGGAATGGAACGCCATTAACTCGGAGAGCACGAACCTTGTCCTCATGCCGATCGGATGGGAGACACATTCCTCGCCTGCCATGGGCGCGCCAGCACAGGACATCGTCAACAAACAGGTGCTCGAAGGTTGCGACCTGCTGGTTGCTTCTTTCTGGACACGAATAGGCAGCCCAACGGGCGAAGCTCCGAGCGGCACGGTTGAGGAAATTCGAAAGCACCTTGATGCTGGCAGACCGGCGATGGTCTATTTCTCCTCAGCGCCTGTTCGCCCCGACAGTATCGATGAAGCACAGTATGCCGCCCTGAAGGAGTTCCGAGAGGAGTGTCGCAAGCAGGGCCTCGTCGAAACGTACGATTCGTTGTCCGAATTCAGGGAAAAGTTCAGCCGCCAGCTCGCCCAGACAATCATCCGAAGGTTCTCCCAGAAGGAAGCCCAGGAAGGTTCGGTGCCCGGGGAGCCTCCGCAAAGACCTGATATGCCCGATCTCTCAGACGCAGCAAAAGAGCTTCTGATGGCCGCCTCAGAGGATCGTAACGGCACGTTGATGAAGGTTCGCACTTTCGGCGGCCTCATAGTCCAAGCAAATCGGAGAGAGTTCGGCGAGAAGCGTAACCCGCGGTCGGAGACGCTCATGGAAGGGGCAGTCAAAGAGCTCTGCGAACTCGGGCTACTTGAGCCGCGCGGACAGAAAGGTGAGGTATTCGGAGTGACACAAGAAGGATATACAGTCGCGGATCGCCTCCGCAAAGAAGCGGGATCCTAGCAGACCTGAAGATGAAACGGCGTTGACGACTCGAGCCTGACGGGCAAGCCGCCAGGCGTCGAGCGCTCAAGCCCGGTGTCTTGGAGAGACAACCTCTCCGAGGCACCGGGCTCTTTGCTTTGGCGAGGACGAGAGGATGGAGACCTTCGCAACCGACATTGAGAAACTCAACTTCCTGCCACGGAGCGAGAAAGGCTCATCGTCCCGTTAGTATTTCCGTGTCTTCGGCGAGGACTTTCAGGTAGTTGCGGTAGCTGTAGACTCGGTCGCGCTGCTTTCCCGTGATCTCGTCGAGGACCTTAGCCTGGCAAAGCGCTCGAATGGCCTTGCCGGCGGTAGGCTTGCTGGTCTTCAGCAGCTTCATCGCCTTGGTCAGGGTGATGATCGGGTGGTCCGGCAGGGCATCGAACAGACGGATGGCCGTGACCGTGGCTGCGGAATGATTGAGCACCGTCCGGCGATCAGCGCCCACCCGTGCGAACAATCTCTTGGCGCTGTCCACGCCGTCCTTGGCCGCCTCGCGGACGCACTCGAGGAAGAAGGCCGTCCACCCCTCCCAGTCGCCATCGGTGCGCACCGTCGAGAGGCGGCGGTAGTACTCCTGACGGTGACGCTTGAACGCGAGGCTCAGGTAGAGCAACGGAGATGAGAGCAGACCCCAGCGCTCGACCAGGAGCGCGATCAGCAGCCGACCGATACGCCCGTTGCCGTCGAGAAAGGGATGGATGGTCTCGAACTGCACATGCGCCAGGCCGGCGCGAACAAGCGGGGGAAGATCGCTTTCCTCGTGGAGCCAGCGCTCCAATGCCGAAAGTGCGTCCCCCACGGCCTCATGGGGCGGAGGCACGAAGATGGCGTTGCCGGGCCGGGTCCCGCCGATCCAGTTCTGCGACGTGCGGATGACGCCGGGCCGCCGGTCGGCGCCTCGCGCGCCGTGAAGAAGGCGCTTGTGCGCTTCGCACAGGAGGCGCACGCTCAGCGGCAGTCCGCGCGGCTTCGAGATCTGGGAACGCGCGAAGCGAAGAGCGTCAACGTAGTTGCAGACTTCTTCCACGTCGGCAGGCCGGTCCGAGGTGCGAGTCGCCTCGTAGGCCAGAACATCTTCCAGCGTGGCCTGCGTGCCCTCGATTTGCGACGAGATGACGGCCTCTTTTCGCACGAACCCGTAGAGGAACCAGTTGGCGCTCGGCACCATGTCCGCGGCGACCGCCAGTCGGCCGAGAGCCGCCGTCGCCTCGGAGTGCAGTCGCGCCAGGTCGCCCTCGATGGCGAGGGGCGGTCCTTCCGGGGGAAGGGGATTCGGTATGAAGGCGCGGACATCTTCGCCCGCGACGGTCGTCGTTCGGTAGGTTCCGGTCACTCGTGCCATGGCAAGACAAGCCTCCTTTCCCAGCAAGACGCGCTGGTAAAGACATCTTACCTAACGCCGCCGCTAAGTCAAGCGTGCTTTACCAGTGGAGGAGCAAGGCGGAACGTCCATGCCCCCGGCTTGTGCTGAGGGCGAGCAGACAGAGTACCGACGTACGGCGCTGACGACTCAGGCCTGACGTCCGCCGGCCGACAGGCCGGGGCGAGCCGCCAGGCGTTGAAGGATCAAGCCCGGCGTCTTGGAGAGGCAACTCTCCGGGGCATCGGGCTTTTTGTTTTCGCGAGGACGAGACGGATGGAAACCTTCGCAACCGACATCGAGAAGCTCGACTTCCTGCCGGAAGCCGACGCGGCCCCGGTCCTGGCAGGCGCCCCTACTCGTCGTCCATGGAGCTACGCATGTAGTTCTCGCGCCACCAGGAGAAGTACCCCCATTCGTTCGCGCGGAACCGGCCCACCTGCTGCTCGTCTTCCGGGGCGTTGAGCTCGTTCGTAGGCGACGGCCTGCCCATGAGCACCTCGTACGCGGCGAACAGGTTCTGGAACCTGCGCTCCGCCTCAGGGTCGCCCGGATGCCGGTCCGGATGGCAGGCCATGGCCTGCATCCAGTAAGCCTTCTTGATGGCCGCGGTGTCCGCGCCGGCCGGCACGTCCAGGATCCTGTGCGCGCGCTGTTCGAGATCGAGCCGCCGCTGCGCCTCCTCCTGGAATTCGTCGTCGCGCACGTCATGGTCCTCAGACAACCGCTCTTCGCATCGATCTACGCCCGGCCGGGCCGGGAGCATGCCTCACGTCGGCCGCGCGCGAAACAGCGTACCCGCACAGCGGCGATCGGCACGCAGTCCGCTTCTCTCGCGCCAGTCCCCAGTATAGCGCATGCGGACCCCGGCTTCCAGGTCCGGCGCGTACACGCAACACTCGATGGGGCATCCGTCGTTAAGAGACCAAGCCGCCATCGAGCCAAACAAGTCCCCGCGGCTACAACTCAAAGGCGCGGCCCACGCCCCCGGGCACGCAGGTGTTCGGATACATGCGGCACAGTTCCTCCGCGTGCTGGGTGCAGTGCGCCGCGCACACGAGCTCCAGGCCCCGGACCCGCTCGAACTCGCGGAATCCGTGCAGCCCCCCCAGCAGCGCGCGCACCCGGCCCAAGCGCGCGGCCGCCTCCAGGATCGCGGCCACGCCGGGGTGCGCGCATCCGGTGAGCACCACCACGCCGCGCGGGCTTTCGATCAGCAACGCCTGTTCGCCGCCAGGCAGCTCGCCCGTGGAATGCAGCGGCCCCCACAGCGACTGAGCCTCGCGCACCGGCCTGACCTCGGCGCCGGACGGCACCTCGCGCCAGGACGCGGGCGCGTACACGGGAACCGGGCACACGGCCAGGAAGTCCGGCAGCCCGCCCGCGTGGTCCCAGTGGGCATGGGAGAGGAACACGGCCTCCACCTGCCCCGGATCGATGCCCAGCCCGCGAAGGTTCTCGAGCAGCACCGCGCCGTGCGCCCCGGTGTCAAAGAGCAGGGTGCGGCCCTCGAGCTCCACGAGCGCGGCAAAGCTCCAGTCCGCCTGGAGCCCAGGCACCCACAGCGCATTATCACATACGATCGTGATCCGCACCGGATTTCGTCCTGGACGAGACCCTCAGCTCGCAATCACGCCCAACCCGGACAAGCCGCGGCGCCGCGCCCTGCGCAGAGCGCCTCCAGTCGACGCGCACCATGAGGGCCACGGGGTCAAGTCTCGTCGTGCGTATCGTTGTCGACCCGCGCCTCGGCCGCTTGCTCGCGACTCGGGCCGCCCGCGAACAGGTCTTGATGCTCCTCGATCGTCCGGGCGACCACGCGCGAACACTCGCCCGTGCCCTTGCACGTAAGGGAGCGCACGTACGCCGGGTCCACCTGGGCCAGCGGCCGGCCGACCAGGTAGTCGCGCAGGCGATCCTCCAGGCGCTTGCAGTCGGGCAGGCCGCGGGTGATCCGGAACTCCCGGAACGCCAGCGCGCCGCGCTCGTCGCTGAGCACGAACCGCACCCGGTTCGCGCACTCGTCCTGCTGCATGTCGCTCTCCCGTGCACTTGCGGGGGCCCGAACGTGCGCCGCCCATTTCCTCCGGCCGCCTGCGCCACCGCGCCCGAGGGAGGCGCTGCCGAACCGAACCATCGGGCCTCCGCCCCAGGGACGGCCGCGCTGACAGCCGCCCTTGTTCCTGTCTCCTCAAGATAGAAGGGCGGCCGGGCGCATGGGTTTGCCACCACCCGGCCGCCTGACTGCTGCGGACCGGCTCAGGCAGAGGACTCCTTTTCCAACTCGTCCAGGCGCGCCTGCACGTCCTTGAGCGCGCTCTGCAGGTACTCGGCCTGGCCCTTCAGGGCCTGGGTCTCCTGCGCGCGGCTCGGCGCCGCGTACGAGGACGCGTACGCACCGCCCGCAGCGTACGCGGGCGCTGCGCCCCAGCCGCCGGGCCCGTAGGCCGGCAGGCCCATGCGCGCGCGCTGCCAGCCCGGAAGGCCGGTGGCATGGTACCAATTGCGCCAGCCGCGGCCTCCACCACGGAAGCCCCGGCCGAATCCACCGCCGAAGCCGCCGCCCGGGACCGGGTTCGCGTATCCGGGCACGCCGTACCCGGCGCAGTACCCGGCCGCACGTCCAGTCATGGGGCCCATGCCCCCCGGTCCGGTTCCGTCACCACCAGGCATTGTCTTCTCCTTTCCTGCTTCGGGTCACGTCCGATTCGCTCCGTGGGCAGAGCGCTGTGTGCGCGCCGCCCGTGGCTCCAGTCATCCGGGCCCAACGCCCGGCCATCCACGCATCATGCGCGCGCCACACCGCGGACAGGCCACGGAGGCGCAGGGCCGCCCCGGCCCGTGTGCCAGGGTGGCCCCGCAGTTCGGGCAGGCGCACACACCGCCCGGTCCGCGTCCGCCTCGGGCCCGGCGCCTGCGTCCGCGCCCGCGGGGCCCGCCCCCAGGCAGCGAGAAGCCCGGCCCGGGCAACCGGCCGGCGCGGTACGCAGAGAGCACCTCCTCCACGTCCCCGGCCACGAACGGGATCACCTCGATTCCCGACGCGGCCAGGATGCACGCGAGCGGCCGACTGACCGCGCCGCACACGAGCGCGTGCACGCCCAGATCGGCGAGCCTGCGCGCGCGGGGCCCGGGACCGGCCTCCGCGAGCGAGACTTCCTGCCGGCCGACCTCTTCACCCTGGTCAAGGTCCACCAAGAGCAGCCGGCGGGCGCTGTCGAGCACCGGGGAGATGCGCTCTCCCCATACCGCAAGGCCCACTCGCATGCACAATCCTCCGTCCCTTGTGTCGTGGCAAGCATCATTCCATTCCGCAGCGAAGAAGCGTGTTTCATAAGGCACTGTTAGTAAAAAGCTTGTGGCTACGCTCGCCCATGGATGGAGTTGCATACAGTAGCATAATGACTGATATCTCGGCGCATTTGGTGCAACTCTGCTACTGTATGGATGCGTCCTTCTCGGCCCGCCATGCGATTCGCGGGCTGGGACATGGCGTGTTTGGGCTGCTCACGGAGCCGAGGAAGTGGGGCCTCAGAAGTACAGGGCGACCTGGGCGAACAGGCTGTGCGGGCTGCCGCCATACTCGCTGCGCAGCTCTCCGTCTTCGGGGCCCCGGCCCCAGGGCAGGAACCCGGTCACGGAGACCGTGGTGTTCTCGGTCGCGAACCACTCCACAGAGGGGCTGGCCATGCCGGACCCGTCGGACGGGTTCTCGACCAGGGAGCAGGACACGGAGACCACGTCGCTTACCGGGTAGCTTACCTGGAGCCCCAGCGCCCACCGGCCTATGATCTGCATGTCGCCGCGCAGCAGGCGCTCCTGGAGCGCGGGCGCGGCAAACCGCCGGGACAGCTCGTCCGTGTCCGCCACCCCGAACCCGCTGTGGTGCACCTCGCCGAGCACGGTGAGCCCCCGGCCCACATCAAAGGTGTACGAGGCGCCCAGCACCCCCTTGGCGAGCACGCGGTCGTTGCTCAGCACCCCGCCGTCGGGGTGCGGGTCCGGTACCCGGAACGCGGCGAGCTCCGCGTGGACCTCGGCATCCGCGACCGCGGAGCTCACCACGAGCGCCGCGAACTCGTCCTCGGCGCGCTTGCCCGCCAGCAGGGCCGCGTCCATCGTGCCCACATACCCGCGCAGGCGAACGAACGCGGCCGAGCGCTCCCAGTCCTCGCCGAACACCGCGAAGGCCGTAGCCGAGCTCGTGGGCGAGAGGCGCACCTCCGTGCGCACCGCGTCTACGCCCCGGCGCCACTCGCGGTCGACCTCCAGAGGCGAGAAGGGCGCGAACATGTCCACCGCGCTGAAGAGCACCCCGCGCCCGAGCCCCACGGCCTGTCGGCCGACCACGACTTCGCCCCAGGTCGGATGCAGGGCAAACAGCGCCCGGTCGAGCTCGTGGTGCACGGTGACCCGATCCCGGTCCAGGATGTCGTCATACCCCGGACGGATCCGGTAGGGCGGCTCGGCCTGAGCCGGAAGCGCCATCCCGCCGCCGGCCGCGCCGGAGTCGTGACTCGTCCAGCGCAGACTCTGCTCGTAGGCGACCTCTGCGTCCAGCATTTCGCTGGCTGCGTACTGCAGGCCCAGGCGCAGGCGAAAGAGCCCCAGGCCGCTGAGCCGCTGGGGATAGAGCTCGCGATCCTCGGGCGCGTACGCGGCCAGGCCGCTCCACTTGGCCCCGCCTTGCAGGACCAGGCGGCCCGGGCCCTGGTCCGCGGACCACAGGTCCACCGCCCCGGCGCGGCGCGCGCACAGAACCGCCAAGGCTGCCAGCAGAGCGCCCACGGCTGTGCGAATGCGGTTCCGGGAAGACACTCACCAATCTCCGATCCGGTCGTCCGAGGCGCCGGCCCGGCCCGGCGTGCGCACCTCGTCGCCCGCCACCCGTCCGTCGTCCAGGGTAATCACCCGGCGGGCGTGGCGCACCACCCGCGCGTCGTGGGTGGCAAAAAGGAACGTGATCTCGTGCTCCTGGTTGAGCATGCGCATCATGCGCAACAGGGCCTCCGCGTTCTCGCCGTCCAGGTTGGCCGACGGCTCGTCCGCGAGCACGAGCCGCGGCCGGCTGGCCACCGCGCGGGCCACGGCCACGCGCTGCTGCTGTCCGCCGGAGAGCTCGTTGGGCCGCCGGTCGGCGAACTCCGCGAGGCCCAGCTCATCAAGCACCGCCAGGGCCCGGTCGCGGCGCTCGGCGCCCACGCCGCGCAGCTCCAGCACGAACTCCACGTTCTCGCACGCGGTGAGGACAGGCACCAGATTGTAGGCCTGGAACACGAACCCGAGCTCGTGCAGGCGCAGGTCCGCGCGCTCGCGCTTGGACAGGGCCCCGAGGTCGCGGTCGAACACACGCACCGACCCCTGCGTGGCCACGTCCAGGGCCCCGATCAGGTTCAGGAGCGTGGTCTTGCCGCTGCCCGACGGGCCCACGATCGCGGCGAACTCGCCCGCGCGCACCTCCAGGCTCACGCCGCGCAGGGCCGGGGCCTCCACCTTGCCCGCCCGGTAGACCTTCACGAGATCGCGCGTCTCCACGAGCATCCGTTCGCTCATGCCGGGTTCCTCGTCTGTGGCCATTGCGTCCTCACTGCTCCACGCGCAGGGCGTCGGCCGGGTCCGTGCGCACCGCGTACCAGGAGGGGTACAGGGAGCTGAGGACCGTGGCCGTGAGCGCCAATCCCAGGCCCAGCGGCACCAGCCACCAGCCGAAGTCGCCGTAGATGATCGGGTCCAGGAGCACGTTGCTGACCGCGAGGTCCGCGCCCCCGTAGAGCTCGGTGAAGTCGATGCCTTGCCACGCCAAGAGCCACGCGAACGGCAGGCTCAGTGCGAGCGCGGCCGCCGCGCCCGTGAGCCCCAGGAACAGGCCCTCGACCACAAGCACCCCGGCGAGCCGCCACCGCGGCATGCCCAGGGCCGCGAGCACCGCGAACTCGCGGCGCCGCTCCAGGGCCGCGGCGAGCTGCGCGCTCGCGATGCCCAGGAACACCATGGCCACCACGAGGCCCACCATCAGGTTCGTCCAGGTCTCGTCGATCTTCACGCCCTGGGCGAGTTCGGGCACGAGCTCGGCCCAGGTGACCACGGCCAGCCGGTCCGGAAGCTCCTTCTCCAGGGACCTGTGCATCTCCTGGAGGCGCTCCGGATCGGCCAGCAGGATCGTGATCTCCGCCACCGGGGCGTATCCGGTGATCTCGGCGAGCTCGGCCAGCGACACGTGGCACAGGCCCGCGTCCAGGTCGCGGCTGCCGGTGGACACGAGCCCCACGATGCGCAGCATGGCGCTGCGCATCTCGCCGCCCTGGCCGGAGACCGTGACCATCAGGTCGTCGTCCACCGCCACGTCCAGGCGGTCGGCGATGGCCTTGCCCACCACCACGGCGCCCCGCTCCCCGGGCTTGAGGTACCGACCCCGGGTCACCTCGCGCACGAGCCGGTTGAGCGCGGGCTCCACCTGCGGGTCCACGCCGACCATCTGCACCCCCGCGGTGCGCGTGCCGAACCCGAGCAGCCCGTCCGTGCGCGCGTGGGGCGCGACGGCCTCGAAGCCTGCCCGGCCGCGCAGCTTCTGGACAAACCGCGGGCCATCCTCCAGGCGCAGGTCCGCTTCCCGCGTCTTGACCCACTCTCCGGGAACCACCCGCAGGTGCCCGGTGCCGCTCCGGGCCGCGGCGCGCATCATCATCTCGCCCTCGCCGCGCACAAAGCTCACGAGCAGCAGGCACACCCCGCACCCCAAGCCGATGCCGGCCACGGACAGGATGCTCCGCCGGGTGTGCCGGGCCAGACTGCGCACCGCGTACTTGGTCCCCGTGGAGGAGCTCATGCGCGCATGGCCTCCATGGGTTCGAGCCGCGCGGTCACCGCCGCCGGCCACAGGGCCGCCACCACGGCCGTGAGCACCACCGCGACGAACCCCGCGAACACGTCGGCGGCCGCGATCCTCGGGTGCACGAGCAGCGGGAAATTGAGGCCCTGGTAGCTCAGGTCCTTCACGGCCTCGCCGCCCCACGAGGCCATGTCAATGCCCGGCCCGGCGGTCGCGGCCACGAACAGCACGCCGAACGCGGTGCCCACGAGCACCCCGAACACCCCGAGCAGCACCGCCTCCGAGAGGATCATGCGCACAAGCCGCCCGGGATGCGTGCCCAGCGCGAGCAGCATCCCGAGCTCGTGCATGCGCTCGAACGTGGCCATCATCAGGGTGTTCGCAATGCCCGCGACCACGGCCACGAACACGAGGGCCAGCACGAAGTAGCCCATGTAGTCGACCATGTCCACGATCATCACGAGCTGGGGCACGAGCTCCTGCCACGTCTTGACCTCCAGGTCCTGCAACGAGGAGAGCTCGGCCAGACGCTGTGCGAGCGGACGAGCCTCGACCCCGGTCTCGCCGCGGACGACCACCTCGTGGGCCTGGTCCGGAAGCACGAAGAGCTCCTGCGCACGCGCAAGCGGCATGACCACCCCGGATTCGTTGATGAGGTTCACCGGCGTGCGCACCACCGCCTCGACCGTGAACAGGCCCGTGGCGTACGAGCCGTCGGCGGCCTGGCCGATCAGGGCGATCTCCTGCCCGGCCTGCGCACCCGTGCGCCGCGCGAGCCGGTGCCCGAGCAGCACCCGGTCCTCGCCCAGGTCCGCCTCCAGTCCGGGCAACAGGCCGTACTCGCTGCGCTCCACGTCGATGTCCACGCCCACCACCGTGGCCGCGTATGCGTCGCGCTCGGGCGCGATCAGGGTCGGCGCATGCACGCGCGCCGAGGCGGAGGACACGCCGGCCGTCGACCGCACGTCCTGCAACACGCGGGACAGGTCGCGGATAACGAGGTCCATGGCGCGCTCTTCGCGCCACTCCGGGTGGTGGATCTGCACGTGCCCGAGCATGGGCCCGGTCAGCGCGCTGTAGATCCCGTCCGCATACCCGCGCATGAGGCCCTGGCTGGCCAACAGCCCGAACTGCCCGATGGCAATGGCCAGGAGCACCAGCACCGTACGGCGGCGGCTGCGGCCCAGGTTGCGCCAGGCGATCTGCACGGTGCTCAGCCGCATCCGGCGCTCCCGGGCCTACCGCTTGCGCTCGAGGTTGGAGAGGCTGAACTTGCCCGCCTCCACCTCCACGCCGAAGTCGATGTCCAGATACAGGAACTCGGTGCGATGGCCTTCCTGGTCCTGGGGGATGAGCACGATGTGCGCGGGCAGACGCCGACCGTCGAACACCCGCACCTGATCCCAGGTCATCACGCGCGCCAGGCGGCCCTTGCGGTCGTACCACTCGGAGGTCAAGGGCAGGCGGCCGTCCTCGGAGACCACGAGCTCGAACCGGTCCCACAGGCCCACCACGCCCTCCTTGGCCGTGAACCGAACGCGCCAGCCCGGCGGATCCTGCGAGCGGCCCACGAGCTCATACCGGTAGTCCTCGTCGTACGAGGTCTCGCGCACCAGGTCGTCGTTGGTCAGGTCGCTTCCCATCCAGGAGGAGAGCATCATGGACGGGGGAATGCGGATCGTGCGGTTGATGCGGGGGAAGTAGTTCCACAGGTTGTCGCCGACCTTCAGGGTGGCGGTGCCCTGTTCGCGCGGCGGGGACTGGATCACGACCAGGGCCTTCTCCTCGCCCTGGGTCCACATCTCCATGCGCAGGGTGCGCTCGCGCCGGGGCCGGATCACGGTCATCTCGGCCACGCTGTGGCTGCTGTCCGCACGGTACAGGTCTTCGAAGTAGTCGACCACCGCGTCGAGGTCGAGCTCGCCGTCCTGCAAGAGGGGCGGCTTCTTGGCCTCCTCGATGCGCTCGCCTGGGGCCTCTGCGCCCTGTGCGCGTTCGTCTTGGTCGCTCGCGGCGGCCGCCGCGGGCGGTGCCATTTGCCCGCCGCTCGCGTCCTGCGCCTTTGCGCGGGCTGCGAGGACCAGCACCGCTGCGAGCAGGAACGCGGCGATACAGGCCCATGCGCAGACCGCGCTCGGATACCGCCGGATCGCTACAGGACGATGACGCATGGGCCCGGCCCTCCGCCCGGCGGGCGCTCCCCTAACCTCCCCTGTGGCGCGCGATGCCGGTGGCAAGAGTATACCCCGGCGCGGCTGGTTCGTCCAGCGCGAGGCAAGCATGCCTCGTAGGGCAAGCGGCTACGCGCGAGATGGGCTCTGAAAGGGAGAGACCAAAACCGATTGATTGAAAGCCCTAGATGAATGCCTGCCGACGGAAGCCGCAGGCGTCCGGCAAGCCGCCGGGCGGGACCCGGGATCGGGCCCCGCCCGCAGCGAATCGCGTTCTATTGACCGGCGGCCAGACGCCGGTCGGGTGCTGATCGGTAACTAACGCTCGTCGGACAGCGGGCTCATCTAACCGCCTTACTCGAGGGACTCGTGCCACAGGGTCCAGTACCGCGGGCTCTTGATCGTGTACCAGGCCCGCGCGTACTCGCCCTCGGCGAGCGCGGTCTGGATCTCCTTGAGCGTCGCGTCCATGTACGCCGCGTCGTCCGCAGACAGGTTCTCTCGCGCCTGTTCCTCGGCCAGAAGCTCGCCCACCCGGGCGGTGAGCTCCTGCAGGTACGCGAGCTCGTCGGGCTGCGGTTCGCCCGTCTCGTAGGAGACCACCTCCAGGTCCGGCGCGTCCACGCGTAGCGCCACCAGGCCGTACGGCTCCAGGGAGATCGAGAGCGTACGCTCCCCGTCGGGGTCGCCCGTCAGGTCCACTGCCTCGCCGGTGGGCACCTTGGTCACCTGGCCGGACGTGCGCAGGGTCAACGTGGCGTCGATGTGCCAGTAGCCGGGATTGGCCACGTACAGATACGCGTCCTCGTCGCGGTTCAGCTTGCGGATGGCCACGTTCGTGTGCAGCCCGGTGTCGAGCGCTCGGTCGAAGTGCTCCTTGGGCAGGCTGGCGAACGGCACCAGGATCGGCCGCAGTCGGCTCTGATGGCCCATCACCAAGGTGTGGTCCGTGAACCCGGTGATCAGAATATTCGGGTCCGCGGTGATGATCGCCTGGATGAACGCCTCCCGGCAGTGGTAACCGGCGAACAGGGGGTGCACGGTGAGCTGACTCGTGCGCTTGACCACCCAGTCGAACCCGTCCACGAGCGCGGGGTAGCCCCAGTCCCCGAATATTTCCCCTTCTTCGTAGTGCCACCGGCTCTCGATCCAGCTCGTGCGCACCAGCACGTAGTTGGG
>CAZOBJ010000093.1:0-12781 GCA_964577825.1 uncultured Planctomycetales bacterium
GTGGGCCTCCAGTTCGCCCGCGTCCAGGCGGCGCAGGATCGCGGCGAACAGGTCGCGGGCCTTGTCCAGGTACGCCTGTTCGCCCGCCGCTCGTGCGAAGTGCGCGAACGCGATCACCGCAAAGCTCTCGGCAAAGCTGTCGTCGCGCATGGAGAGCGGCCGTCCGTCGCGCGTGCATTGGAAGAACGCGCGCTCGTCCCAGATCGCGTACCGGTCCACAAACTCCGCGCCCAGCCGCGCGGCCTCCAGCCACGCCTCGCGCGGGGCCACCTCGTTGTACAGCTTGGCGAACATGTACGCGCCCCGCGCCTGGGGCCAGGTGTACTTGCTCGTGCCGTGCGCGGTCCCGTCGCGCTGCAGCATCGTCAGGTATCCGCCGTACTCGCGGTCCAGAGAGTGGCGCAGCCAAAACGCGGCCAGGTCGTCCACGAGCTGCGCGCGGTAGAAGCGCCGCAGCTCCGAAAGGCTGGCCAGCTCGGCCCTGTTCATCGCCTTCGCGCTCCTCACACGGATTGGCCTGCGCGAGCCGACCGCCTCGTGGCGCCCCATGCGCATGCCGCACGCCACCATCCATGATCGGAGAATCCGAAGAAAAGGCAAGACAGGCCTTGCGCGCGCGTACAGTCCGCCACGCGGCGAGGTGACCGCTCCCCTGTCGCCGAGGCGGCAAACGATCAGGCCCTGCGGAGCGTATGCCCCACAGGGCCCTGGCACGACGTGCATGCGGCGCGCCGCCTCTCGATCTAGGCCCGGGCCCCCTCTCGGGCTCGGACCCGGACCTCAGTCGTCATCGTCGTCGTCGTCTTGCTGGCTCTTGCCGTACAGGTATCCGGCGCCCGCGCCGATCGCGCCGCCCACGGCCGCGCCCTTCACGCTGTCCGTAGCGACGCCGCCCACGGCCGCGCCCGCCCCCGCGCCGATGGCCGTGTCGCGCTCGACCTCGGTGCAGGCCGGCAGCAGGACCAACGCAGCGCACACCGCGCCGACCAAGCCAATGAGCTTCCAATGGGTCCTCATCTCGTTCTCCTTTCCAAAGGCATTCCCATGCCGGAACATCCCAGCACCAAGACATGCTTGCAAGGTGCGTTCCCGGAGGGCCATTCACCGCCGCGAACCTCTGCAACGGGCGCGCGCGACCCGCCACGGCAGCCGCGCCTTGACAGGCCGGAGAGCCGATTCTGCGTCGAGAAGGCCCTGCGCGCCCGCCCCCAGAGCCACCCGCGCGTTGCCCCTCTCCTCTCGCTCTCTTCAGAACCGGGCCATGCTCCGGGCCGCCGCGGGTGTCCGCGGCCCACGGAATCCCCTTGACCGACAATCCCGCTGAGACGTACCTTACCGGATGTGAGCCGAGCAAAGGGCATGGGCGCTGTACCGGATAAGGAGGCCGAGCATGCGCACGCTCTGGTTGGCGGTCGTGGCGGCATCTCTCTTTGCATTCTCAGGCGCAGGAAGGGCCGCGGCGCCCGCCGCTCAGGAAGCCGAGCCGGCTCAACAGGGCGAGCCCGAGTTGCGACGAGTCAAGGTGATCTTGTCCGGCGGCGAGTTCGCGCGAGAGGTCCAGCGCGGATGGATCACGGAGATAGGCAAAGACGCGTTCTATTTCCGCGCGCGAGTGGGGGAGAGGTTCGTATTCTCCGATTCAGAGCCTGACAGCCCAATGGGCGCCATGGAGTTCAGCTACGTGTGGACGGGCGCTACCCCGCTCCGACTGGAGCTTCGGGGCGCCGCGGTCTACATCCAAGAGGGAGATGCCCCTGAACGCCTGCTCGCCGTCAACCGCGCACATTTGGACGGCCGCGCCCTGCTCGAAGAATTGGACTCCGCAGACGCGCCCCTATGGATTGGAGGCGCGGACCCGGAGGGACTGGCCGCGGACGCAACCCGGCTGCATGTCAAGTGCGTGTACGTCCGCCCTTTGACCGATTACCTGGAAGCACTCGGGAAGATTCCTGAACTGAGGTCGCTCAAGATACAGAGCGCCGATGGCATTACCGATCTCGGCTGGCTGGCGCAAGCGACGAGCCTGAGCACACTGGAGGTCACAGGCGCGGAGAACCTCGCCGACATTGAGGCGCTTCGAGGGCTCACGAACCTGACTCTCCTGGAGCTCAGGTCTTGCCCCCGCCTGACAGACATTGAGCCCATCGGCAGCCTTACGGACCTGGTCGAGCTGGACCTATCCGATTGTCGCAGGCTCACTGAGATCGACGCACTCGGCAGGCTCAGCAAACTGAGCGTCTTGTATCTGAGGGAGTGCGCGGGTCTGACCGACGTCCGCCCACTGAACGGTCTCACGCGCCTGACCGAGTTGGTCCTCAGTCGCTGCTACGCCCTGCGAAGCGTCGATGGGCTCCAGGACCTCGCCAACCTCGAGACGCTGCGCATGAGCGATTGCGAACACCTGACGGACATCAGCGCTCTGAAGGAGCTCAACGACCTCGTCGAATTGGAGCTGGACGGCTGCTACGCGCTCGCGGACATCAGTCCTCTCAAGGGACTTGCAAATCTTACCGAACTCAACCTCGGCCGTTGCGTCAACCTGACCGATATCAGCGCCCTGAAGGGCTTTTCCAGCCTCACCGATCTGGATCTGTACGACTGCACCAAGCTGACTGATATCAGCGCGCTCAAGGAGCTACCCAATCTGGCGTGGCTGGACCTCAGCGACTCTGACAGTCTGACCGACTTCAGCGTGCTCCATGAGCTCAAGCATCTGACTGGCTTGGGCTTGAGCCGATGTGACGGCCTGACAGACCTCGAGGTGCTCCAACCCATGGCAAACCTCGAGGTGTTGTACCTTACATGGTACGAGAACCTCACCGACATCGATGCGCTGCAAGGGCTCACCAACCTGGAACGGCTCCATCTCAGCCAATGCGAGAATCTGACCGACATCAGCGGGGTCCGTCCTCTCACGAACCTTGTGGAGCTCGAGCTGGATGGATGCCAACGTCTGATCGACATCAGCCCACTCAGCGAGCTCACCAATCTCACCTGGCTGAACCTATGCGCTTGCAGCAATGTCCGCCACATCAGCCCACTCAGCGAACTCGCCAATCTGACGTGGCTGAGCCTGTGCGCTTGCAACGTCGGCGACATTAGCGCGCTGGAACCTCTTACAAAGCTCGAAGTGCTGAATCTAAGAGGCTGCGCGCTGTTGACCGACATCAGTGTGCTCGGGGAGCTCACGAGTCTCGAGACGCTCGACTTGAAGTTCTGCTTAAGAGTGAACGACATCAGTGTGTTGCAGGACTTGCCCAACCTGACGTGGCTGAACCTGAGGTTTTGTGGGCTTCACTCCGGTCCGCTCCTGTTGCGCGCTGCATTGGAGCAGGCCGGTATAGACTCCAGCATACTGAGAACAGTCACCGCAGACGATGTCGAAGACCTGCGCAAGGCCCTGCCGAACTGCACGATCCTGTACTCCCCACGCGCCCCCCTGTAAGGACGTGCGACACGTTGCCTCGGACAACGACCGATGAACGCGGACCGTAGTAGGAGGCACCACGTGATGACGCAGAACACAAAGCAAGGAAGCCAGACGTGGATCGTGCTCGCCGCAATCGTGCTGATTGCCGCGGCCGCGGGGCCCCCGTTATGGGGGGTGGAAGGAGAGGAACCGCCCCGCCAGGTGCCCCAGGCCAGGGCACCCGAGACCGGGCGGACGATTGGCGACCATGGCGCCTCGGGGCAAAGGCCTGTGGACCTGCAACCGCTGGAGCTCAAGGTCGGGGGCGACGTCGGATTCGTTGTTGAGGGCCTGGGACGGGCCGTGACAGGCGAGTATGACTTCTCGGGCCAGGTGCCGGTCGGCAGCCGTCTTCTGTTCCGTGCGCAGGGGACCGGGTATCTAAGCCCCTGGTCGTTCGCCTATTCGTGGAGCGGCGCCAGCCCGGTGCGCGTGAAGATGCGCGGTCCGGCCCTGTATCTGCGCGAAGGAGACGGGCCGGAGCGCCTGTTCGCCGTATGCCGCGCAGATCCGCAAGGCCGAGCGCTTCTGAAGGGCTTGGCGCCGGAAGAGGCGCCCATGTGGATCTACGGGCGGCACGTGGACGGCGTGGCCGCAGACGCCGCGCGACTCGGGGTGGAGCACGTGTACCTGACGCGCCCAATCGGTGAGCTGCGGGTGCTGGAGCGGGTTGCCGGCCTCCAATCGCTCACTCTGGCCAGGGCCTATGGCCTCACCGACCTCGCCGAGTTGAAAGGCCTCAGGAGCCTGACCTCGCTGCACGTTCGAAATTGCGTTAACTTGGCCGATATCAGCGCGCTGGAGAGCCTCACCAACCTCACCGAGCTGAAATTGATCGACTGCAGACATCTTACCGACGTGAAAGCACTCGAGGATCTTGCGCAACTGAGGTCACTGGACCTGCAGGGCTCCTCCATACTGACCGATCTCAGCCCGATCAAGCATCTCACCCACCTAAGCTCCTTAGGCCTGCCGTCGAGTGTTACGGATTCTCAGCTGCGTGGATTGGAAGAATCAGGAGCGCTCAAGAATCTCATCGAACTCGAAATATGGTATTGCGACAATGTGACGGACTTCAGGGTGCTGAAGGGGCTGACAAATCTTGCGGTACTGGATCTGAGCCTGTCCGAACATTTGACAAGCGTCGACCCACTCCAGAGCCTAACCAATCTCGTGTCGCTGAACCTGTGGGGCGCTTCGAATCTCACCGACATTGGTGCGCTCGAGAACTGTACGCACCTCACAGTGTTGGACCTGGGCGGATGCAGAAGTCTGATCGACGTCAGCGCGATCAAGCACCTGCGTCATCTCCGCGTCCTCGGCCTGCCACCCGGGCTCACGAACCGGCAGCTCGCAGACCTGCGCGAGGCAGGGGCCCTGAGCAATCTTGTGTCCCTGGACTTGGTTGGATGCGACGGGTTGACGGACGTGACTCCAGTGGCGGGGGTCACTGAGCTCTCCTCGCTGAGCATCCCCTCCGCGCGCGCCCTCAGAGACCTGCGCCCACTGCAAGGCCTAACCACGCTTACTCTACTCGATCTATCCAGGTGCGAGAACGTGAACGACATCACCCCACTCAAGAGTCTGGACCGCCTCGCGTGGCTGAGCCTGCCCCCAACGATCACGGCGCATCAGCTCACGGAACTGCGAGAGGCAGGCACACTCGCCAACCTGGCCGCATTGGCCCTGTACTCTTGCGGGGAGCTGAGGAACCTCGACGCCCTACGTGATCTGCACCGCCTCAAGTCTCTGACCGTGAGTCGCAGCGAAAGTTTGACAGACATTTCTGGACTCAAAGGACTCAGCAACCTCAGGCGCCTCAACATGATCCACAGCGAAAGGCTCATCAACATCAGTGGACTCAGGGGACTCAACCAGCTCAGTGAGCTGACCCTGAACGGCTGCCCGAATCTGAGGGACATCACCCCGCTGGAGGATCTCACTCGTCTCACACATCTGGACTTGAGTGACTGCGACAAGCTCAGTGATATCAGTCCACTATGCGACCTCACGGAGCTCACGATACTGGAACTAGCTTCGTGCAAGAAGGTCAGTGACATCAGCGCGCTCAAGGATCTCACGAATCTCGTGCAGCTGGGATTGCGCGAATGCGAGGATTTGAGAGACTTCAGCCCCCTCCTGGAGTTAACGAATCTCAAAGCGCTTCTTGTCATCGACTGTCCCGGTCTGACGGACCTCAATGCATTGCGGGGCCTTGCCAACCTCGTCGAGCTGAGCGTGCGCGCTTGCAGGAACCTGACGGACATCCGCGCGCTTGAGAACCTCACCAATCTCACCTTTCTGGATCTGACGGGGTGCACAGACTTGTCCGACTTGAGCACACTCAGCAGATTGAATCGTCTCAGTTGGCTGCGCCTGCCTCCGACCGTGACAAGCCATACGCTCAAGGACCTACGTGCGTCGGGCGTACTGGACAATCTGTTCGTGTTGGGTCTGATGAGCTGCCCTCGTGTAACCGACCTTGGTCCGCTGCGAGGGCTCACCAAGTTGCGCACGCTGGGCTTGAGCGATTGTGACGGCGTGGCCAACCTCGCTCCTCTGCACAGCCTTACGAATCTCAAACACCTGACGGTCTCTCAATGCGATAACATCTCAGAAAGGGAGGTAGAGGCGCTGCGAGATGCCTTGCCCGATTGCAGCATCACATTCTATTAGGGACGTCGCGGCGCAGGGCGCGGGAAATAGGATGTGGGACGCGCTTGGGCCTCTGACCTATGCATCTGGCTGGGAGCCCCGATCCGCCCATCCGCCAAGCGCACCGCCGCTCCCCGCTCCCTCCCCCCAAAAACCTGGAGAATCCTGCTTGACATGCGCATGTGCGCAGTATATGGTGCGGATGGCTTTGTACAGGTGTGCGCGAGCGTGAACGGCTGAGGTACAGTCGATAACCGGTTGCAGGAGTTAGGCTTGTGGCGACAGATACACGCAGGGGATTGACCGAGCGCCAGCAGGAGGTGCTCGACTTTCTCACCGACACTATGGCCCGGGGCGGCCGGCCGCCCACCCTGCGCGAGATCGCCGCACACTTCGGCTGGGCCTCGGACAACGCCGCGCGCCAGCACCTGCGCCTGTTGCGTCAGAAGGGCGTGATCGCGTACGACGAGGGCGTTGCGCGGGGCATCCGGCTCGCGCCGGGCCGCGCGGGCGCGGACCTGCGCGAGGTCTCGCTCGTGGGCCGGGTGGCCGCGGGCGTGCCCCTGGAGGCGATCGAGAACATCGAGGGCACGTTGGGCGTGGACCCGCGGCTCTTTCCGGAGCAGGACGTGTTCGCCCTGCGGGTGCGCGGCGAGTCCATGCAGGACGCGGGCATCCGCGACGGAGACATCGCGCTCATCCGCAAGCAGCAGGAGGCGCGCGAGGGCGACATCGTGATCGCGCTTGTGAACGACGAGGCGACGCTGAAGCGGTACGCGCGCCAGGGCGAGACCGTGGTGTTGCGCGCCGAGAACCCGGTGTATCCGGACCTGGAGGTCACCGGCCGGGACAGCCTGGAGCTCATCGGCGTAGTGATCGGGATCATGCGGCGGCTGTAGACATGGCGCATCCGGCGACCGTGCGCATCGGCACCTCCGGGTACTCGTTCCAAGACTGGAAGGGCCGGTTCTATCCCCGGGACCTGGCCCAGCGGGACATGCTCGCCTTCTATGCGCAGCGGTTCGACACGGTGGAGCTCAACTTCAGCTACTACCGCCAGCCCGATCCGAGCCAGCTCGAGAAGATGGCCGCCGCGGCCGCGGCCACGAACCCGCAGTTCGCCTTCTCGGTCAAGGCGTACAAGGGCCTCACCCACGAGATCACCCCGTCCTGGCGCGAGGAGGCCGATCGATTCCGCGACGGAGTGGCCCCCTTGCACGACCAGGACCGCCTGTACGCGGCGTTGGTGCAGTTCCCCTATTCCTTCCACTACACCGTGCAGAACCGCCGCCACCTGGACGCCCTGGTGCGCGCCCTGGAGGGGCTGCCCGTGGCGTGCGAGTTCCGCAGCCGGGAGTGGCTCAACGAACGGGTCTACCACGGCCTGCGCGCGCGCGGAGTGGCGCTCGTGGCCGTGGACGAGCCGCGGCTCCGGGGCCTCTTGCCGCCCGTGGCCGTGCCCACCGCCTCGCTCGCGTACGTGCGGTTCCACGGCCGCAACCAGGACAACTGGTGGCGCGGAGACAGCGCCAGCCGATACGACTACCTGTACGCGGAGGACGAGCTGCGCGAGTGGCTGCCCCGGATCGCGGCCCTGACCGCGGCGGCGCGCAGCGTTGTCGTGTACTTCAACAACCACTGGCGCGGCCAGGCCACGCAGAACGCGCACGACTTGCAAGGCCTGTTGCCTGAACCGACATGACGAACGCACAGCTCTGCATTCTCGCACTCCAGGTGGCCGACTTCCCCGTGGCCGTGGCGCGCGCGCTCACGCCGGCGCTGCGGGGCCGTCCCCTGATCATGGTCTCGTCCCGGCGGACCATGGGCCGGGTGGTCGCCGTCTCCGCGCAGGCGCGCCAGGCGGGCGTGCGCGAGGGCATGCGCTACCCCGTGGCCCGGCACCTGTGCCCGGACGCCGCGGTGCGCACGCCGGACCGCGACCAGGAGGTGCGCGCCGAGCACGCCATCCTGACCGCGGCCTTGCAGGTGAGCCCCTGCCTGCAGCGCGTGGGCGCGGGCCGCGTGGTCGTGGACCTGGCGGGCACGCGGCGGCTGTGGGGCGCGCCCATGGACGCGGCCAGCCGCCTGCAAGCGGACGTGGCCCGGTCCTGCACGCTGCCCAGCGCCCTGGGGATCTCCTCGCGCACGGTGTGGAGCCGCCTCGCCGCACAGGCGGTCGCGCCCACGGGTATTCTGGAGGTCCTGCCCCGCCGGGAGACGGACTTCCTGTCCCTGGTCTCGCCCGAGTGGGTGGCCGGCATCGACGCGAAGACCGTGGAGCTCCTGCGCGATATGAACATCGCCAATCTGGCGATGCTGCGCCAGTTCACGCCCCAGGAGATGCTGCGCGTGCTCGGGCCCGCGGGACGGCGCCTGCTGGAGGCGGTGCGCGTAGGCGACGAGGAGCCCCGCCTGCGCCCGGTCGAGGACGTACGCGCGCTCCTGCCCCTGATCGAGGACGCGGTGGACGCGGCCGTGGACCTCGTGGAGGAGAGCACCGCCCCGGATGCGCTCTGCGGCGCGCTCGCGCACGCGGTCGCGGTGTGCGGGGCAAGGCTGCGCGCGCAGCGCCGGATCTGTTCGCGGGTCCGGATCACGGTCGGGTACAGCGACGGCCAGCGCCGCACGGGCGCGCGTGCCCTGCCGGAGGCCACTATGGTCGACTCCGAGCTTTGCCGCGCCGCACAACAGGCCTTCGCACGGGCCCATACGCGCCGGGTGCGGGTCTGCCGGATCGGCCTGCGTTGCGAGGGGTTGCTTGATGCCGAGGTCCAGACGAGCCTCTGCCAGCGGCTCGCGCACGCCCGGGAGCTGCGGCGTCTGGCCGCGATCGACGCGGTCCGGGTGCGCTACGGCGAGGACGCGATCATGTCCGGCACCCAGTACCTGGCGCACGCCTCGTGATGCACACCCTGCTCGACGTCCAGTCCAGCTTCTCCTTGCTCTGGGGCACGGCCGACCCGGTCGACCTGCTGCGACGCGCGGGCGCCCTCGGCTACCGCCACGTGGCGATCACCGACCACGCCAATCTGTACGCCCTGCCCAGGATCGTGCGCGAGAGCGAGGACCTGCCCTGCCGGCCTCTGTTCGGCGCGGCGTTCCCGCACGGGCCGGCCAAGACTGTTGCGCTCGTGGAACACGAGGCCGGATACGCGAACCTGTGCCGGATCATCACGCGTTGGCACGCGCATGCGGACGACCCTCGCACGCTCGGCGATCCGGACCTGTGCGCGTGCACGGCCGGGCGCACCGCCGGGCTTGTGTTCCTCTCCGACGACAAAGACGTGCTCACGCATCTCGTTGCGCAAGGCGCGGCCTGCTTTTTCCGGGTCGGGCGTACGCTCGCCCGTCCGCCCGCCTGGGCGGCGCGCCTCGGTTTGGCGTGTGCCTTCGCCCCGGAGGTGTGCATGGCTCTTCCCGAGGAGCATGCCACGCACCGGCTGCTTCGCGCCATTGCTCTGGGCAAGACGCTCCCGCAGGTCACGCCCCCAGAGGCTGCGCCGCCTGCGGCCTTTCTGCGCGCGCCCGCCGACTACGCGGACCGGTTCGCTGTGTTCGGCGAGGCCATGCGCACGACCGAGCGCATCGCCCGGCGGCTCGCGTTCACGCCCACGCCGCGCACCATCTTTCCGCCCAGCCCCCATCCGGACCGGCCGGCCGTCCGGGAGCTTCGCGACAAGGCCTATCGCGGCGCGCGAGAGCGCTACGGCGGAGTGCCCCCGCGCGTGGCCGATCGCCTGGAGTACGAGCTCGGCCTGATCGAGCAGAAAGGCTTCGCCCGGTACTTCTTGGTGGTCGAGGACATCGTCCGGGCCAGTCCGCGCACGTGCGGCCGCGGCTCGGGCGCGGCGAGCCTGGTCAACTATTGCCTGGGCGTGACCAATGTAGACCCGATCAAATACGACCTGATGTTCGAGCGGTTTCTCAACCCCGGCCGCCAGGACCCGCCGGACATCGACGTGGACTTCGCCTGGGACGAGCGCGACGACGTGCTCGACTACACCCTGGACAAGTACGGCGCCCGCCAGGCGGCCCTGGTGTGCAACCACCTCACCTTCCAGCCGCGCATGGCCATCCGCGAGACCGCCCGCGCGCACGGGCTCGCCGACGAGGAAATCACCCAGGCCCTGCGCACGCGCCTGCCCGAGTTTCGCGAGACCTTCGGCCCGGTCGCTGTCAAGCACCGGGGCCGCTGCGCGCCGCGAACCCGGGAGCGGGTGCACGCCTCCGGGCCCTGGCGCCAGATCCTCGCGCAGGCGAGCCGCCTCGTGGGCCTGCCGCGCATGCTGACGCTCCACTGCGGGGGCATGGTGATCGTGCCCGACGAGCTCGCCGCGCATGTGCCCGTGGAGACCTCGGCCAAGGGCTACCCCATGATCCAGTGGGAGAAGGACGGCACCGAGGACATGGGCCTTGTGAAGATCGACCTGCTGGGCAACCGGTCTCTGGCCGTGATCCGCGACGCGGTGCGCAGCGTGGTCCGCACGGAGGGGAAGCCCCGGGACCGAGTCCTGCCCCAACATCCGGCCGAGGACGAGGCGACCCGCAGACTCATGGCCCGCGGCGCGACTCTGGGCGTGTTCTACGTCGAGAGCCCGGCCATGCGGCTCTTGCAGCAAAAGGCGCGGCGCGGCGACTTCGCGCATCTCGTGATCCATTCCTCGATCATCCGCCCGGCCGCGAATCGGTACATCAACGAGTATCTCGCGCGTCTGCACGGCAAGCCGTGGCAACCCCTGCATCCCCTGCTCGCGGGCGTACTGGACGAGACCTACGGCGTGCCCGTGTATCAGGAGGACGTGTGCAAGCTCGCCATGGCCCTGGCCGGGTTCGACGCCACCCAGGCCGACCGGCTGCGCAAGTGCCTGGGCAAGCGCGACGCGGCCAAGCGCCTGGCCGCGCACCGGGGCGCCTTTTCTGAAGGCGGGCGCGCGCGCGGCGTGCCCAAGCACGCACTCGACGCCGCGTGGGACGCCATCCTGTCCATGACCGGGTACTCGTTCTGCAAGCCGCACTCGGCGAGCTACGCCCAGGTCTCGTTCGAGGCCGCGTACCTCAAGGCCCATTATCCCGCGCACTTCATGGCCGCGGTCCTCAGCAACGGCGGGGGCTACTACAGCGCCCAGGCCTATGTGAGCGAGTGCATGCGCCTGGGCCTGCGCGTGCACGGGCCGTGCGTGAACCGCTCGGACTGGACCTGGACCGAAGACCACGGCGGCGTGCGCGTGGGGTTCATGGCGGTGAAGGGCCTGCATCGCAAGGCTGTGGACGCGATCCTGCACGAGCGCACGCAGGGCGGCGCATACCGGTCCCTGGAGGACCTGTGGCGGCGCGCCCGTCTGCCCGCCGAGGACCTGCACCGACTCGCCATGATCGGAGCGCTCGACGCGCTCGCGCCCGCGCTCAACCGGCCGCAGATTTTGTGGATGACGCGACTGATGACCGGCCGCCCCGCCCGGCTCGCGCGCCGCGACGCACAGCAGACCCTGTTCGGCGCGCATGCGCCCCGGCCCCGGCCAACTCGCCGCGCGCCCCCGCGGCTCTGTCCCTTGACCGGGCGCCAGCTCATGGAAACGGAGTACGCGTACCTGGACGCGCTCGTCGGCGCGCATCCCCTGGCCCTCTACGAGGATCGCCTGCGTAGTCTACAAAGGCCCATTACCTCCTCGCGCACGCTCGCGCAAAGGGTCGGCGAGCAGGTCACCCTGGTCGGCTGGCCGGTCACGGGCAAGGTGGTGAGCACCAAGCTTCACGAGATGATGGAGTTCTTCTCGTTCGAGGACCACGCGGGCCTGTACGAGACCGTGCTCTTCCCCCAGGCCTACCGCCGCTATGCGCGCGAGGTGCACACCGCGCAGCCTTTGCTTGTCACCGGCACCGTGCACCAGGAGTTCGACGCCTGCACCGTGCACGTAACGCGCGTCAAGCGGCTCGTCGCGGCCGGGCGGCCTGCTGCGGATCGCTTGCTCTGCCCGACGTAGCCGCGGCTCTCGTCTTGGAACAAGGCTGGCTGCTCAGGTCGGGTGTTCGTCGCGCGCGACCGCCCTACCGCAGCTCCTCGGCCACCACATGGGCGAGCTCCGGGTGGTCCAGGAACGTCCGGTAGAAGGCCAGCATCACGCTGCGTGCGCCCGACGCGCCGGCGATGCGAATCTCCGTGCGCACCCGGTCCGCCGGCTTCAACCGCTCCCCGGACGCCACGCCAACGAACGGCACGAACGTATTGCCCTCGTGATACTTGCCCTCGGCTTGCTTGTACTGCCTGGCCTTGTCGAACACCTTGCCGTAGGACCAG
Source organism: uncultured Planctomycetales bacterium (assembly GCA_964577825.1). Lineage (GTDB taxonomy): Bacteria > Planctomycetota > SZUA-567 > SZUA-567 > JAFGNG01 > CAZOBJ01. The sequence goes on from CAZOBJ010000093.1 coordinate 12,420, forward strand.
AACGGCTTGTAGAACCACGCGACGGTCTGGCCGCAGTAGTCCACGGGCAGCCGATTCCCGTACAGCGGATTCGGATCAAAATCCGGGTAGATGTGAATGCCCAGCGCCAACCGCGGGTCGATCCCCTTGGCAAGCGCCGCCACATCGGCGACGTACGCCACGAGAGACTCCTCGGAATACTGCTCGAGGACCTGCTTCTCGGTAAGCCCGGGGTGAGACAGCGCGTACTCTTTCCGCTTTTGGTTGGAGTACTCGCAGAAGCACGCATAGTAGTTGCGGTACCCCACGTAGTCCAGCGCCAGGCCATCGATGTCATAATTCGTGACGATCTCCTCGATGATCTCTCGGTCGTAGTCTATAAG
>CAZOBJ010000094.1:0-12605 GCA_964577825.1 uncultured Planctomycetales bacterium
GGCCTGATTGTCACTGGCCAGGATATAGGGACGGGACAGCACGTCCAACTTGCCCTCTTCCTCCAGCGCGCGCAGGGTGGCGGTGACGTCCTTCTCGAGCAGTCTGAAGATCAACCCGCCGCTCTGATTGGCCACGGCGAAGTCTGTGAGGCCCGATGCCCCGCGCCCGGAGGCGCGTAGGTTCAGGACCGAGAACTCCGCGCCCAGGTCGCGGCTGTTCGAGTGCGTGACCTCGGCCAAGAGCACCTTGATCAGGACCTGGGGTACGGCGCGGTCCAACTCGCTGATGATCTCGCGTACGCGGGCGAAGTTCTTCTGCGCGGTCATGACCATCAGGCTGTTGGAGTCTTCGTCGGCCACCACGCGGACCTCGCCGGCTAACTCCGCAGCTGTCTCCGCCGTCCCGGCCGAGGCCTGTTGATTCGAGCGACGCGCGGACGACCGCCTTCCACCCGCGCTTGAGCTTTGAGCCTGGGCACTGCTCTCCGACTCGAACAACTCGTTGAGCACGCGCTCCAAATTCTCGGCCTTGGCGTTCTTGAGGTGGTAGGTGAACACGGCCTGCTCGGCGATGGGATTCGCGTCGAGCTCGCGGATCACGGTCTCGACCACCTTGAGCACATCGGGTGGGCCGCTGACCACTACCGTATTCGTGCGTTCGTCGGCCGAGGCGGTGACCTTCTGGGAAGGACGTCCCTCGCTCGAGTCCGCGTCGCCGTCCCCGCCGGGGCCGCGGAACCGTCGCAAGACGCGGGTGGCGGCCTGCTGTTGCTGGGCGGCGGGTTCCTCCTTGAACACCTCGTTCACAAGCTTCGCCGCGTTCACAGCGCTGGCGTACTCGAGCGCGAACACCCTGACTTCGGTTACCGCACCCAGGTGTGTATCCAGGGCCCGCACAATCTGCATCAGGCGCTGGACGTTGGCCGCGGTGTCGGTCAGGATCAACGCGTTGCTGCTTGCATTCGCCGATATATCCGCATACGCGGGCACCAGGGGGGCCAGGTCCTGACTCAGCCTCGCCGCGTCAACGAACCGCAAGGGCACCACTTGTGTGACCAGACTGTCGCTCGGTTCAAGCGCGTCCGGGTCGTTGCCCGCGCGCACCGGTATATTGGCCTGTTTGGCCTCGGACAAGGGCAGGATTTTGAGCGTTCGGCCCATGCGCAGGGCGGCGAACCCCTCTTCCTTCAGCACCGTGTTCAACAAGTCCACGGCTTCTTGCGGGGCCAACGGCTGACGGCTGATGATCGTGACGCGCGACTCCATGCCCACGTCTCCGACAATGACGAATCCAGCCGCCTCGGACAGATACGCCAGTACGGTCTCGAGCGGGGCGTCCTTGAAGTTCAAGATGATTCCATCGTTCTCGGCCATCGGCGAGGGAGGTAAGGGCCGATCGGCTGCCTGTTCCACTGCGTACGGCGCAGCCGCCCAGAACAGTAGGGCCATAACCAGGACCGCCGTACGCGACACCTTTGGCCTCGGGCCTGGCGCGCATGTCTCGTATCTCATGGCTTGTTCAACTCCTGTTCACGGCGCCGACGCAACCGTTCCAAAAGGGCGGCTTCACCGGCGTCCTGGTCCTGGGTGGCCTGTGCGGTCTCATCCGACGCCTCAGACGAAAGGGACTCGTCCTGCCCCAATGCGGCGACCCGATCGCCGAGTTCGACGCGGATCGTCTCGTCTCCCCGGGCGTAGAATAGGTAGTCCAGGCCGATCTGGGCGACGTGCCCGTTTGCCAGCGTGTCTCCCGCGCGGACCCGGGACGTAACCCCGGAGCGCGTGTCCTCCACAAAGGCGATACATTCGTCGCCTTGCCGCACGACCCCTCGCAACAGGATGTTCGTGCGGGGCTGCGGCGACCGGACCACGGGCGTATGCGTTGGCCGCGCCGGCCGAGACCGGTCGGGCAGAAACATGTTGCGCTCCACGAGCACCTTGTAGCGTTCCCACGACGATTCGGCCTCTGCACCCGCGCACACAGCGACCCACAGGCTCGCGCAGAGGAACACGGCGGCGGCCCTGTCCATGGCCAATCCGGTCATAGCTCATCGCCTCCGCCGCCGACCGGCTTGTGGGTAAGTGCCTCGGCCGCCGATTGCGGCGGCTGTGCCAACGTGGACAAGCGCAGGTGCAAAGACAGGTCGTCGGCGCCCTCCTTGCGCGTCCCGAGCTGAAGCTCCGTGACGCGAACGGGGAAGTCTGCCGTCTCCAGACGCCAGAGAAACCCCGCGACCGCACGCATCGGCCCGGTGCCGGCGGCCTGGAAGGTCATCTCCAGCATGTCTTCGCGGTTCACGGTCCGCTCCGGACGGATGGACGATAGAGAGAGTCCCGCCTCCTGCGACCAGTCGCGTGCCGCGTGCAGCAGCCTGCTTTCCGCCTCAGCAGGGTCCAGGCGCAATGTGCCATTGGTCATGCTGCGCCATAGCGGCGCAAGACGTCTGCGTTGGGCGAAGCGCGCCCTCGCCCGGTCGAGTTCCGCAACGGCCTGCTCCGTGGCCCGTTGGATCGCGGTGCGGCGCTCCTGGATCGGCGTGAGCACCAGCTTGTCAACCACCAACACGCCCAGGACGGCGACGGCAGCCCAGAGCAGGTATCGTTCTCGCTTCGACAAGACCACGTCCTATCCCCTTGGCCCATAGTTGACCGCCATGGAAAACGCGACCCGGGTTCCGTTGCTCTCGGCCTCGCGCATGTACAGAAGCCGCGCCTCCTGGAAGGCGGGGCAAGCCCGAATCCTATCCAGCAGGCCAAGCACGATCTTCTCGTCGGCGGACTTGCCCGTCACAACCACGCGCATGTCTTCGCGTATGGCGAGACTGGTGATCCAGATTCGCTCTTCCACCGGGAGAGCCAACGTAAGTTCCCGAAGCGGTTCGAGAAACCGTGGCCTGCGATCCGTCCACCCGCGCACCAGGGTAACGCGTTCCACAAGGTCGTCGGCAGCCTCCACATCCGCCCTCATCGCCTCCAGGCGACCACGAAGCGCGGCGAGCTGTTGCTCGTCTCGGCGCCATTGCACGAGGCAGGCTGCCACCATGCCGAGAATGATCAGTCCCGCGACCGCTGCCCAGGCGGCGCGACGACCATTGCGGCTGGGCTTGCGCACCGTGAGGCGGGATCGCAAAAAGTTGAGGGGAAGCTCACCCCCTTGGGCGCCCAATCGCGCCAGAGCAGCCGCTGCACTGGTGCACTCTTCCCCTGGCCCTTCCTCCGCGAGCCCCAGAACCGTGTCGGCAGCGCAGATCTCAGTCGGAAGGCCCAACGGGCGGCAGAGATCTTCAAGCGTCGCCTCCGGCATGCCCAGGTTGTCGCAGATCAGGACGTGGGCATCTGTCGTCTCGTCGCCGATTGCAGGCATGAGCACGCTCATTCGCTGCACGGAATCGCGAAGCGCCTCGACCCAGGCCTCCGGCGGGTCCTCGGCCTCCTGGCCCAGGGGAAGAGGAGGCAGAGGGGCACGGTGCAGAGCGCAATCGGCGCCGCGCGAGCGGACGGTCATCTCTACACCGTCGTAGCCCAATACGACCAGGACACCCGAGGAAAGATCCGCCCCAACCGTAGCCGCGAGCGCCAGGGAGGCGGGTAGCACGCCCATGGGCCGCAGGCCCGCCGCCTGGGCCAGACTCTGCAGGCCCGCGAGCCGGTCGCGCAGCATGGCGGCGACGAGCAGGCGAAGCTCACGTCCCTGCCACGCGCCGGGTTCGCAATCCGTAACCAAGCGGGAGGACTCGGTCGCGAACGCGCGCTCGGCCCGCAAGCGTACCATGTCGGCCACGTCCTCGGGCGACGCGGCAGGCAGGCTGATCGACTTTGACACGCACCAGCCTGCCGGAATCCCGAGCACGGCGCGGGTAGCGGTGAAGTTCCGCTCCCGCAGAAACCGCCCAAGCGCCGCCCCGAGCTGTGCAGGCGCGTCGAGAGACGCGCCTTGCGGAAATGGGAACATGGCGCACCGACGCACGGTGCACTGCCCGCCCGAATGCACCGCCTCGGCCACATGCAGGCGGTCATCCGCTATTGCCAGCCCCAGGAATGACGGCCGGAGTCGAGACATTACCAAGCCCCCGCAGACGTCACGCCGCCCGGATTGGTCTGTACATCGCCCGTGCGCAGCTGGGCGAGCACCTCGGAATCCAGAGGCCAGCCCAGATGGGTGCACTCGTGCCAAAACATCACACGAGGCGCGTCAGTACTTGCGTCAATCACGGCGCGATACCTGCAGTACGACCGGCCCACCGCACTCGCTGCCACGATGTCCGCGCAATACTGGAACGACCTGGTGGTGATGAGTCCGCCAACGCGCACGGCCTTCTCGCGCGGCAGAACCTCGCCCACCCAGGCCACGGTGTCGAGGTCCGCGTCCTCTGCGCCCCTGTGCGCGAGCAAGGCGTCTACGTCTCCTTCCTCCAGCCCCCGCAGGCACAGCAATACCGCCCGCGGCGCGGTGTTGACGTTGACGAGCCCCCGCAGGGTCTCGTCGTCCGTGGTCGTGATCTGGTCGGCGACCGGGGCGAACTCATCCGGGGTCAGCCCGGTCTTGAATCGAAACTCCAGCACGTTCTCGAAGGGACGCCCGCCCCGCACGCGCTCCATCACCTGGAAGAAGCGGTCATCGGCAAGGACCTCGCGCAGCAGTTCCGAGAGCCCTTCGGCGCGCACGTCGTTCACGTTGATGCGTTCCCGGCCGTCGGCATCGAGGTTGGGCTCGGCGCTGTACACGGTCAGGTAGTCGAACAGCCCGCGGTCCAGGTTGCCGTCGCCGTTGTCCGGCGGGCCGGTGTCCGACCCGTCGTTCTCGTTGGGATCCAGCACGCCGTTGCGGTTGGCGTCCTCGCCAAAGAGAAGTTCAAGTGACGCGCCCTTCACGCGAAGGAGCTCCTCCACGGTCTCGAACGGAGCGTTCTTGCACAGGTAGGGCTCGTCGAGCAGCAGGTAGTACTCACTTTCGGCGCCACCGGGGGACACCTCGCCGTCCGGGTCGCGCCAGTCCACAATCGCGGCCGCAAGCTCGCTGGTCATGCCCGGGAGATCCAGAAGCATTTCCTGCGTCGCCGTGTTCAGATTGAGCCGCGATGCCTCGTCTCGGATGCCGAAGGCATGCGTGCGCTCATCTTCGGGGTCCGCGGCAAGCGACCAGAAAAAGCCCTCGCCCACCGGCACCGCCTCGCAACGAACACCCTCGTCAATCGCCGCACCGTTTGTTCCCGCCAGCTTCGCTTCTACATAGCGCAACCCGCCCCGAGCCACAGCTTCGGCCTGCAGCCGAGCCACGCGGTTCGCCGAGGCAGTCGTCTCCACCCGCACAGCGCGGGCGAACACGAGCACCAGGCCGGCCAGCACGAGCACGATCCACATCGCTACGATGAGCACGGTTCCGCGTGATGCGCGTCCAGTGTGTTTGTAGTCGCCGTCGGCCATGGCATGGAACCTTTATCCACCCGCTCCACGAGTGGTCCCGTCCTGCGTCGGGCCCATCGCTGCGCAAGGCAGCAGAAATATTCGTGTCAAGGAGTAGGGCTCCGCGTGGTCGACCCCCGGGGCCTCTCGGGATCGCTTCACGTCCACACGCATCTCGATCGCAATGGGAAGGGCGTCCCCGCGAGTCGTTGAATCCCAGCTATCCGACCAAAAGGACCCGTCGTAGTACCGGAGATTGAAGCCCGCGACGTCCGAGCAAAGCACTTCGTCGACCGGCTCCTCCACGCTGGGGGCCAGCAGGTCCCGGCTCACGCGACGGATCAGACGAGGCGTGCCTGTTGCGGCGGAGGACTCCGCCAGGATGTCGACCCTGCAGACGGCCGGTGGTGCGCGTCCGCCGTCTTCGAGCGAGGCGAAGAACGACACCGCATCCGCGTCAGCGCCGAAGCCGTCCATGGTGGCGTCTTCTCCGACAAACGCGCCGATCAGAACGCCTGTCGATGGCAGGGCCTGGACGAGGTCGCGCTGGACGAGGTCCGCGACTACGCGCGCCACGCGCAGGTCGCCGAGCGCTGCATCCGCGCGTCGGCGCGCATCGAAGCCAATGCGCAGGCTGGCGTACAACACGCTCGCCAGCACGGCAATGAGTGCCAAAGCCACAAGCATCTCAAGGAGCGTGAAGCCCAGCGTTGCACGGCGGGGCTGCACCATTTCACTCCCCTCCCCCGTCGACCAGGGTAGACATCGCCAGTTCGCGTTCATGCCCTCTCGCGGCCCAGTGCACGCGAACGGTCAGCAGCCGCATCGTGGCGTCCTCCCAGTCGTCCACCTCTGCCGTCCATCGATATCCGGGCCAAGCGTCCTCGGCCTCACCCACTAGATTGGCCCCTTGCCAGTCGCCGGTGGCGACCAGCTCGGCGAGCTTGGATTCAGCAAGCGCACACGCCTCGGTCTGGCGCCTGGCGTGATCGGTGGCGGCCAGCGCCAGCGAGATCCCCTCCATCGCCACGGGCAGGATAATCGCCACCAGCACCAGGGTGGCCAGAACCTCCACCAGCGTGAAGCCTGCCTTGCCCTGCGTCCCGCCACCACTTCGGTTCATCTGGGTACTCCGCCGGTTCTTGCGGCGATCCGGTATGGTTGCGCCGCGGACGCGCACAGGATGTCCGCCGTCTCTCCTCGGCGTCCGGCAAGCCGCAGATGCGCTGCGTCGGCGCGCCCGTCCGGATAGAACGCGATCCATCCACACAAGGCGGTCTGCGGCGAGTCGATCCACGCGGCGGTCGTACCCTCGGGCAGCCGAAATACGCGGCCGAACTCGCAGCGAAGCGCGTCGTGCACACCGTCCTCAGGCGCCGTGAGCCAGTACCGGCCCGCGTCCGCGTCCACATGCAGCCGGTACGCGCGCCCCTCGGCCACGGCCCGGCTGCGGGCGAATTGCGTCAGAGTAAGGATTTGCCCGGCCGCATCCGCCGTGCGGCGAGACCCGAAGAACCCCCGCAAAGACACCGAGGCCATGGCCAGCACCGTGCAGATGATGACCATCACCAGCACGAGCTCCAGTAGGGTGAAGCCCGCAGCCCTCGGGCGGATCCTGGTGGCGCGCTCAGCGTTCGGACCAGTTGTCGATGTCGTCATCCCCGCCCTCTTGACCGTTGGGCCCATAGGAGTACAGGTCATACCCCGTCGTGTTGTGGTCGCCCGGTTGGGTGTATACATAGGGCCGCCCCCACGGGTCCTTGGGTACGCCCCGCTTGATGTACGGGCCGTACCATCCCGAGGCGCCGGCAGGCTCCTCGACGAGCGCCGCGAGGCCCTCGTCCGTGGTCGGAAACCGACCGGTGTCCACCTCGAATGCGTCCAACGCCACCTCCAGGTTGGCGATGTCGGCGCGAGCGGCGGTCATGCGCGCCTGCTCGGAGCGGCGGGTAAACTTCGGGACCACCACCGCGGCCAGGACCGCGAGAATCACCAGCACGAGCAACAGCTCGATCAGGGTGAACGCCGACTGAGCGCGACGATGCGCCTTCTTCCATATCCTTTTGCGCGCTGGTCCTGCCATGGCCTTCTCCCATGCCCGCGGTAGTCGGGCGCCTACCGGACCAGTTCCTGAAGCGTGAAGACCGGCAACAACATGCCGATGACCACCGTGCCCACCAGACCCGCCATCACGAACAACAAAGCGGGCTCGACCAGGGCGACGAGCATGCGCAGTCGCCGGTCGAGGTCCTTCTCATACGCCGTGGCGATGCGCGTCAGCTCCTTGTCCAGGCGGCTGCTCTCCTCGGCCACGGCCACCATCTCCACCACGTCGACGGGGAAGAGCCGCTGCGTTCCGCCGAGGCTCTTGGCCAGGGGAGCACCGCGTTGCACCTCCTCTACGGCGTGCGAGACCGTATCGGCCAGGGTCTGGTTGCCGATGGATTCTCGGGCCACCCGCAAGGCCACCACCAGCGGAACGCCGGCGGCCAAGAGCGTGCCCAGCATCCGACAGAACCGCACGAGCGCGAACCGCGCCACCACGTTGCCAAATCCGGGCAGGCTGAGCACAAGCCTCTCGAACGTACGCCGCCCGGACTCGGAGGCCGCCACGCGCCGCAGCACAAGCGCCGCAAGCACCGCGCCGATCAACAGGAAGGGGCCATAACGAACCACGAGCTCGCTTACATCTACAATCAGCCGAGTCAGCCAAGGCAAAGCGCCGCCGAATTCGTCGAATATCGACGAGAACCGGGGGATAAAGTACGTCAGGAGAAACACGAGCACCCCGGCGGCCAGGACCGCCAGCACCACGGGATACACCAGCGCCGCCTTGACCTTGCCCTTCAGGTCTTGTTCCCGGGACCGGAAGTCCGCGATCTGCTCCAGGACGATATCCAGGAACCCGCCAGCCTCGCCCGCGCGCACCATAGCGACATACACGGAAGAGAAACATCTGGGCCGCTTGGCCAATGCGTCTCCAAGCGACATGCCGTCGGCCACATCGTCATGAATGGCGGCCCACAGATCCCTTGCGCCGGGCTGCGCGGCCTCTCGCGCCAACAACTGCAATGCACGGCTCAGCGCCACGCCCGCGGACAGCAGGTTGGCCAATTGCCGGGTAAAGGCCTCCACGGTCCTCTGGGGTACGCGTCTGCCCGCTCGGCCGTCGGCCGCGTGCGGCGCGGGACCCTCGGTATCCGTCGGCGCGACCGACATGGGAAACAGTCCCAGCTCGGCCAGCCGGTCTAGAGCGGCAGCGCGGCTGCGCTCGTCCGTGGAGCCGGAGACCTGTTTGCCCGCCGCGTCCAGGGCCGTGTATTCGAAAACCGGCATCAGGTCATTCTCTCGCCGGGCGGTGGCGCCAGGGGGGCGCCCGCGCCGTCCGTCTCCAATCGTCCGTTTTGCCTGAGTTGCTCGTCTCTTGTGACGCGGACCACTTCCGCAATGGTCGTCCGGCCCTCGCGCGCCAAGCGCCAGCCGTCCTCGCGAAGGATCCGCATCCCGTCTTTCCTTGCGGCTTCTCGAATCTCACCGGTGGAAGCCCCCGTCACGATCAGAGTGCGCAGTTCATTCGTCACCCGCATGACCTCGAATATTCCAGAACGCCCCCAGTAGCCGGTTCCTAGGCACTGCCCGCATCCGCGCCCCGCGCAAAACACACGTCCGGCCGTCAGCCCGTACCTTTCGGCGGTTTCTCGCGTGTCCTCGACCGACAAAGCATACCGGCACTGCTTGCAGACCAGGCGCACGAGGCGTTGGGCCACCACGGCCTCGAGCGAAGAGGCCACAAGATAGGGCTCCACGCCCATGTCCACCAGGCGGATCAACGCCCCGGGGGCGTCGTTCGTATGCAACGTGGAGAAAACCAAGTGGCCGGTGAGAGAAGCCTGCACCGCGATCTGTGCGGTCTCTTGGTCGCGAATCTCGCCGACCAGGATGACGTCGGGATCGTGCCGCAGGATGGACCGCAACCCCCGGGCAAACGTCAGCCCGGCCTTGCCGGAGACCTGAATCTGATTGATGCCACGCAGCTGATACTCCACGGGATCCTCGATGGTCAAAATCTTCCGTTCCACGTCGTTGATGCGCGACAAGGCCGCGTACAGCGTGGTGGTCTTGCCGCTACCCGTTGGGCCCGTCACAAGGATGATGCCGTGCGGAAGCTCCAGGAGCCCCTGGAACGAGGCGCAGTCGGCGGACGACATGCCCAATTGCTCGAGACCCAACAGCGCAGCGCTGCGATCCAGCAGGCGCAGGACCACGGCCTCGCCGTGGACCATGGGAATGACCGACACGCGTACGTCGATCTCTCGGCCTCCGATGCGAAGCTTGATGCGCCCGTCCTGGGGGAGGCGCTTCTCCGCGATGTCGAGTTGGCTGAGGATCTTCAGCCGCGAGATGATCGCCGCCTGGAATCGCTGCACTTCGGATGGGATGGCCGCCTCCTGCAGTACGCCGTCCACGCGGTAACGTACCCGCAACTCTTTGTCGAACGGCTCAAAATGCACATCCGTCGCGCGGAGACCGATCGCCTCCATCAACACCTCATTCACGAAACGGATGATGGAGGCATCTTCCGCGGCCTCGGCAAGGTCCACGCTGTCTTGCGCAGTCGATCCGATGACCTGAACCGCCTCGCCCGCGCTGGAGACCAGCGCCTGCATGGTCTCCGCTCCCACACCCAGGGACTGCTTCAGGCACCGCTCGATTTCCGGGCCCGCGGCCAGCGCGGGACGGCAGATACGGCCCGACGCTAGACTCAGCTCATCCAGCCCGGTGGTGTCGAACAGCCGATCCGTTGCAACCAGCACCACCGAATCTTCTTCCTCACGCAGCGGAAGCAGGCGGTGCTCGAGAAGCAAGTGGGCAGGGAAACGCGTCAGGAACTCGCGCGAGGGCTGCTCGGCTTCGAGGTCCGCATACGGAACCCGCGCCTCACGCGCGAGGAAGCGGAGCAACTCGGGAGTGGGGGCTTCGGACAGGCCGAGAAGGGCCTCGTCGAGCGAAGCGCCTTGTGCCCTGGCGCCTTCCACGCGCTCGGCATCCTGCGCCGAGAGGAGACCGGATTCCACCAACTTACTGCACAGATCAACCATCTTGGTCCGATCCTGGTGAACGCGGCTGCCCGCCGACGCACGCACCAGGCGTGCGCCGGCGGCGCCACCTGCGGTCAGTCCAGAATGCCCAGGAGCACGAGCTGGGCCTCCTGGCGTTGGGTCAATAGCTCGCGCAATTCGGCCTGGGCCTGTGCCAGGTCTTGCCTGGCCTGTTCTCGAGCCTCGCGGAGGGCCGTGAGCTTGGCCTGGATCTCCTCAGGCGTCGAGGCGTCTGCTTCCAAGACCTCACGGAGTTCCTCCGCAGCCTCGGCAAGCGCGGATTGCTCCTGCGCTTCGGCCTCATCCCCGCCACGTCGACCACGCCGGCGTTCCGTCTGGCCGAACCGGGATATCGTGGTCTCTCGGGCCAGGGCGGTTACCTTTTCGAGTCGGGGCCGGATGACCTCCCACTCGGCGTCGCTCACCTCCAGCTGCTCTTTGAATCGTTCCAGGTACCGCGCGCGCATCTCTTCCGGATTCCACCGACGACGCCGACCCGGTGCCTCCTGGGCAGAGACTGCCGCAGTCAGACCGCAAGCCACCAACACGCCAAGCATTACACCCTTCACCCACGCCCTACGCACACACATCGCTCGCCTCCTTCCGAACAAGACAAGTGCCTCAACCGCAAAGGACCTCAGCGGCCTTTCGTGTCCTCTCGATGCTTCTCGTCCTGACGATCGCGGGAGTGCCGGTCATGCCGCATCGAGAACGGGCCCTTGGACAGGATTTGCTCGTACTTCCGGCGCTGCGCCTCGGTCAGGATTTCCTTGGTCTGGTTCACGGCCTGCTCGAACGCATGCTTTCTCGCTCGCTCCGCGGCCTCAAGCTTGCGTTCGTACGTACTGAGGATCTCCTGATGCCGGGCCCGCTGCTCCTCGGTGAGCAGGTCGTTGATCGCGGCGTCTCGTTCCTCGCGGATCGCGCGGCGCTCTTCGCGCTGCTGATCGCGCGTCTCTTTCACCACATCCGACCAGATCTCGCGCATCTGTGCCCGCTGTTCCGGGCTGAGGTCGAGCTCTTGCGCAAGCCAGGACTCTCGGTCCTTGCGTTGCTCGCCGCGACCGCTTACCACGCCGACGGCCACACCTGCGGCGAATGCCGCGCAGAAGCACACGAACAGGATCACCTTCGCCTTAGTCATCACCGTTCTCCGACGAGAGATCGTCCACGATCCACTGCGCGACCTGCTGGTCCTCGGGGGCCGACGGTTCCACGCGCAGGGCGACCGCTGCAAGTTCCCACTGTGACAGGGACGCGGGGCCGGGTTGCTCGGTGTCGCGCCAAATCCACAAGCCGGTCACGATCAGTACGAGGGCGGCCGCGGCCGCCAAGATCTCGGCCATTCTGAGCAGCACACGCTCACGCACCGGAGGCGCCGTCTCGTGCAGCCGGCGGAGCACATCTTCAGGCAAGGCGGGGATCTCGGATTCTCGAAGCGTCTTGGACAGGGCCCGCAGTTCGGCGAGCTCTCGCGCGCACGCGGGGCAACGGGTCAAGTGCGCTTCGATCAGAAGGCGCTCCTCCCCGGTCAGTTCCCCGTCGTGGTACAGGCTCACCCTTCGCGCGTATTCACAGGAGTCGGCCATGGTCATGCCTCCTCACCACCCGCCTCTCCCGGCGGCGGTTCCGTCGGGAGGTAGTCCTTGAGCCTATCCCTGAGCACCCGGCGGGCCCGGAACAACCTGGACTCGACCGTGCCGCGCGGAACACCCAGCACGGCGGCGATCTCCTCGTAGGAGAAGCCTTGGACCTCTCGGAGCATGATCACCTCGCGGTGCAGAGGGGCCAGGGCCTCCAGGGCATCCGTCAGGTCCATGTGCGCTCCCTGCTCGGGGGCCGGGCCCTCTGACATCCTCTCGCCGGCCTCGACCGCCTCGAGGGCCATCGTGCGGTGTCTAGCGCGCCTCTGACGACACCGCCCGGCCTGCCGGATCAGGATGCGCACGAGCCAAGTCTTCAGCGAAGAGCGCGCCTGAAATCGCTCCAAGCCCTGCAACGCACCCAACAGGGTCTCCTGCAATACGTCCTCCGCATCGGCGGCGTTCCCCACCAGGGAATAGGCCAATCGGTACAGCTGCGGGCTGTAGCGATCCACGATGA
>CAZOBJ010000095.1:0-12183 GCA_964577825.1 uncultured Planctomycetales bacterium
CATCGCCAAGACCATGCTCGCGAACTCCATCAACCTCACACCCGGCACCCTGACCGTGGACATCGACGGCCAGGACCTGTACATCCACTGGATCTACGTGGCCTCGGACGACCCGGAAGAGCAGCGGCGCATGATCGTCAGCCGTTTCGAAAAGGTACTGGTGAGGATCTTTGAACCATGAGCGGACTCGGCCCCCTGATGTTCATCCTGGCGCTGTGCGCGTTCCTGTGCCTGTACCGGATCGGCCGCGGGCCGACCGCACCGGACCGCACCGTGGCCATCGACGCGCTCGGCACGCTGCTCGTGGGGTTTTCGGCGTTTCTGACGCTGTTCACGGGCAAGGGGTTTTACCTCACCGTCGCGATCACCTGGGCGCTCTTGAGCTTTATCGGGACCCTGGCGCTGGCCAAGTATTTGGAAGGCCGGCCCTTCGACGACTGACCGGGCGAACGCAGGCCCGCGCTGTACAGGAGCTGCACCGAGCATGGAGACGATCGGCTGGATTCTGCTGGCGGCCGGGGTCGCGTTCGACCTGTTCGGGTGCCTGGGGCTGTTCCGGCTGCCAGACATCTACAACCGGCTCCAGGCGGCCACCAAGTGCGTGACCCTGGGCACGTGTCTCATCCTGGCCGGCACCGCGTTCCTGGCGCCGGATGGCGCGATCGTGGGCAAGGCCCTGCTGTGCATCGTGTTCGTGGTGCTTACCTCGCCGGTGGGCGCGCACGCCCTGGCGCGGGCCGCGCACCGCAGCGGCATCGCCCTGTGGCGCAAGAGCGTGGTGGACAAGGAAGCCGAACTGGAGCAATAGGACGCACCGCATGCGACGACCCAAGCTGCGCGAGCTCCTCGAGGCCCTGAAGGTCCTGTTCGTGCGGGGCCCGTATACGTCCAAGTTTCCGGCCCAGCCGTATACCGCGCCGGAGACGTATCGCGGCGTGCCCAGGTACGACGAGGACGAGTGCATCGGGTGTGGAGCGTGCGCGAACGTGTGTCCCGCGCGCGCGATCCAGCTCGTGGACGACAAAGAGAACCGACTGCGCAAGCTCACGGTGCATTACGACGTGTGCATCTTCTGCGGGCAGTGCGAGCGGTACTGCACCACCGAAAAGGGCATTGCGCAGTCGAACGACTATGACCTGGCCACCCTGGACCGCGGCGAGACGACGGAACGCGTGGAAAAGGAGCTGGTCCTGTGCGAACATTGCGGCGAGGTGATCGGGGCCAAGGACCACCTGTGTTGGCTGGCCCGCAAGCTCGGGCCGCAGGCGTACGCGACCCCGACCCTGTTTCTCGTAGATGCGCAGGAGCGCGAGGCGGGCGCCGCCCCCATACCGCGAGACCCGGCGCATCCCGGGCTGCGCTCGGACCTCGTTCGCGTGTTGTGCCCGCGCTGTCGGCGCAACGTGTTCCTGGCCGAAGAATGGAAGTGACCGGCGGCCTGCAAGCCCTGGCCGCGTGTCTGCGCGACTGCCTCGCGGACAAGACCGCAGTGCTGGGCATCGGCAATCCCCTGCGAGAGGACGATGGCATCGGGCCGTACTTCGCGTCGCTCCTCTCGCCCCATCCGAACCTCCTGGTCTACGACTGTGGGCAGACGCCGGAGAACTATGCGGGCAAGGTCTTGCGCGAGCGGCCCAGACATGTGATCCTGGTCGACGCGGTCGACTTCGGCGCCGCGCCCGGCGAGGCGGCGCTCTTCGACGCCGCGGACCTGCACGGCAGCGGCGTGTCCACGCACACGATGTCGCTGGAGGTGTTCGCCCAGGCGTTGCGCGGCGCGATCGAAGACGTCCAGGTCCGCGTGCTGGCCTTTCAGCCTGGCGCCAGGCGTACCGGACACCCGGTAAGCCCCCAGCTCCAGCGCGGGGCGCGCGAAGTGGCGGCGCTCCTGTCGCCCGGCGGATGGAACGACGCGCTTATCTGAAGCGGCGCAGGTAGAAGAATGGCCACCGACCCGGACCAGCCCGATTCGCTGCGCTTCGCGCGGCTCATCGCCCATCAGCTGCGCTCGCCCGTGGCCGGGGCCGAGTCGATATTGCGGTCCCTGCTCGGCGGGTTCGCCGGTCCGCTGTCGACCAAGCAGAAGGACCTGCTCGAACGCGCCTATGCGCGCTGCGAGCAGGCCTCCACCTCGGTGCAGCGCATGCTGGCCATCGCCACGGACCTTGAGCAGCAGGGCATCCGCGAGGGCGTCACCGACCTCGCCGAGGTGGCCCGCCAAGTGTACCACCAGTTCACCGAAGAGGCGTCCGAGCACGCGATTTCGCTGTCCCTGGACGTGGAGATGGACCCCGCGCTCGTCACCGGCCAGGAGGCCGCCCTGTCCGAGGTCCTGCAGGCGCTCCTCAACAACGCTCTCAAGTACACGCCCGACATCGGTCGGGTGCGCCTGTCCCTGCGCGGCGGCGACCGGCCCGAGACCGTGGCCGTGACCGTGGCCGACTCCGGGGTGGGCATCCCGGAGGAGAGCCGCGAGCGCGTGTTCGAGCCCTTCTTCCGCACGCCCGCGGCGCAGTCCTCCTCGCGGCCCGGGGTGGGGCTCGGGCTCACGTTCGTCAAGAGCGTGGTCGAGACCCTCGGGGGCGAGGTCTCCATCGGGAAGGCCGACCTGGGCGGCGCAGAGGTCACGGTCCAGCTGCCCGTGGCCACGCGCCCGGCACCCACTGGGCCCAAACCCGGGGAAGCGCCCTCGCTGCGCGTGGTCATCATCGGGGGGCGTGTGGGCGGGCCGAAGGTCGCGGCCCGGATCACGCGGCTCATGCCCGATGCGCAGGTCACGGTGGTCGAGCGCGAACGGTTCCTCTCCTACGCGGGCTGCGGGCTGGCGTACTGCATCTCGGGCGCGGTCCGCGACTACCGCGAGCTCATGAGCACGCCAGCGGGCACGGTGCGCAATCCGGTGTTCTTCCAGCAAATGAAGAACGTCCAGGTCCTCAACCAGACCGAGGCCATCCGCATCGATCGCGAGGCCCAGCAGGTGCGCGTGCGCGACTGCCTTACCAACGAAGAGTCCTCCCTCGCCTACGACCATTTGGTGCTGGCCACGGGCGCCTCGCCGGTCACTCCGACGATCCCGGGGATCGAGCTCGAGAACGTGTACACCCTCAAGGGCCTCTCCGACGCGGAGGCGATCTGCGCTGCGCTCGCGGACGAGCGGGCGCGCGACGTGTTGGTGCTCGGCGGGGGGCTCATCGGCGTGGAGGTGACCGACCCCCTGGTGCAGCGCGGGTGCCGGGTCACCATGGTGGAGACGGCCCCGCAGATCCTGGGGATCCTAGACGAGGACATGGCCCGGCTCGTGGAGCGCCACCTCGAGTCGCACGGCGTGCGGGTGCTCACTGGCACGCGCGTGGACGCCCTGCACGGCGACGAGGAGGGCCGGGTGAAATCCGTATCCGTCCAGGGCGCCGAGCTGCCCGCGGACATGGCGGTGGTGGGCATCGGAGTCCAGCCCAACGTGGAGCTGGCTCGCGCCGCCGGCCTGGAGATCGGCCTGACCGGCAGCGTCCGGGTGGACGAGCATATGCGGACCTCGGACCCGAGCATCAGCGCGGTCGGCGACTGCGTGGAATGCACGGACCTTGTCACCGGCCGGCCCTGCTACGTGCCGCTCGGTTCCACGGCCAACAAGCAAGGGCGGGTGGCCGCGGGCAACATCTGCGGCCGCGAGGAAGCCTTCCCGGGGGTGCTGGGCACCACGGTATGCAAGGTGTTCGACTACTGCGTGGCGCGCACGGGCCTCACCGAGACGCAGGCGCGCCGGGCCGGATACGACACGGTGGCCGTGCTCGTGCCCGGCTGGGACAAGGACCACTTCATGCCCGGGGCCAAGGAGCTGTTGCTCAAGCTCGTGGTCGACGTCAAGTCGCGGCGCATTCTCGGTGTCCAGGCCACCGGTCCGGGCGACGCGGCCAAGCGCGTGGACGTGGCCGCCGTGGGCATCACGAGCGCCCTGACCGTGGACGCGCTCGCCAACGCGGACCTGGGCTACGCCCCGGCCTATGCCCCGGCCATCGACAACCTGGTCGCCGCCGCGCACGTGGCCCTGAACAAGCTGAACGGAACCATGCGCGGCATCCGCGCCGCTGAGGTGCGCCGCATGCAGACACAAGGCGAGGACTTCGTGTTCCTGGACGTGCGCACGCCCGGGGAGTTCGAGCGCGTGCGCCTGCCCGGGTCGCGGCTCATCCCCCTGGGCGCGCTGCGCGGCAGGGTGGACGAATTGCCCAAAGACCGGACGATCGTCCTGTTCTCCTCGCGCTCGGTGCGCGCGTACGAGGCCTCGGTGATCCTGCGCGCGGCCGGGTTCCCGGACGTGCGGGTGCTCGACGGCGGCATCGCCATGTGGCCCTACCGCAAACCCCAATAGAGACGCCGACCGAGACGACCGCACCAACCACGCGCTCGGTCCGGCCATCCGGCACCTGTGCGAGGTGGTGGTCAGCCGGACGCCGCGAACTCGACCCGGAAGTCGCCGACCGCCTCTTGCAAGGCGATGCGCGCCGGAGTCTCGTCCAGGCCCGAACGGTCGACCGCCAGCCCCTGGCGTTCCAGGAAGGCGGCCGCGCGACGCGCGTTGTGCGTGCGCACCGTGATGACGCCCGCGTCCTTGCCCTTGCGCGCGCCGCCTATGGGCAGCATGCTCGCCACGGCCTCCGGGAGTTGCGCGCCGGTCCGCAACGCCACGCCGCCGATGGAGAACCCGAGCATCAACGCGAGAGCCTCTCGGGTCAGGGCCGCGATCCTGTCGAAATCCTCGGCCGCGATCACGTCCGCCTTGGTCAGCCAACTGCCGCCCACGGCCAGCACCTTGTCGAACGCGAGGTATTCGACCAGGTTTTCGGGCTTGACCCCGCCCGTGGGCACGAACCGCACCCCGCCCAGGGGCGCGGACAGGGCGCGCAGCATCGCCAGCCCGCCCAGGGCCTCGGACGGGAAGAACTTGAGCACGGACAGACCGTGCCCCATCGCGGCCTCGATATCCGTGGCCGTGGCAACGCCCGGGACGACCGGCACGTCATGTTCCACGCACCACGCCACGGTCCGCGGGTTGAGCCCCGGGCTCACGATGAACCGCGCGCCCGCGGTCACCGCCTTGTCGGCCTGCTCCGGATTGAGCACCGTGCCCGCGCCCACCAGCACCTCCGGGTGCGCGTCGCACACCGCCTTGATCGCGTCCTGTGCGGCAGCGGTGCGGAACGTGAACTCGGCCACGGGCAGACCGCCCCGCTGGAGCGCGCGAACGAGCGGCACGGCGTGGCGCGCGGACTCGATCTTCACCACGGGCACGATGCCCAACTCCTCGATCCGTTCCAGAACCGCGTTCATAGGACTCCTCCTGCAAGGCACAAGCGCTTGCTCGGTCGTCACACAGTGTCGAGGGGCAGCGCGCATCGCCACGTTCCCTGCCCCGCCGCCCGGGAACGGACCACCCTATACCCGCCGCGCCGGACGCTCGATCACCTCGAGGATCGTCCCGCCCGCGGCGCGAGTGTCCAAGTGCGCGAACCCGCCCTGCGCGGTGCGCCCGCTCATGAGCACCGTCAGCCCCAGTGCTTGCGCCCGGGCCACGGCGGCGTCCAGGTCCGAGACGTCGAACCCGATGTGGTGCAGACCCTCGCCGTGGGCGTCCAGGAAGTCCTGATAGATGTTCGGCGCCTGCAACGGATGGGCGAGTTCGAGCTCGACGGGGCCCAACGAGGCGAAGGCCATCTCCCACCGGCCGGATGCGGGCCGGCCGTGGTAGGTGACGTCGTGGTACGCGATCTCGGGCCGCACAAAGGGGCCCAGCCCCAGCACGTGTTCGAAGAAGCGCACCGCCCGGGCGAGATCAGCGACCGCGATGCACACCTGGCTCGCCTGCGGCAGGCCCAGGGCCTGGCGCACCGGCTCGGAGGCGTTCACGCGTTGTCTCCCTCTTCACGCGCGTCTGCGGGGGCGCTCTGCATGCTGCCGGTGGTAAAGCCCCCGTCGATGAGGAACAGCTCTCCGTTCACGTACGCCGACGCCCCGGAGGCGAGATACACCACTGCCGGCCCCAGCTCCGCGGGGCTGCCCATGCGGCCTACGGGTACGCGGCGGCTCAGGCCGGCCAGCCAGTCCGGGTTCTGCCACAGGACGCGGTTCTGCTCGGTCTGGAACCAGCCCGGCGCAAGCACGTTCGCGGTCACACCCCGGGGGCCCCACTCCGCGGCCAGGCTCCTGGTGAGCTGCATCACGCCCCCGCGGCTGGCACAGTAGCTGGTGATCTGCGGGTAGGCGAACACGCATGTGGCGCTACCGATATTGATGATCCGGCCCCAGCCGCGGTCCAGCATGCCCGGGGCCAGGGCCTGGGCGCAGAAAAAGGCGCCCTTGAGGTTCGTCTCCAACACCGCGTCCCAGTCCGCCCAGGTGAGCTCGAGCGCGTCCTTGCGCACGATGCACCCCGCGTTGTTCACCAGGATATCCACCCCGCCCAGGCCGCTGACGGCCTCGTCGGCCATGCGGCGGATGTCCGCCTCGCGGCGCACGTCGAGTTCGATCGGCAGGGCCTTTCTGCCAAGGCGAGAGATGTCCTCGCACACTCCGTCCAGCGTCTGGACGCGCCGGCTCGTGACCGCAAGGTCCGCGCCTGCCCCGGCGAGCGCCACGGCCATGGCTCGGCCCAACCCCCGGCTCGCCCCGGTGACAACCGCCGCCTTGCCCGTGAGGTCGAGGGTCAGCGCCACGGTTCTGTCCTCCTTGCCCTCGGGCCCGCAGACGCGCCGTCGGGCCTGCGCCTACAGCGTGCGCGCGATCCGTTCGAGCTCGGTTTCGGCCGCCTGTAGCGTGGCCAGCCGGTCCTCCTCGGTGTGCGCGTAGGTGAACAGGATTCGCTTCAGGTGCACGGGCACGAAGTAGTGCCCGCGCTCGATCATGCCGCGCCGCAAGGCCAAGTCGCGCGACGCGTCCAAGCGCAACAGGTCCTCGTAACAGGTAAACGGGCCGTCTCCCCAGTACAGGAGAAACACCGACCCGTAACCCACCACCGTGGCGGGCAGGCCGAGCCGGTCCACCACCTCGCCCAGGTCTCGGCGCATGCGCTCGCCGAGGCCGAAGATATGCTCGTACACCGGTTCGCGCTCCAGGGTCTCCAGGGTGGCGAGCGCCGCGGCCGCGGCCGCCGGGTGCGCATTGTAGGTGCCCGCAAAGAACACATCGCCCTGCGGATGCGTGTTGAACCGCTCCAGGATTTCACGCCTTCCGGCCAGGGCCGCGATGGGCCAGCCATTGGCCATGGCCTTGCCCAGGGTGGTCAGGTCCGGCCTCACCCCGCACGCCGCCTGGTACCCGCCCAGGTGCACCCGGAACCCGGTGACCACCTCGTCAAACACGAGCACGATGCCGTAGGCGTCGCACAGGCGCCGCAGCCCCTGGAGGAACTCGTCGGTGAGAACCACGCACCCGATGTTGTGGCACAGGGGCTCCAGGATCATGCACGCGACCTGGCCCTCGTGCTCGCGGCAGGTGCGCTCTACGTCTTCGAGGTCGTTGAGCCTGCACACGAGCGTCTCGTCCACCGCGGCGTCCAGCATGCCCGCCGACCCGGGGTCGCGCTCGTACACGCGCTCGGGCGCGGACAGGCAGTTGCGCAACAGGTAGTCGTGCCACCCGTGGAAGCACCCCTGGAACTTGATGACCTTGCTTCGGCCCGTGTAGGCCCGCGCGACCCGCACCGCGTGGAACGTGGCCGCGGACCCGGTGTTGCACAGGAGCACCTGCTCGGCGCTGGGCACGTGCCGGCAGATCGCCTCGGCGAGCTCCACCTCCAGCGCGGTCGTGCCCGTCCCGAACAGGTCCCAGCGGCGGACCGCCTCTGTGGCCTTCTGCGTCACGTAGGGGTGGCGATGGCCCAGGATGATCGGTCCCCAGGCGCCGTGGTAGTCCAGGTACCGGTTGCCGTCCACGTCCCAGATGTAGGCGCCCTCGGCGCGCTCCCAGGCGATGGCCGGGTCGAGCCGGCGCGCCGCCGTGTGCACGCCCCCGGGCGCCACACAGCGGCTGCGCTCGAACAGGGCGTCGCTCTTTGTTCGGTCCATGCGTACCTTTCCTCGCTCCGGTTAGGTGCACAGCCTCAAGGCCCTCGCGAGCATAGAGGCCGTCGGCGCGCAGGTCAAGCGTGACAATCCATGCCGGCCCGCCGGTTGACGCCCGTTGGGCCCCGTGCTATGGTGGCGGATCATCCCCGCGAGGAGGTTCGGCATGAGCTCGGATCTGGCAGCACGCATTGCCGCGCAAGTGGACCCGGAGCGCCTGAAGCAAACCACGCTGGATCTCGTGCGCATCCGCAGCTATTCCGGAGACGAGGTCGACGCCGCAGCCGCGTACGCCGATATGCTGCGCGCCTGCGGGCTGGATGTGGAGATCGGCCAGGACGAGGACTTCCCCCAAAGCCCGAACGTGATCGGCCGGCTGCGAGGCACGCGCAAAGGGCCCTGCCTGCAGATCGACGGGCACACCGACACGATTGCCGTGCCCGGGCCCGAGCCCCGATTCGAGGCGGGGTGCATCTGGGGCCGTGGGGCCGAAGACATGAAGGGAGGGCTCGCCGCCATGGCCGAGGCCGCGCGGGTCCTGCACGAGGCGGGCGTCTCCTTAGGCGGCGACCTGCTCCTGACCGCGCACGGCCGCCACGAGCTCGGCACGAACGAAACCCTGGAGCGCATGATCGCCAACCGCGTGCTCGGCGACGCCGTGATCGTGGCCGAGGGCGGCGGAGACGCGCTGCCGGTGGCCGGGCTGGGGCTGTGCATCTGGGAGCTCACCCTCCGGCGCGAGGGCGAGGCGGTGCACGAGACCCTGGCTCCGGAGGGCATGCCCCACCCGCTCCTCGCCGGGCTGCGCGCGGCGGACCTGTTGCGCGAACGCGCGCGAACGCTCGAGGACACGAACCTCGACCTACTGGGGCCGGAGTCGCTCTTCATCGGCAAGTTCCAGAGCGGCGACTACTTCAACCGAGTGCCCACCAAGTGCGTGATCGGAGGGAGCCGCCGGTTCGGCCCCGAAAGCTCGCTCGCGGACATGCGCGCGGAGTTCGAGACGCTCGCAGAAACCGTGAGCACCGAGACCGGCGCCACCGTGGACGTATCGATCCGGGGACTGGAAAGCTACGCCGTAGCGCGCGACGCACGCATCGTGCAGGTGATCCGTCAGGCTCATCGCGCGGTGAAGAAGACCGACCTACCCTTCTCCGGGATTCGCACCGCGGCCAATGGGTCGAACTTCGCCAAGAGCGGCGGCGTCCCCTGCGTGTATTACGGCATGGCGGTACGCACCGCGCATGCGGACGACGAGCGCGTGGAGCTCAACGAGCTCGTGCGGCTGACGCACGTGTACGTCCACGCCATTCTGGCCTTCCTGGGGACCTCGGACTGACGAGAGAGGAGCGGCCATGCGACTGCAAGACAAGAAGGCCATCGTCACCGGCGGCGGCGGCGAGAAGGGCATCGGCCGCGCGATCGTGCGCGCGTTCGCGGCCGAGGGCGCGGACGTATGCGTGGTCGGCCTGAACGAACAGGCCGGCGCCGAGGCCGTGCAGGAGGTCACCGCGCAAGGACGGGACGCGTTTCACGTGCGCTGCGACATCTCCCAAATCGAGGACATCGACCGCACGGTGGCCGCCGCCATGGAGCGTTGGGAGTGCATCGACGTGCTCGTGAACAACGCCGGCATCTCCATCCCCTCCCCCTTCCTGGAGGTCACCCCACAGACCGCGTGGCAAATCTGGCGCGTAAACCAGTTCGGCACGTTCTTCATGGGCCAGCGGGTGGCGCGCACCATGGCCGCGCGCGCGCGGGCCCAGGGCTGGACGCCCGCGGACCCCCCCGTCGGCAAGATCGTGAATATCTCCAGCCTGTCCGAAGAAGTGGCCACTCTGAACCTGAGCCACTACGCGGCGACCAAGGGCGCTATCCGCATGATGACCCGGTGCTGGGCGCTGGAGCTCGCCCCGTTCGGTGTGCTGGTGAACGGCATCGGCGCGGGATTCATCGAGACGAACATCGCCGCCGAATACATCCGCCCCGGCGACTACGAGACCGTGGCCAAGAGCGTCCCCCTGAAGCGCTGCGGACAGCCCCGGGACATCGCCGGGCCCGCCGTGTTCCTGGCCTCGTCCGAGTCGGACTACGCCACCGGCGCCACGCTGTTCGTGGACGGGGGGTATGTCATGCAGTCCGGCGCGTGCATCCAGCCCAACGTGTCGGACATCGAGTAGGCGCAGCCTCGGGGCGCGGGCAAGCCCAATGGACCATGGGCCCCGATCGGCCGTTGTGCCGACAGCACCAGCGCTTCCTGTCCGGCTGTCGAACTGTTACAGGTCGAGGCGATAGGCCCGGATGGCGTTCGTGCGCAGAAGCTTGCGCATGTCCTCGGCCGGGCAGCCCCGGAGCGCCCACACCAGGGCCTCCACCCACCCGGTCCACGTGCCCGCGAGCGTGCACACCGGCCAGTCGCCGCCGAACAAGACGCGATCGAACCCGAAGCACTCGATCACGTGGTCGACATAGGGCTTGAGGTCCTCAGCCGTCCACTGCTGCCAGTCGGCCTCGTTGACGAGCCCCGAGATCTTGCAGACCACGTTCGGGAAGGAGGCCAAGGCGCGTATGTGCTCGCGCCAGGGGTCCAGCTCGCCCGCCTTGATATCCGGCTTGGCGATGTGGTCGAGCACGAACCGGACCTCCGTGCAGCGCTCCACGAGCCGGAGGGTCACGGGTAGCTGCGCGTGCGAGATGCACAGATCGAACGACAGGCCGTACTCGGAGAGCATCCGTACGCCGCGCACAAAGTCCTCGCGGACCGCGAACTCCGGGTCCTCTTCGAACTCGATGATGCGCCGGATGCCCTTCACGCGCTGCGACTTGGCGGCCAAGGCCTCCAAGGACGTGCGCGCGGCCTCTCCTCGCTCCAGCGGCGCCCAGAAGACCATGCCCCGCAGCCGCGGGTCCCGGTCCGCCAGCGAGACCACCCAATCCGCCTCGTCCAGGAACCGGTCCGGGTCCACCTGGCACTGCACGAAGACCATGGCGTCCACGCGTACGTCGCCGCACGCTGCGTCATAGTCTTCGAGCAGATACGCGCGATTGAGCCGGGGGAACTCCGCCAGCCACGGCACCGGAACGCGGTCCGGGTCCCACAGGTGCACATGCGCGTCCACCAGTCCGACGTCGGGGATGGTCTCCATTGCGCTTCGCCTCCGCTTCCCCTCGAGTCTGAGTCCCCATCACCCCCATACGCAATACCATCGCCTGGGTTCGAGGGACGGCAAAAAGTAACCTCGTTCCTCTTCGGGCAGGCTGTTCAGAAGTTCTCGGCCCTACCCATTCGCCGGTGCAACCGCGCGTCCGTGTTCGGGCTGCGCGGATTGGGATCCGGGTCGTTCAAGCCGCGCGGCTTCGCGCAATACTCGCCCCGCGCGCATCGGCTGATTGTATCATTAGTCGGACAGCCAAACGAGGGTCAAGCGAAAACGTGTCGCATGTGTGCGTGGGAGCACACGTGCCCGGGCTCGCGCGCAGCCCACAGGAGCTGCGCTTTTCATCTTGCGCGATCCACGAAGGTATGTTAGCGAATGAGCAAGATCCCGCGATGGCGCCGATTGCGGCGAGATCTGCCATCGACGTACGCACCCGGGCTTGTCGCAAAGGGCGGGGCAGCCCCACAGTTAAGGCCCACAAGCCGGAAAGGAGAACCCAATGGACTGGCGAGCGGCGAGCACGCTGTTCGTAGCGGCGGGTGTATCGGCCCTGATCGGCTTCAACGTCGCGAGAGCGGCCGAGGACGCCCCCGAGCGCATGGAAGGGGGCGGGCCCACCATGGGCGAGCTCTTCCGCGCGTACAACCTGGTGCTCGACGAGCAGGAGAACATCTTCCCCATCACCACGGACAAGGCACTGAAGGCCTTTCAACACCGGGGCCGGTTCGAGAACTTCCAATTCACGGATGGCGGAACACTACAATTCACTTCCGGCGAAAGCGACGCCGGGTACCTGCCCTGGGGCAATGCGGGCGGCCGACAGCCCGAGGACGAGCGCGTATCCCTGTGGCCCGAGTCCTTCACGATCGAGCTTCGGATCCAGCAGACCGGCGGCGAACCCAGCCGCTGGTACCCGTACATGACCGTGGGCGGCGAGCGCGAGGCCACGCGGGGCGCGTGGCAGCGGA
>CAZOBJ010000096.1:0-12073 GCA_964577825.1 uncultured Planctomycetales bacterium
ACGGCAGATTCTCAGTCTGCAGACCGGGGTTCGACTCCCCGTGGGGATGCCAACCCGCTCCCGCCCCGATCGGCCCGCAAACGGCCGGTTCGGGGCGTTTTTCTTGGACCTTGGGTTTCGCTCTCGGAGAACGTCAGCCCGCCCGTGATTTGGGGTTCCGGTTCCGCGACCGCACGCTCCGCGTTTCCGGCCGGTGTGGCAGTCCCGTGCTCGCAGGTCACCAGGTCATCCGGTGCCGTCCATGGGGCGGGAGGGTCACCGGCCGCGGTGCAATGGAGCGGCCGTCGGGCGCCTGGGCGCTGACCGCGTTCAGGGTGCAGGGCGCGTCGCTTGCCGACCGGAGCTCGACCCCGTCCTCGTCGATGCGCACCTGCCCGGTGAAGAGCCTGCCGAAGACCGGCATGCACACCGGAAGCCGCGGCGGCCGGAACGCGAGCGTGGCGTTCGGGGCGTCGATCGTCATGCCCAGCAGTACGTAGAGCACGTCCCAGGCGATCAGGCAGTCGGAGTAGTGCAGGCCGTAGAACCACTCGCCGTTGGTGCTGTCGTAGAGCAGCCGGCAGCTCCACGGGTCGCGCAGCCGGTTCACCCAGGTGTGGGCGAGGTCGGCGAGGAGGTCCATGCCCTCGTCGCACATGCCCTGCTGTAGCGCGGCGCAGGCCAGGGGAATGGAGTCGACCGTGGAGAAGGCGTTCGACTGCGACGGACCGTCGCGGCGCTTCTTGCGGCCCGATCGGCTGGCGGGGGTGCCGTCGGCGTTCGAGCTCGCGCGCAACACCCAGGAGACCGGGCGGACGTTCAAGCGCCAGATGTTCGAGAGCGTCTGCCGTATGCGCTCGGCCGGATGCAGGTCGCCGAGGTCCAGCATGCGCGCCGACACGCTGCCGTAGGTGAACGCATCCGTGAAGCAGATGGTCGAGGCGTCGCCGGTCTTCGGATCGTACGACAGGCTGTAGTAGTCGCCGTTGTACAGGTGTTCGTTCACGAACTCGGACGCCTTGTCGATCGCGGCGCGGCACCATTGTGCGAACTGCCCGTCGCCGCGGCGCTGGGCCAGGTCCTCGCCCACCCGCAGCGCGGCCAGCCACTGGTCGGCGATGTAGAACACGCTCCCGTACATCACGAAGTCGTCCCAGCCCTGGTCCAGGCCGTGCACGTCCGGGATGCCGTCTGCGTTGTCGTCGAGCTCCCGCGCGCCCCAGTGCAGGGTGTTCTTCAGCACCGGGTACATTTCGTCAACGAACCCTGGCTCGTCGCACCAGCGCGCGTGCCACCCGATGGCGAGCGGAAAGATGCCCGCGTCGCCCGCATTGAAGACCCGGTATTCATGGCGCTTCGCGCTCGTCACGCCGAGCGTCGAGGGGATCTCGCCCGAGGGCAGCTGGGCGCGGGCCACGTTGCGCAGCAGGTTGGCGTGCAGTTCGGGAAAGAGCGAACACAACGTGGACACGCAATACCGGTCCAGGATCACGCACACGACCCGCGGGCAGTTGATGGACTCCAGGAGATAGAACGCGTCGTCGGCGGTCCACCAACTGAGGCGCGGCAGCAAGTACAGGGTCTCCGTGATGAGGGCCCGCAACGAAGGCGGCAGCGTGGCCTCGGCGAACAGCCCTCGCCACTCTCGGCTGCGGGCGCGCAGGTCGTCGCGCCGCGGCGCTTGGCTTGCCATCACCTCGGTCGCCCCGCCCGGGAAGCGCTGTGCGTACCGGTGCCCGAGGAACACCCGTCCGGTCCCCGACTGGCGGTCGTAGTGATGGGGGAAGAACCACGCCAGCGCGAACTTGACCTCGCGCTCCTCGCCCGGCGCGACCGTCACACCGCCGGCCACCGCGCCCACCGGCCGGTGCTGGGAGAAGCGATCCAGGCCGTCGTCCACCGGGTCCTCGTCCGGCAGCTTGCCCTGCTCCAGGAACGTTGTCCACGCATCGGTCGGCCGGAACCCGGGCCGAGCGTTGGGGTCGTCGGCGTCGACCATCAGGTTGCGGCCGATCACCCGTCCCGGAGGACGCGGCCACCAGTCCGCCACGCTCTGCCAGGAGACGCCGTGCTCTGCGACGCCGGCCAGCAGGTATTCCGATCCGGCCAGGGACGGGTCGCGCGTGGTCATGCGCACGCCCGGCGCGCCCGCGCAGTCCATGATCTCGTTGCGGTTGCCGATCTGCGGCCAGCCCTTGAAGTAGTACTCGTACGCGATGTCGTTCGCCCAGGACAGGGCCGCCGTGGCCGTCAGCGGCCGGTCGGACCGGTTGCGCACGGTCACGGTCAGGAACGCAATCGGCAGGGAGCTGTCGTCTGCGTTGAGCGGAACAAACGGGCTGAACGCCTCCAGGCGCACGTCGGCGGGCCACGCCGGCTCGTCGTAGTCCAGGTCCACGAACGGGAACCGGCCGGTGTACGTGGTGGCCTGCACGCCCGCGAGCTCGTCCACGGCCTCGAGCTGGAGTAGACGCCCCTGCCCGGATTCGCCTTCGGGCTTGACGAACAACGACAGGAACGCGCCCGGCGCCATGCCCGTGGGCTTGTACGGCAGGGACATGGACCATGCGTTCTGCAGCCGGTTGTTGCGGAAGGCCCCATGCCGTCCGATCTCGAAGGTCGAGGTCCCCAGCCCGCCGATGGGCATGCCGGCGAGCTCGTCGTCGGGCGTGCCCGGATACGAGATGCCGTCCTCCAGCGCGTGCTCGCGCGCGGGGTCGTCCGCGCCCCTTGCCTTCGCCTCAGCGTTCATGTCGTTTCGCTCCCTATCCAATGCGGTCATGGAATCCGACAGACCGCCCGCACATACCGGAGGCGCTCGCGAAAGTCAAGCGGGCGTTGGGGGTTTAGGTAAGGAAGGTGCTGGGGGCGAGAGCGACGGTCGGTCGCGGCGTTTGGTCATCCTGTGCCGCTCTGATCGATGCTGGGCCTTCGTTCACCGAGCCACGTCCGGCAAGCGCGACGATGGCGCCGCTTCCGAAGTTTCAGAAGGCTCCCGCATTCACTTGACTTCTCACACAGTGGAGATACGCTACGAGGGTGCCATCCAGCGCTCTGTGACGGGCTGCCGAACGAAGCAGGAGCGGCCATGTCGGTACGTCGTCCATCAGCCACGCATCCTCCCTTTCACGTCTCGCTGCGCTTCAGGAACACCGTCTCGCTGGCTGTGGGCGAGGTCGTCGGCAGGGTCCTTTCCAGGAGCTCCCTCTCTTCTCCGTTTTGACGTATGTATTCAAAGGAGTGAGGCATGAAAATCGGCACGATCCTGGACCAGATCGACTTGGCATGGCCGCACGGACTCCAAGAGGGGTACAGCCAGCCAGTCGCCCTGCTTCTGGACGAAGGTAAGGAGACACTCGAGGCGGCCAGCAAGGCCGGATATCGCTGCTTCACGGACAGTGACGAGTTCCGGGCCTATGTCACGAACGAGATTCTCGCGTCCGCGACCGAGGAGGTCGCTGTGCGGTGATGCGATAGGGAGTTCCGTCGCAATTGGGTCGAGAGCCTCCTGAGTGCGCTACCGCAGGGGCAGCGCTGGTCCCATCATCGGCTAGGGGGTAGCAGCTGATGAGATTCTACGTAGGCGTGACGGACAACGGGTGGTTCGACTTCCTCGCCAGGCAAGCGCCGGACGAGGTGAACTTCTGGCGTCCGAGTGATACCAGGGGCTTCCGATCGATTGAACCTGGCGCTCCCTTCTTGTTCAAGCTCCAC
The DNA here is from genome assembly GCA_964577825.1 of uncultured Planctomycetales bacterium. Lineage (GTDB taxonomy): Bacteria > Planctomycetota > SZUA-567 > SZUA-567 > JAFGNG01 > CAZOBJ01. The sequence continues at coordinate 3,694 of CAZOBJ010000096.1, forward strand.
AGTCCGAGAGACTGCATCGCTGGCGGGGGCTTCTTCGTCAGGCATACCACATTGCCCCTGTACTTGGCGTGGGAATGCTTCGGCGAGAAGAATGGAGCCGACAGCCTGGAAGACTTCCGACAAATGATCCAGCGCCGCAGACGCGAACCTGAACCCAACCCTCCCATCGGTTGCAGCATCCTCGCCGAGCCTTTCTTTTGGCCTGAAGAGCAATGGATCAGGCCTCGCGCCTGGGCCAGGAACATCGTGCGAGGCAAAACATACGACACATCAGAACCAGACGGGCGAGCACTCTGGGACCAAGTGCAACTGCGCCTCGCAGCAACGGCTCCTGCAAACGAGGCCCTCGCAGCCGAGGCCGAGGCACCCTACGGCCGGCGGTATCTTACGCGCCATCGTCTTGGGCAGGGCGCCTTTCGTGTCCTGGTAACGGACGCCTATGATCGAAGGTGCTCTGTTACCGGCGAACGCACCTTGCCGGTGTTGGAGGCCGCCCACATTCGCCCGCACAGCCTCAACGGACCGAACCAAGTGAGCAACGGACTCTTGCTGCGCTCAGACCTGCACATCCTCTTCGATGCAGGATACCTGACTGTAACGCCCCAGCATCATGTCGAGGTCAGCAAGCGAATCCAAGAAGAATACCACAATGGCCGCGATTATCTTGCCATGCACGGCAAGAAGCTGCTTGTTCTGCCGCAGCATCGCGAAGAGCTCCCAAGTGCCGACTATCTTCGCTGGCATAACGAACACGTGTTCGCGTCCTGAGCATATCGTAGAGGAGAGTCCACTGTGCTTGCGCATGCGCGAGCGCAGAGCCTATGAGAGTCTTGCCCTTCCACGCCTCTGGAGGCAAGACCCGCAGTTGCCGTACACGAACCGTTTGGCCTGCGCCATATGCATTCTCCTCATCCGCAAACAGCCGTCATGAAGACTCGCAACCGTGACTCATTCCGGAGCGGTTCTTCTCGGGTTCTCGGCCCTGTCTCTGCTCTTGCGCCCCTTTCCCCACCAACCGCTCCGCCAGACCCGATGCGTCCGCGGGCCCAAAGCAGTCCGCCCGCGGCTGGTGCACGTTCGGTCGGCCGGCCTGTGGGCGGCAGACGAGCGCGGCGTCGGCTCACTGCGCGGGGATCGCATCCTGGCCGCGCACCGCGCCCAGGAGCGCGCCGCAGATCGCCCCGTTCGTGTCCGTGTCCCCGCCGCGCAGTACGGAGTCGACCACCCCCTCCTGCGGACCGGCCGCATGCCCGAGCTGCCAGAGCGCGCTCTGCAGCACGATGAGCACCCACCTCTGCGCGCGGGAGAGCACGGCGAGGTCGATGCCAGGGTCTTGTGCGGCTGGCGGCATGCAGTGACGCCAGCCTCGGTCGACCAAGCGAGCGGTCAGACGGTCTTCTGGAATTCACCCAACCGTTGATTGGGCTTGATGGTTGAGATCCGGCGTGATCTCATCCGCCCAGCAACCACCGCCACACGCCCTCGTCCGATGCGCGCGTCGGGGGGTATCGGCGCATCGGGTCGGGCCACGTCCCGCGGCGAAAGCGCGCGCGTGCCTGACTGAACGCCCGGAACCCCCACACGCCGTGGTATCGGCCCAGGCCGCTGGCGCCCTTGCCGCCGAAGGGCAGGTCCGCCACGGCCAGGTGCAAGACGCATTCGTTCGCGCACACCCCGCCGGAGTCCATGCCTCGGGCCACGAGCTCCTCCACGGCCTTGTCCCCGCAGAACACGTACACGACCAGCGGCGGGGCGTGCCGCCGCATCATGGCGACTGCGTCCTCCGGTCCAGCCACCGCAACCACGGGCAACAGAGGACCGAAGATCTCCTCCTGCCACAGCGGGGACGCTTCGGGCATATCCGTAAGCACCGTGGGCGCGATGTAGCGCGCGTCGCGATCGTGCCCGCCGCCGCAGTAGACCCGTCCGCCGTCGAGCAGGCGCACTAGGCGGTCGAAGTGGTGCGCGTTCACGATCCGGGCGAAGTCGGGGCTGTGGCTCGGGTCCGTTCCGAAAAAGCGCTCAATCGTGCGGGCTAGGAGATCGAGCATCTCTTCGTACCGGCGCTCGGCCACCAGCAGGTAGTCGGGCGCCACGCAGACCTGGCCCGCGTTCATGAACTTGCCCTGCACAATGCGCCGCGCGGCCACGGGCAGGTCGGCGTCCTCGTGCACGTAGCAGGGGCATTTGCCCCCGAGCTCCAGCACCACGGGCGTGAGCCGGTCCGCGGCGGCGCGGAACACCCGGTGGCCTGTACTCGTCCCGCCGGTGAAGAACACGAGGTCCAGGTCCTCGTCCACGAGCGCCCGCGCCAGGCTGTCGTCGCCCGTGCACACGGCCACCTCCTCGGGCGGGAAGTGCTCGCGCACGCAGTCGGCCAGGCACCGGCTCGTTGCCGGCGCAATCTCGGAGGGCTTCAGAATCGCGCAGTTCCCCGCCGCCAGACAACCGACGAGCGGCCCCAACATGAGCTGCACCGGGAAGTTCCACGGCCCCAGGATCAAGGCCACGCCGCGCGGCTCCCACCGCCACCAGGCCCGGCTCGGCTTGAGCAGAAGCGGCGTGGGACACCAATGGCTTCTCATCCAGGCGCGCACGTGCCTGCGCGCGTGGCGGACCTCGCGCCGCGTGAACAGGATCTCGGAGAGGAGCGACTCGTGCCGAGGCTTGCCCAGGTCCGCGGCCAACGCGTCGACGAGCGCCTCCTCGTGGCGCACGAGCAGCTCGTCGAGCGCGTCCAGTCGCTCCTGGCGCCAGGCGAGTGTGCGTGTCAGGCCGCTGTTGAATCGCTGGCGCAGGCCGCGCACCAGGCCACCAACGTCGGGCTCTTGCTGCATGGGGGCGAGGCCTCCTGCGCGGGGCGAGCGAGTCCAGGTCCTTGCGAAAGAAGAGGCTAGGTCTCGGTGCCGCCTGCGGTCTCGATCATCTCCTTGATCTCCAGCTTGCCCGGTACGCTGTAGGAGAGGCCCTGCAGCCGGCAGAAGCTGTTGGCCGAGATGCGCGCGGACTCGTAGATCGTCGGCAGGCCGCTGCCCGGATGCGTGCCGCCGCCCACCAGCCAGCACTCGTCCAGGCTCTCGAAATGGTTGTGCGGCCGGAAGCTCAACAGCTGTCCAATGTTGTGCGCCAAGTTGAAGGTCGCGCCCTGATAGACCGAATACGTCGTCTGCCAGTCGGCCGGGGTGATGACGACCTCACTCACGATGTGCTTGCGCAGCCCTGCAAAGCCTCCGCGCCGCTCCACGATGTCCAGGATCCGCTCGCGGAATGCGGGCGCCTCCGCGGCCCAGTCGATGCCGCTGCGGTTGTTGGGCACGGGCACCAACAGGTACAGGGTCGATCGCCCCGCCGGCGCGAGGCCGGGGTCCGTGACACAGGCGTTCTGGACATACACGGACGGATCCGCGGACAGGACGCCGCGCTTGGAAATCTCCTCGAGGTTCTGCCTGTAGTCCGAGGCGAACAGGATGTTGTGGTGCGGGTGCTCGTCGTAAAGGCGATCCAGGCCCAGGTACAGCATGTAGGTGCTGCAGGAGAGCTTGAACTTGCCGAGCCGCTCAGTGCTGTACCTGGGCACGGTCCCGGGCTCGACGAGATGCTCCATGGCGTGGCCGAAGTCCGCGTTCACGAACACGGCGTCCGCCTGTTCGCGCGTTCCGTCCTCAAGCTCAACCCCCTTCACTCTGCGTCCGTCCAGGAGCAGCCGCCGCACCGGCCGGCCGAGGTGCACGTGGCCGCCCTCTTCCGCCACGACCTGGGCCATGGCGTGACTGATGCGGTTGAGCCCGCCCATCACGTGCAGGATGCCGAAGCCGTACTCGATGTACGGGAGGATCGTGAACATGGCCGGGCAGTCCCACGGCGACATGCCCAGGTACTTCGCCTGAAACGTGAAGCACAGGCGCAGCCGCGGGTCTTGAAAGTATCTGCCCAGGTTGCTGTACAGGCTTCGATGCGGCGACAGCCACGGCGCAGCCTTCACGAAAATGGGATGGAGGTAGGTCGTCCAGGAATCGTAGTCCTTCTGCAGACAGGGGAAGAGCGCCTGGAATCGCTTCTCTTCGGTGGCCAGGAAGCGATCGAACCCGGACTCGTTGCCCGGAAAGCGCTCGGCGATGTGTCGCCGCGTGCGTTCCGGGTCCGCCGACGGCACAAAGGCGATGTCGTCAAACTGCAGGCGGTACATGGGGTCGAGCCGCACGAACTCGAGGTAGTCCTCCACGCGTCGGCCCGCCTCGCTGAACATCTCCTTGAGGATGTAGCTCATCATGAGGAAGGTCGGCCCGGTGTCGAACCGGAACCCATCGACCTCCATCGCCGCGTTGCGCCCGCCCACTCGGTCGGCCTTTTCGTACACGGTCACCCGGCAGCCGCGGTGGGCCAGGATCATGGCGCTGGTGAGCCCGCCGGGCCCCGCGCCGACCACGATAACGTGCTTCTGCTTGTTCATGCCACCGTCCCTCCCCTTACCTGCCGAAGTCACACCCACTGCCGCCGCCCCGCACGCCTAGGCGCCGGCCAGCAGCCGGTCGGCCACTTGCTGGCCGGACAGCAGGGCCATGGGCATGCCTCCGCCGGGATTCACGCTCCCGCCGACGAACCAAAGGTGTTCGAACAGGGTGCTCTTTTTCGGCGCCTTGAACCCCAGGTTCAGGCGCCGGTCGGACACCACCCCATAGATCGCGCCGCGGTGGCTGTAGTACAGGCGCTCGATGTCCTCGGGCACCCACCGGTGCTCGTACACGATGTGCTTGCGCAGATCCGTGAGGCCCATGCGCTCCAGTTTGTCCAGGACTCGCTCGCGCAGCGCGGCGTAGGCCTGTTCGCCGAAGGGCGGGTCCTGGACAAACGGGATGTGCGGCAAGATCTTCAGGTTCTCGGACCTCGGCGGCGCCTGCGTGGCGTCGGTGCGTGCCGGCGCCACGACGTACAGGGTGGGGTCTTCGGGCAGCCGATGCTCGTGGAACACGCTGCGGAAGTGTTCCCTGGGGTCCGAGGAATAGAAGAAGTTGTGGTGGCTGAGGAACGGGTACGTTCGGTCCAGGCCCAGATGCAGGACCAGGCCGCTGCAGGCCGGGGCGAACTTGGCCAGCCCACGCAGGCGCGCCTCGGGGACCGCGGCCAGCCTTCGGTAGCAGGGCAGCACCTCCATATTGCTGATCACCACGGGTGCGGACAGCACGGACCCGTCGGCTAGGCGGACGCCCTTGACCGTCCGGCCCTCGCAAATGAGCTCGGCCGCCTCCGCGCCGAGGCGCACCTCCACCCCGAGATCGTCCAGAAGCCGCGCGAGCCCGGCGGCCAAGCGGCCCAGGCCTCCGTCCACGTACCACAGGTCGTACGTGCTCTGCACATGGGCCATCAGATTCAGCACGGCCGGCGCGTCGTACGGCGAGGAGCCTACGTACTTGATGAAGAAGTCAAGGATGTCGCGCAAGTACGGATTGCGCACGCGGCGCTCCACCCCGCGGTGCACGGTACCGAACACATCGAAGTCGCGCAAAGACGACCGCACGCCGTAGAAGCGGACCATCTCGCCGAGGGTGTCCAGCCCCTTGTCGAAATACCCGGGACGCGCGGCCTCGTACAAGTCGCGGCTGTAGCCCAGGAACCGATCCAGGTCCGCCTCGTCGTCCGGGCCCAACAGGGCATTCTTCGCTACGGTCTCGGCCGCGGTGGGATAGAGCTTGACGATCGTGCCGTCCTCGAACCGATTCTGCCAATGCGGCCGCAGCGTGCGCACGGACACGTAGTCGTGGAAGTCGCGCCTCGACCGCTCGAAGAGACGTTCGAACACACCCGGAAGCGTAAGGATGGACGGCCCGAGATCGAACCGGAAACCCTGGTCCTCAAGGACGTTCAGCTTCCCGCCGACGTGTCGGTTCTTCTCCAGCACCGTCACGCGCCACCCGGCCGACGCCAGGCTGGCGGCCGCGCCGATTCCGCCCAGCCCGGCCCCGATGACGAGCGCGTGTCCAGCAGGATCGCTCATGCGGATGCCCCTCCGGGCAGCGCAGCGCCTGAGGCCCCCCCTCAACCCAGAGCATACCGGCCCGGCCAGGTGAGACAAGCAAATTCCGGAGCCTCTGTTCCGGTCTCCCCGACTCGTCCGCCCCGGCTGATCCCGCCTCGAACGGGTCTCCTGCGCCATACCACGAGATCGCCCGCAGGCAGGCGCTTGCGCGTGGCCCCCGGCTTCACCTGCAGCACCTTGAGCGCAGGCGCCAACCCAGGAGAGCGGGCCTGGAAGCCGTGCGCCAGCGACCCGCCCGCAGTCTTAGCGAGCCTTCCTTGACTTGTGAGGGTGGGCTTCTGGTCCGGCTCGCCGCACAGGGCGCTCACAAAGGCCTTGCAGAAAAATCACGCCGCAATATGGTACCAGGCATGGCGTGCTGACCACTCAGCCTCTGGACAGGAGGAAGTCGCATGTACCGCATCGGACTCGTCGGACTGCTCGTACTGGGCCTGCTGGCCGCGCCCGCGCGGACGATCGAAGGAACGGAGACGCCCGCCGCGCCGACCCAGGGGGAGCTCTTCTCCGCCAAGACCCTGGTGCTGCCCATGATGGAGGAGACGTATCCGATCTCTTCCGAGGAAGCGGCGGCCAAGTTCACTGCGGTCGAAGGCGTGGAGAACGTGGAGCGCGAGGGCGCGACGCTGCGGTTGCGCGTGACCGCGGACGAGGCGGTCCTCGGCTGGGGCAACTTCGATGGTTCCGAGCCCTTGGCCGAGCGCACGCACCTGTGGCCCATGGGCTTTCAGGTGCGCCTCTCTTGCCGCCAGATGCAGGACGGCGAGGCCACGCTGACCCTGCGCTTCCGCAACGACGGCCGCGTGCAGAGCGAGCCCGGCTCGGTCACCCAGCAGATCGCGGGCACCGAGTGGACCGACCTCGCGTTTCAGCGCGACGTGTGGCGAGCCAACGAGTGCACCAGTCCGGACGCGCTGGAGCTCGTGATCCAGGGCGCGCAGGGGCGCACGCTGGAGCTGCGCGACCTTGCGTTCGTGCGGCGCAACAACCGGGGGTACTTCCGCAAAGAGGTCACCTTGCCGCCCAAGAAGGTCTGGCGCGCGCCCGCGACCATCGGGAACATGTCCCTCGTGCAGGTGAACGGCCAGACCGTGCCCGCCCGGAGCCCGGTGCTGCCCCGGCCCGCGGACTACGGATGGGTGCGATACCGCACCAAGAACATGGACCTGGCCCCGTACCTGCGGCCCGGCGAGAACTGCGTGGGCGTCTGGGGTCAGCGGGTGGGACCGTACCCTCCGCCCCTGTACCTGCAGTGCCGGGTGATCTTCGTGGACGGCACCAGCATGCGCCTGGACACGGACGCCACGTGGCGCTGGTCGCGCAGCGCGCCCGAGGGCTGGGACGAAGCCGGGTTCGATGATACCGACTGGCAACAGACCAGGCAGGAGACCGAAGAGGCCGAAGACGGCGACGCGGTTGCCAAGTCTTATTGGTACTTCAGCGGCAAGCTCGCCACGGACCGCCCGGCCGACGAGAGCCGCATACGGCTTGAGAACCCGTTCGCGCGCCGCCTCTTCTACCTGGACACGCGGCCCGTGCAGGTGCGCGTGCGCGTGCCCGCGGGTTTGGCCGACCAGGCGCCGGCCGTGGGCTGGGAGCTTCTGCACTACGAGCATCCGGATACGCTGGCGCCCGTGACCGCCCCCGGCGCACGCGCCGAGGGCGTACAGGCCGAGTACCAGGAGGACGGAGACGACCTCGTGTACCTGTTGGACCTGGGCGAGCTTCCGCGCGGCGTATACACCGTGCAGACTCGGCTCGTGCTGGGGGGCGACACGGTCGAGACACGCATCCGCGAGCCCCTGATGGTCTATGGGCGACTGGCCATGGATACGGCGCCGGGGACCTCGTACGAGTCCGGCATGGATCTCGTGGAAGAGCAGATCACCGACTACACGAAGCCGGACACCTACGAATGGCTGGAGGTGGACGGCACCACCAAGCCCGCGCGCCATGCCCATGACTACACAGTAGCGGAGCGTGACCCGATCACCGAGCCGCGCATCGTGCACAACGACGGGCTCACCTACCGCGAGACGCGCCCGCATCGCGACGCGCAGTTCAGCGTCAAGCTCACCTTTGACCACCCGGGCGACTGGTACCTGATGGTGCTGGAATACCCCGACGACCAGGAGCGGTGGATGGGCGCCTCGTGCACCGCCCGCTGGCGCAGCAAGACGGGCCACTCTCGCGTGGGCCCGTCCGTCATTACCGGATTCAAGTTCCCGGTCTCCGGACAGATGCGCGAGCTCAAGTGGCTCTACCGCCCCGATCCAGGCCCGCACGTGGTCAATGTCATCAACATGCAGCCGGGCAACACGGCCGCCGCGGCGCGGCTTCGCGTATACC
>CAZOBJ010000097.1:0-11761 GCA_964577825.1 uncultured Planctomycetales bacterium
TCGCTGCCGCCCAAGGCCACCAAGACGCGCGCGAGTTCCTGGACGAGTCCGTAGCCCAGTAGGAGTGATAGCGCTGCTCCGCGTTCATACACAGCGCCCTTGCCTCGGGCGCGCCCACGTGCTACTTTGCCTACGACTGCCACACGGCGAGCCGAGTGTCTTCCATAAGCCGCGAGGACGGGACCGTGGTCTTCTACGCGTACGACGGGGGCAACCGCACGCGCGCCACGCCTCGGTCGTTGGGTGCCACGCACTTCGCGTACGATCCTGCGCCGCGTGATCGGAGAAGGCCCATGCCCGGACGAGGAAGACGCGCATGGCGCCGGCGCGCGCTCGCGCTCCTGCTGGAGCTGACCGCGCTCCTGGCTCCGTCGGCCGCGTTCGCGTACGGCGGATTCGAGTCCGATTCCATGTTCGGCATGCTGGTGCAGACCGCTCCCATGTTCTTCAGGGGCATTGCGTACGTTGTCCTGCCGTACCTCCTGTGCTCGTGGCTCCTGGAGAAGACCCCCTGCATCTTCCTCCCTGTCCTGGTGTACCTCGCGTATGTCGGCTTCTACATCCTCCCCAAGTTGATGATCATGGGCGAAATCGGGCCGGATGACGCCGCGGTGCCCCTGGTCGGTGTGGCTTCGGTCGCGTTTCCGGCCCTGCTCCTTGTCAAGTACCTGGTGTTTGTGGTCCGGGCGCGCACGTTCTTCTACGTCCGCAGGCCCACCAACCCGGGCTGACCCTGAGGAGAGCGCTACGCCTGCCTCTTCAGATACGCGCGCATGAGGAGCGTGTTCGCAATCACGGTGAAAAGCTTCCTAGCAAAGGCCAGGCACAGGAAGAGGTGCCGGTGCGCGTAGTCCTGCGGCAGCGACAGGAGCAGGGCCACGCTCAGCGCGCCTCGAAGCCCGGCCAGGGACAGGACGTGCCGCCAGCCGGAGGGCACCCGCCATCGCGAACGAGCGAAGGTCGCGCTGACCGGGTGCACGGCCGCGGCGCCTGCGGGACGCCTTGGCGGCCGTGCGGCCGGGCCTGGGCTCACCTCGGCCGGTCTCGGGCTCCTGGAGCCGCCTTGTCCTGCGTTCGCGCAGCCGCCTCCTCCTGTGCGGGCTCGATCTCGGTCTGTTTGCGCATCTCGGCGCGGGCGAGCCGCGTCACGTACACGGTGATGCCGACCGTGGCCGCGAACCCCGCGATGCGAAGCGCCCACGTGCCGATGCTCGCGCCGCCTTCGTGCGCGGCCGCCTCCACTCCGGCGCGCGCCAGGTACCCGAGGTACACGTACATGAAGGTGCCCGGCAGCATGGCCGCCCAGCTCGTGAGCACGCACGGCCAGAACCGGATCCCGGTCAGGCCGTAGAGGTAGTTCTGCAGGTTGAACGGGATCGCGGGCGAGAGGCGCAACAGCCCCACAATCCTCCAGCCGCCCCGGCTCACGGCGCGGTCCACCGCGCCGAATCGGGGGTATCGCCCGGCCATGTCCGCCACGCGGCCGCGGGCCACGTACCGGGCGATCAAGAAGGCCAGCGCCGCACCCGTGGTGGACGCGAGCGAGACCACGACCGTGCCCCAGAGCAGGCCGAAGATCAGCCCGGCGCCGAGCGTGATGGCCGCCCCCGGCACGAGCAACAGGGTCGCCGCCACGTACAGGATGCCGTAGACGACCATACCCCATGCGCCCAGGTCCTGGAGGAACCCGTCCATGCGGTCGACCACCGCGCGCAGTGGCAGCTGGCTCATGACAGCGAGGACCGCGAGCACCAGGACCGCGACCGCGCCGATCTTCAGCCACATGCGATGGGACTGCTTGCGTTTGGCCATGGGTTCGCTCTTCCGCGCTCTACCTGCGCCAGCGCAGCCACTTGCGCATCAGGGACGCGACCAAGGGCGTGAGCCTGGCGCGTGCGTACTGGTCGCCGAGCTTGCGCAGGACCTCGGCCTGCGTGGGGTAGGGGTGGATCGTCCGGCCGATGCCGGACAGTCCGATGCCGCTCGTCATGGCCAGCGCGACCTCGCAGATCAGGTCTCCCGCGTGCGCGGCCACGATGGTCGCGCCCAGGATCGTGCCCTTGCCGCGCGCGCAGTGCACCTTGGCCAGGCCCTCGGACTGTCCGTCGAGGACCGGGCGGTCGACCTCGTCGAGCGCCTGTGTGTACGTGTCGATCTTCAGGCCCTGTTCGTCCGCCTCACGGGCGCTCACCCCGACGTGCGCGATCTCCGGACTCGTGTAGGTCGACCAGGGGATCACCAGGTCGCTCACCTTGGCGCGACCCAGGAACAGGGCGTTGCGGATCACGAGCCTGGCCATGGCGTCCGCCGCGTGCGTGAACTTGTACCGGGAGCAGATGTCCCCGGCCGCGAACACGTCCGGGTTGCTCGTGCGCAGCCGGTCGTCCACCGTCACGCCGCGCTTGGTGTAGTCCACGCCTGCCGCCTCCAGGTCGAGACCTTCGACGTTCGGCGCGCGTCCCACGGCCACGAGCAGCCGGTCGACCACCTCGTCGTAGCCGTGCTCGTGCGACTCGAGCGTGAGCCGCACCCCGCTCTCTTCGGCCGGCCGGACCCGGACCTGCTTGCCGCAGCACAGGAGCCGCACGCCGTCGCGTTCCATGGCCGCCTGCACGACTTGAGAACAGTCCGCGTCCTCCTTCTGCAGGATGCCGTGCCTGGACTCGACGATCAGGACCTCGGATCCAAGTTGCGCAAAGGTCTGCCCGAGCTCGCACCCGATCGGGCCCGCGCCGATGACGCCCAGTCGCCGCGGACGTTCGGTCAGCGAGAAGATCGTCTCGTTGGTCAGGTAGGCCACCTGGTCCAGGCCGTCGATCGGCGGGGCCGAGGCGCGCGCGCCCGTGGCGATGACCGCCTTGCGGAACGAGAGGCTTTGTCCGTCCACCTCCAGCGCGTGCGGCCCGGTGAATCGTGCCTCGCCCAGGTATACGTCCACCCCGAGGTCGCGGAATCGCGCGGCCGAATCATGGGGGCTCAGCTGCGCGCGCAGGCGGCGCATGCGCGCCATGGCGGCGGCGAAGTCCTGCGTTGCGCCGCCGGGCACGTGCACGCCGAAGGCTCCCGCGTTCTTCACTTCAGCCGCGGCCCGTCCGCAGCGGATCAGGCTTTTGGACGGGACACAGCCAACGTTGAGACAGTCGCCGCCGAGCAACCCCCGCTCCACGAGCGCCACCCTGGCCCCGAGCCCGCCCGCGCCCGCGGCGGCCACGAGTCCTGCGGTGCCGGCGCCGAGCACCACCAGGTTGTAGCGCTCGGCCGGCGTCGGGTTCTGCCAGTCCGGCGGGCGTACGTTGGCCTCCAGCCGGGCGTTGTGCTCGTCTCTGGGCTTCAAGGGCGTGAGCTCGGACATGAATCTTCCTTGTCACTGGTGGGACTGGCCACCCGGGCCCGACGCGCAATGGGGCTTGGGCTGTCGTGCCGCCGGCCGCGGAGCTTCTCTGCCTGCATGGTGCTTCGGCTGCTGCGGCCGCACTGGCACACGTCGTCCGGGCGCTCTCGCAAGTGAGGTGCCATATTGCCAAGAGTCGCCTTGTTTCTCGCAGCGTTCAGGACGGTGGCACCGGACATGCAGCGCGTCTGTGCTCGCCGCGATGGACCTGATATTGGACGACGAGGCTCGGCCTTGTAGGTCGGTGAGGCCAGTCTGCCCACGCCCGGGCAGCGCGAGCCGGGCGCGCTGGCATGACAGTTGCCCGCGCGCCCGTCAGCTGGCGAACGGGCTCGACAGGCGGGGCGCGCTCGCGTGTCCGGCGCTCTTGCCTGCTTGGGCCGGACCTGCCCTGGTCCGCCCGATGCGGGCAGGTTGAGAAGCAGGTGCGCCTTGTGCATTTCATGTTCGCTGTGGCTCGTCTCTGAGACGGATGGAGATGCACGGAGGTGCGGGGGCGAGCAGAGGGGTGCGCCGGGATTCTCTCGGAGTGCGTTTGACCTTCGGGCCGCCGAGCCGTAAGGTATCCTGGGCAGCTGAGAGGCGGCACCGAGGTCTGAACGACCGACCGTCAAGGAACCCTGCATGACCGAGGAAGCGAGCGAGGGCAGGCCCGTCCGATTGCGCCTGGACGGGACGAGCGTCTATGTGTGGCCCCATCGACCGGACTGGTGCGTGCCCAACGAGGAAGGCGACTTCGTTCTCGATACCTTCCTGCGCACGTCCGACGAACCATTCACCGTGGACGCCTATGCGCGCGAGTTTGGCGTCGACCCCGAGCAGGCCCGGTGGCGCGTACATCGGTTCCTGGGCCGACTGAAGACCGCGCCCGCTGAGCCGTATGCGGGGCGCAGCGCGGCGCTGTCCCTGAAGCGGCTGGGCGAGTGCTGGCTGCACCTCACGAACCAATGCAACGCGCGGTGCAAGCACTGCATGTTCGCGTGCCGACCCGGGGAGGGCGCCGAGCTCGACACCTCCGTGGCGCTCTCGGTCATCCGGGACGCGCTGCGGCTCGGGTGCAGGCTCTTCTATTTCACAGGGGGCGAGCCGACCATCTGCAACGCCTTCCCCAGGCTTGTGCGCTGCATTCTGCAGGAGCCGGACGCCCACGTGGTGGTGCTCACGAACGGATTGATGTCCGATACGCTGGTTTCGGTCTTCGAACGCGAGCCTCATGAGCGCATCCATGTCCAGGTGAGCGTAGACGGCTCCGAAGCGACCCACGACGCCCTGCGCGGCGCGGGCGCGCACCGGCGCATGGTGGCCGACGTGGCCCGGCTGCGCGGCGCCGGATTCCCGGTCACCCTCGCCATGACCGTGCATCGGGGCAACGTGGACGAGATGCCCGCCGCCGTGCAGCTGGCAAGCGATCTGCACCTGCGCAACCTGCACTACCTGTGGCTCTTCCGCCGCGGCGAGGCTGACGATGAGGACTTCGCCACGCCCAAGCGGATTTGGCCCCGGCTGCGCGAGGCCGCGCAGCTCGCCGAAGCGCGTGAGGTGCTCGTCGACAACATGGAGATCGTGCGCAGCCAGGTCTTCTCCCTTCCCGGTACACGCTTCGACCTGAGCAACGCCGGCTGGGAGTCGCTGGCCGTGGATCCGGCCGGCGACGTGTATCCGTCTCCCGCGTTGATCGGCGACCAGCGCGCCGCGTGCGGCAACGTGCGCCAGGGGCTGGAGGCCGTGTGGCGCGAGAGCCCGCGCCTGCGCGAGCTCCGGTCCAGCTCGCTTGCGCATAGCGCGGCATACCGGGCGAACCCGCTCCGCTTCCTGGTCGGGGGCGGCGACGTGGATCACAGCTTCACCACGGCCGGCGCGTTCGTGGGCCACGACCCGTACGTGGAGCTCTACAACCGCATCGCCCTGTGGCTGATCGCGCGGGACGCCGCGCGCTTCCAGGCCGGTCCGGGGTCCGGCTTGCGTCTGCGCATGGGCGAGTACCTGCACGAATGCGGGGAAGACGGCTCGGGCGTGCGGTTCACCCATTCGAACTGCGTGCTCTCCCTGCCCGGCAAGGACGGCCACTCGCTGGTGGGCGACTTCTACCGGGCCGCCGCCGCACAGGCCAACGAGGAGATCCTCAATCCCGTGCAGTACGCGCAGGAAGACGTCTCCTTCATCCCCGAAGGCGCGCGCGTGCGCAGCTACGGATGCGGCAGCCCGGTAGCCGACGCGGACATCACCCCCGGCGAGACGGTCGTGGACCTGGGCTGCGGGGCGGGGATGGAGTGCTTCCTCGCGGCAGCCAAGGTCGGTGCGTCGGGCCGCGTAGTCGGCGTGGACATGCTGCCCACCATGCTGGACCGGGCCCGTGGTGCCGCGGACGCGGTGGCCGACCATCTCGGCTACGCCAATGTGACGTTCCGCAAGGGCCTGCTGGAGGACCTGCCTCTGCCGGAGGCGAGCGCCGACGTGGTGATCAGCAACTGCGTCATCAACCTGTCCCCGCACAAGCGCAAGGCGTTCTCGGAGATCCATCGCGTGCTCAGGCCCGGGGGGCGGTTCGTAATCTCGGACGTGGCCAGCCAGGAAGAGATCCCTCTCGAGATTCAGTACAACCAGAAACTGCGCGGCGAGTGCCTGGGCGGCGCGTTTCGCGTGGATCGTCTCTTCGACCTGCTCGCGGACGTGGGGTTCGGTCAGGCCACCCTGCTCAAGCGATTCCCCTATCGGCGGGTGCGCGGCCACCAGTTCTACTCCATCACGTATTCCGCCTGCAGGCCCACCACGGACGCATCCCCGGTCGTGTACCGAGGACCGTTCAAGGCGGTCGTGACCGACGAGGGGGCGCTCATCGAGCGCGGCCAGGTGGGCCGGCTGCCCTGGCAACCGGAGCGCCCGCTCGGGGACCAGGTATTCGTGCTCGACGACCGCGGCAACGTCACGAACGTCGAGCAGCAGATGACCTGCGCCTGCTTCGGCGCGAATCCACAGAGCGCCGCACCGCCCGCCCCCGCGCACCCGCGCAGCCGCACGGACTGCATGGTGTGCGGTGCCAGGCTCACGTATCTCGAACGCGAGCGCGCACAGCGATGCCACTATTGCGGCGAAGAGAAGATGGCCAACGCCGTGTGCGCCGAGGGGCACTTCGTGTGCGACGCGTGCCACGGTGCGGACGCGGCCCAGCGGATGCGCGAGCTGCTCCTGGCCGCCACGGAGCGCGACACGGTAGCCTTGCTCAAGCGCATCCGCCGCGAGGCGAGCCTGCCGGTGCATGGTCCGGAGCACCACATGCTGGTGCCGGGGATTGTCGTGATCGCTTTCCGCAACAGCGGGGGTCGCGCGGGCGAGGCGGAGTTCGACAGCGCGCTCCAGCGCGGCGCCTCCATTGCGGGCGGGGCCTGCGCGTTCCTGGGCGTGTGCGGTGCGGCCGCCGGTATGGGTACGGGCTTCTCGGTGCTTCTGGGCGCCACCCCGTACAAGGCGCGCGAGCGCCAGATCCTGCAACAGGCCGTGGCCGAGGCCCTGGCGGACATCGCCGCGCTCGAGGCGCCGCGCTGCTGCCAGCGCGACTGCTGGATCGCCCTGCGCAAGGCGGCGGAAGTCTCGGACCGGGTGCTGGGCGTGCACCTGTCCGCCGACGCGCCGCTCTCGTGCGATCAGTTCTCCTTGAACCAGGAGTGCATCCGCCAGCAGTGCCCCTTGTGGACGGTCAACAAGCCCGAGGCGCGACCCGCGCGAACCGTGGGCCGCGCGGCGGGCTCCTGACGGCTGACTGATCAAGGCGCGCACGTGACCGAGAACGCGATCCTGTTCACCCGCTGGCCCGAGCCGGGCAAAGCCAAGACGCGCCTCGCCCCAGCGCTGGGCCCGGAGGGTGCGGCGAACCTGCACCGCCGGCTCACCGAACACGCCCTCGCGGGTCTGCGTGCGTGCCGCGACGAGCGTGGTGCAGAGCCGCACGTGTACTTCGCCGGGCACAGCGCGGCGCGCTTTCGCGACTGGCTGGGCACGGACCTCGCGTACCGACGGCAGTCCACGGGCGACCTGGGCGTGCGCCTGCGCGCGGCGACCACTGCGTCCTTTGCCGGTGGCGCTCGGCGCGTGATCGTGACGGGCTCGGACTGCCCGGGCGTGACGGCCTCGCTGCTTTCGCAGGCCTTCCGAAGCCTGGCCTTCTGCGACCTGGTGCTGGGCCCGGCCACGGACGGCGGATATTACCTTATCGGCATGAACAAGCCCCACGAGGCGCTCTTCTCTCGCATGCCCTGGGGCACGGAGGACGTGTTCGAGGAAACGCGCAGGCGCGCGCGCACCGCGGGCCTGCGTGTGGCGCTGCTCCCGCCCTTGGCCGACATCGACCGGCCCGCGGACCTGCCGGTCTGGCACGCCGCCCAGAGGCACCCCGCCCCCGCCGCGCCGCGCCTCTCCGTTGTGATCCCGGCCCTGGAGGAGCCCGCGCGCGTGGAGGCGTGCCTCGCGAGCGTCGAGCCGTGCGAAGACGTGGAGGCCGTGGTTGTCCACGGCGCAGGCGACGAACAGACCCCGGCCCGCGCTAACCGCGCGGGCGCCCTGGTCGTGCCCTGTGGGCCGGGGCGCGGCCGCCAGATGAACGCGGGCGCGGCGGTGGCCGCGGGCGCGTACCTCGTGTTCCTGCACGCGGACACGCGCCTGCCTGCGGGGTGGCGTACGGCGGTCGAGGACATCCTGGGCGACTCGGACGTGAGCCTGGGCGCGTTTCGCCTGGGCATCGACAACCCAGGCAGAGCCCTGCGCGCGGTGGAGTGGCTCGTGGACCTGCGCGCGCGGTGGTGGGGCCTGCCCTACGGCGACCAGGCGTTGTTCCTGCGCAGGACTGTGTTCGAGGACCTGGGCGGATACCGCGACTGGCCCCTGCTCGAGGACCTGGATCTGGTGCGACGCGCGCGCCGACTCGGACGCGTGCGCACGGCCCGCAGCGCGGTCGCCACCGCGGCCGACCGATGGACACGACTTGGGGTGTGGCGCACGACCTGGACGAACCAACTCGTGCTTGCCGGGTACGCGCTCGGCGTCTCGCCCGCGCGCCTGGCCCGGTGGTACCGGTGCGCCGGCGACCGGGGCGCACGCGTGCCGCCTTCCACGCAGTCCGAGGCTCCCCGAGAGCCCGGGTCTGTACGGGCGCCCGAGCACGAAGGCTGACCGCAGCGCCCGGGAAGCACAGGCAAGGCGCGAAGCCTCAGCACGCGTGGCCATGTGCGCTTCAAATCGTTCTTGTCAAAGAAGGATGGATCCCAGGTTTCGCGCAGCAGAAGACAGCCTGGCTCGACGACGACACCCGATCGATGGGAGCGCAATCTCAGAACTTCGTGCAATCGATCCTGCGCACCAGTTGTCGGACTCGGCCGCGGGTTCCTCGCCGAAGGGTTCCCACAAGTCGGATTGGCGACGCCTTCGGTAGCGGCCGGCGGGTTTCTGCGCGGACGGATCCTTGCGCGCGGCCAGATGCAGACAGCAGGGCAGGGCGGGCCCCTTGAGGCGCTGGAGCGCCTTGGCCTGCTCCTCGGGCTTGCGCTCCTCCTCGGGCAGAGCCAGAGTCTCTTGCACCTCCCGGGACGCCCTGGCCAGCCTGGCCCACGCGGCTACGGTCTCGAAACGCTCTCGGATTTTGGTCACGCGCGCCCGATAGGGCTCGTCCCGGGCCGCGTCCAGCGCCTGGTGCAGTCGATCGGCAGGCCGCTCGATGCGCGGCTCGTCGAAGCTGTACGCGAGCGGGCGAAAATCCCAGAAGCCCGTGCGCTGCTGGTACCCGAACGGAATCTCGCCCAGGTCTTCGAAAAAGGCCGCCATACGACGCCGCGCTCGGTGCGCCTCTGGATCCTGCTGGTGTTTCCCTCGGCGGCCACCACGTATCCGTCGTCGCCGTCGAACGCCGCGCCGGCCGCGCGGGGCTCGGGCGTGAGCGCCAGCTCGATGGCGGGAGCTTCCGAGGCCTCGGTCAGCTCCAGGGCCGCGCCCGTGATGCGCGCAACATGGGCACGCAATTCGCCTGCTGCGAAAGACACGATCTCAGAGCCTCGATCCGCCGGATCGGTCCGCATGCCGCAGAACGCCTTGCCCTTGTCCGCGATATCCATGCCTGCGGCACCCCCTGCCGTGGCCAACCACAACAGCACAATAGCGAGCAGTCGCCTTGTCCCCTGCATCCCGTTGCCTTCTTTTCGAACGGGTCTGGGATTGCGCGCACTTGCTCCGCCTGATCCTGCCTGTTCTGGGCGCCGTCAAGACGCTCCTGGCCGAAGCATCATATCCGCGTTGATCGGCATGGCAGCCGTCATGCGCATTGGCTGCGCCGCATGGGCGTCGACACGGCCTGCGTGGCCACCTACTCCACAAGCGCCAGCCCCGCCTGCGGCATGATCTCTTGCGTGAGCGGCCGGTCGACGAGCATCTCGCCCTCTTCTTCGACGCGGATGTGGCCGCCGACTTCACCCGTTTTGTTGAGCGTGATCGTGTACGCGCGCGCGCCCACGGAGAAGGTCAGCTCGATGCGGTCTCCGGTCTCGCGCGCGGAGCTCTCGAGCATGCTCTCCACGGACTGGTCCGCGGCCTGGATGAGGTGCAGGAAGTAGTCCTGCTCGCGCGGAGCGCCGGGCTTCACCTCCACGCGCCACCGGCCCATGGTGTCCGGCACTCTGCGTCCCAAGGCGCTTCCGAAGTTCTCCCACCAGGCCTCGTTCAGGGGCCAGTTGCGGCCCTTGGCCCAGAATTCCTTGCCCGGACCGCCGATGGCCGCGAGCTCTGCGCCCGTGGGAAGAAGCGTGCGGCAGAAGATGCGCCCCTCACCCTGGTCGGCACGGAACTCCTTGCCCGAGACCACCGGTTCATTCGCTGTATGCAGAAGCCACTTCTTCTCCAACTGCGCTTCGGGCGAGGCCACTCGGTCGAAGACCACGAAATGGTCCGGCGCCAGGAACAGGAACTGGCGCACCATCTGTGTGCACTTGTCCTCCGGATAGAGCTCCGTGGCTTCGCTCGCCGCGTACGCGAAATACTCCGACGTCTCGAAGGCGCGCGCCAGACTCTCGTGGCCCTTGTGCCCCTGCGACTGGCCGCCGCCGCCGATGAGCACGCAGTTATGAGCAAAGGTTGACTTCGTGTACTCGGCTTCGTGAGGTTGCGAGCCGCGCGTGCCGGTGTCGAGCGCCAGGAACCCCTGCTTGTAGATGGTGAACTGCGTTGCGTCGCGCTGCACCGAAGCGACCGGCCCGCCGCCGATGTTGAACAGGGCATAGGTGTCCGTCTCCGTGCTGCCGGAGCGCAGGAACAGGATATTCGATTCCTCAAAATGCCGGGCCAGGGGCAGGTTCTCGGGCAGAGGGGCCTGCGGGTCCTCTTCAGCCGGTGACCAGATCGCGTTCCAAATCGGGACATATCCATATTTGCCGCCGCGTTCGAACCCGGTCCGCTTCCACAGCGCGCGTGAGAGGTTCGTCATGTCCGGATGCGAGTCGCGGAAGAAGTAGATGTGCTGGGCCAGATACCCACCCATGACTTCGCGCTCGAACTCCTTGTACCCATTTGGGCTGAGGTGGTTGCCCTTGTGCCAAGAATTCTCCAGACCGTAGTGCCGCAGGCCGGGCAGCAAGTTCCAGAAGACCGCGTTGGCGTACAGCGCGGCCGGGGCGAACCATGGCCGGGGGATCTCCTCGGAGATGGCCGCGCGCCAGGAGTGAAAGAACTTCCACTCGGCATGGGCCGTGGCGGGAAGCGCATACTCGACGCGCGGGTACTGGAAGTCCCCGTCGTCCCCGCGCGCCAAGGTTCGAATCGTAAACATCTTGCAGTGGTCCTCGTACCCCCGTTTGAGAATCTCCAGTGCAAGCTGATATTCTTCACCGGAAGCTTCCTCACCCACCAAAGTCAAGCCCGCGTACCACAGCATATTGTCCCAGGTATAGAACGAGCCGCGCCAGCTTCCACGGGCTTGGCCAAGATAAGGAACGCTATGCATGCCGAAATCCGGACCAAACCGCTCCAGAAACGCATGCACGTGCAGAATCATACGAGAACGCAAACCCTCCCGGTCTCGCGCCGGGAGGTCGTTGTACACCCAGTCAAATGCGGCCAGCCAGCTGATTCGGGTATAGGCATAATCCAGGCCCGCCTTGCGTACCGCGCCTGAGTGCATGTCGGTGCCGGGCGTGTCGGCGACCGCCTGGTTGTAGAACTCGAGGCTCTTGTCCAGCATCCGCGCGACCTTGGCCAGGAGCGCCGGGTCGCGGGTCATCCGGTACACGAATGCACTGGCCGACAGGTGCTCGGCCCAGTCCTGGACGCCGATCTCCTCCAGAGGCGGCAGGCCCTGCACGATCTCCTGCATTTCCCGGTACTCTGCGTTCGCTTCGC
>CAZOBJ010000098.1:0-11743 GCA_964577825.1 uncultured Planctomycetales bacterium
CGGTCTTCGCACCAAGGGTTGGAGGCATTGCTTGACATGACAGGGTCCTTGGGGAGGCGGTTCAGGACTCCCTATCCGAATCGAAGTCGCAGGTGCACGGCGAAGGCGGGCGCATCGAGGGCCACGGTTTCGGCGCCCGAGTCGTAACGGCCGCGGCTCTCCCAGCGGGCCGCGTTGCCCGTGTACATGAGGACCATGTGCAGCGCGACCTCGCGGTCGCCGCTCGTCCACAAGACCAGCAGCTTGGTGGGCTCGTCCGGGGGCATGAGGTCTCCTGTGTGGATCTATCTTGTGGGGCAGGTCCACGCGCGCACCATGCGCGCGCTGCCAGGAGTCAATACCAGGGCCGGCAAGGCGTCAAGGGTTTTCGGAAAGGGGAGCGGCTCCGTGAGCCGCACACGGGGCGGGAATGTCCGCGACGCGGCGGGCCGTGGTCGTGCGCGAGAGGCTAGCTCCAGTACACGCGGATGCGCACCGCGCGGGACGGACGATGCACAACGACCTCGGCGAACTGCGCGCCGCGTGCGGGCCGGATGCGGTAGGTCTCTGTGCCGTCCTCGATCCGGGGCGTGCGCCCGCGCGTGCCCGGCGACCGGGCGAGCCAGGCGTTGATGTCGAGCAGGGGCGCGTTGAAGGTGACGACGAACTCGCGCGCGAACATGCCGCCCGCGCGGCGCACCGTGAGATTCGCGGCTGAGGCCGGCAGCTGTGCGAGGCGCGCCCATTCGCGCGCCACAGCCACCCCTTGGCGGTCTCGGTGGCGCAGCCACGCGGTCGCACCCGCCACGAGGAGCGCAGCCCCGAGCCCAGCGGCCAGGATCGCGAGCACCAGCCGGCGATTGTCTCGCATCCGAGTGCTCCTTGTGTGTGCGTCGTGCCTTGGGGTAGGAGCGGGCGCTGGCCGAGGGTGCAGACGCTGATCCGCTGATCTCGCTGCCTTCACACCTTGGCGCTCATGTAGTAGATCATCTTGTCTCTCGGCCGCAGAAAGGCAAGCACTACGGCTCTTGGACGGGTGCCCCTGCAATGGATGCTCACCGGGTAGACATACATCTCGTCCGACCGGAGTTCCTCTTCGCGCGGGAACCAGGAGATGGCGTTCCTGTGAGAAAAGGCGATAGCGAAGTCGATCGCATCTCTCAGCACACCGTCCACCTGGTCGCATCGGAACCATCCGGACTCAAACATCTCCTCAGTCAGGCCCCCAGTCAAGTCGGCCGGGTCAAGGCGTGAGACCCTGACTGCGTATGCGTCAAGGTGGTCGCCCGTGAGCGAGCGAGCGGACTGGTAGCTGTGCACCACGTCCTTGATTTGCCGATGGCCCAGCGCACACGAGGTGAGGACGAAGGCTACGTCCTCCTTGTCGGCAGAATCGACCCTCGCAACGTTGCGCATGCCGACGCAGTATAGGACAAAGCCGCCGAGGGCGACGGCGGCGAAGAGACACGCGAGTCCCCATGCAACGAGAAACCACTGCAGTATGCGCCACACAGACTTCACCGGTGTCACGGGCTGCTTTTGGAGGCCGCCTCTCGTTCGTCGAGCCCTCCTGTGACTTGAACTCTACTCCCGGGTAGAGGTCGGGTCAAACGCTTCTTGAAGGACATTGATGCAAGGCGGCTTGCCGTGCGGGGCTGACAGAGAGCCCGGCGTGCGGGCCGCGTAGGGGCTCCTTCCTTCGCCCCCGCTCTCACCCCACGAGCAGCACGCATGCGCGCGGGCGGTGATGGAAGTCCGTGGGGAGCTGTGCACGTGCGCCGCTCGCAGCGGCGGGTGCGGCCGCATGCCCGGTGTCGTGTGCATGCTCGGCGGCGGCCGCGTCCGCAAGCACGCACGTGCGCTTGAGCCAGGCGTGGAGCACGGTCGCCGGGTGCGGCAGGGTCGCCTCCACCGCGTACCGGCCCGGAAGAAGCGGCGCAGTGCTGCGGAACCGGCTGAACGCGCGCACGGCCGCCGTGCGCACCGGGTGGCGCGCGCAGCGGATGAGCTTGTGCCGCGCGTTCGAGGCCGCGTCCAGGTCCACGGGCCGCCCGTCGCGCGTGGCAGCGCACGTGGGCCGGCCGACCACGAGGTCCGCGAGGATTGCGTGCTGGGCAGCAAGCCGCGACTCGGCCCGGCGCTGCGCGTTCTCGCGCCGGCCGCGGCCCACGGTGGCCTTGTGAAGCGTCTCTTCGTAGAGGGTGCGGTAGCGGCGGCGGAGCCGGTCGGTTGTGAGGATTGTTTCCTCGTCGAAGTCGGTCTCGGCCAGCACGACAAGCTGCGCGCGTTCGTTCTCCTCCAGGCCGAGGTCGAAGGCGAGGCGCACCCGGCGCGTGCGCTTGCCGGTCGTGCGCACGCGCAGGTTGGCCACCCGCAGCGCGTCCGCGGGCAGCACGTGCGCGGCGCGTACGGTCGCGGGCGGACCCCGGCGTGCGCGGCGCGCGGGCCGGGTCTCGAACACGACAAGCGATCCGCCGGGCACGGTCGCGCGCACGCGATCGCCCCAGCGAAGCCCGTCGCCGATGCGCGCGCGCCAGGGATACACCGCGTCGAGCGTGACGGGCGGGCCGTGCTTGCGCAAGCGCGCGGCCTCGTCCAGGCGCAGGGTCACGGTCGCGTCTCGCCACGGGCAGGGGTTGTACAGACCCAGGAGCCCGCGGTTCGTGTCGAGCATGTGCACGAGACCGTAGACCTGTCGCTTCTTCGGATCGCCCAGGACATAGACCGCGTCCGCGAGTTGGACGCGCTCGCGGTCGCGCGCCCAGGCCATGACCTGGGCGTACACGCGCCGCTCGTCGTGGGTGAGGTCCGGGATGCGGTAGTAGATCTCGTCGATGGGACTGCCGCGCAGGTAGTGGAGGATCAGGTCGTCGGCGAACTCGCGCAGGGGCTTCTCGCCCGGCTCGGGGGTGAGGCCCTGGTACCGGGTCCGCCAGCGCGCGACCGCCTCCTCGCCGTCGCGGCACGGGTCGGGCCTGGGGATCGGGCCCCAGCCGTGCGGCGGGTTCACCGCGTACCACAGTCCGTTCATGGGGTACACGGTGGTCTTGCGCAGCCAGTCGCGCAGGCTGCCGTCCACGAGCTCGTGGCTGAGCTTCGTGCCCTCGCCCGCATAGGTCCACAGGGCGTCGACCCACCACAGCCACCAGGGCGAGAGCTCGACCTCCAGGTCCTCGAGCACGATCGTGGGCTTGGCGCGCCGCAGCGCGCGGGCCAGGTCGATGAACGCGTCGGTGATCGCCTCGCGACCGTACCGGGCGCCGCGGATGTGGCCGCGGTGCCCGGCGTGCGGGCATTCCCAGGCCGTGGTCCACCACAGCCAGTCGAA
The DNA here is from genome assembly GCA_964577825.1 of uncultured Planctomycetales bacterium. Taxonomy (GTDB): domain Bacteria; phylum Planctomycetota; class SZUA-567; order SZUA-567; family JAFGNG01; genus CAZOBJ01. Next base: position 3,308 of record CAZOBJ010000098.1, read on the forward strand.
GCTGAAGAATTGCGCGTCGTACCGTTCGATGAGCTTGACGAGGTTCGCGCGCATCTTCTCCTGCACGCGGCGGTCGGCCATGCAGTAGTAGTCCGGGCTGATCATGTCGAATCGCTCGCGCGAGTACGCGTGGTCCGCGCTGTGCCGTCCGCCGCCGGTGTTCAGGTGAAACCCGAGCCCCCCACCCAAGAGGCGCGCCGCCTTGCGCCGCAGCGCGTCGAGGGTGAGCGGCCCCTCCAGCTTGCCGCGCGACAGGTCGCGGGCGAACTGCTTGTCCCGGGGCTGGAGGTCCATGAGCCCCCGCTCCCGAAACACGTTCTGGTCGCCGTGCAGGTAGATGCCGTGGACGGGCAGTCCCCGGTCGCGGAAGGTGCGCCCCACGATCCGAAGCGTCCGGTCGTCGACCGGCCCGGAGTACTGGCGCTGGCGCGCGGTCGGCCGCTGCGCGCGGTGGCGGTCCACGTACCCCAGGAACCGGTCGCGCACCCGGTCGTTGACCGCGTTCGAGGCCACGCCCAGGACCGCGCTCTTGGCCTCGACCCGCCCCGCGCGCCCCGGAAAGTGGACGAGCCGCACCTGCTGCGCGCCGCGAGCCGCACGATTCGTGCCCGCGGGATACTCGAGCCCGAGGAAGAACTCGTCGTCGAGGAAGAGGGGCTGGCCGAACCCGCCGAACCGCGCACGGTGGCCGCCGCGCAGGTCCAGGGCGTCCACGGCGACCTGGCGCACGAGCCGATCGCCCGCGTGCAGCACGAGCCGCTTGCGCAGCCACCAGGTCCCGGGCCGGGCCTCGTACCGGATCGTGAGGCGCAGGTCGGTGGCCGGGTGCACGAGGTCCACGACGAGCGCGGCGCCCGCGCGCTTGCGGCGTTCGGCGCGCACGTCGCGGACCGTGCATGCGGCCGCGGTGACCGGGGCCCCGGCACGGTCCAGGCGCACGACGCACTCCGGGCCCGCGACCGCGAGGCGCGTGCCGGTCAGCCGATTCTCCACGGCGCGCGTCACGCACCCCTGGCGGCCGGGCGTCGCGCGCACCGCGCGCACGAGCGCCCCGTTCCCGACCGCGAATCCGGAGTCCGTTGCGCGCACGAACGCCTGGTCACCGGGCATGGCGCATCTCCTTGCCCACCGAGCGGGCCTCGAGCCGACGTGTGCTTTGGGCCGCGAACGATCGGGCGCCCGAAAGGCGGGCGCCTCCCACGGCGTTCCCTCACGCTCGCGAGAGGCCCCGTTTCCGTGTGCGCGTGAACGCCTACTCCAGGCTCATCCACGACGGGTCGGACAGGTTGTAGGCGTCGGGCACGTACTCGGTGGGCTCGGCGCCCTTCTCGAACTGCACCGCGTCGATCCACAACACGGGCAGGTCCTCGGCCGGACCGTCGTAGCGCATGGACCCGAGGGTGACGCCGGTGACGTGCAGGTGTACGCTGCCCTTGGGCGTGTGCACCGGGATGTGGTACCGCTCCCACGTGGTGCCCACGTGCACGTGGTGGCGCTCGCCGTCCACGACTTGCAGGCGGACCTCGTAGTCCTCCCGGTCGGCCTTCATGTAGCAGCTGAACACGTAGTCCGTGTCCCCGTCCAGGCGCACGCCGTTGTTGGCGCGCGTGGGCTGGCTGTGGAACCAGTTGTATCCGCGCAGCCGCAGGCTGCTCTCGCCCTCGTACTTGACCTCCTTGTCCTGGAGGACCAGGGCGTCGGGGTTGGGCGTGAGCGTCTCGGGCGTCAGGTACTGGGTCAACGGGCCGGCGCTCCATCGGTCCGGATACCCCGGCAGCGTGGCGTACTCGAACCCGGAGTTGGGCATCAGGTTCCGCGAGCGCTCGAGGCCCAGCTCCTCCACGTATACGTCGTCCACCCATGCGGTGCCGCTGTACTTGCCCGTCCCCGCCATGATGCGCAGCCGGATCCGCTCCGGCTCGGGCCCCACGTCCAGGTGGCCCGACCGGTGGTGCCACCGGCCCTGGAGGTGCTCGACATGCGTCTGCAGGTTCAGGCGGTACCCCTCCACGGTTTCGCTCGCTACCGAGAGGTTCGGCCCGCCCCACTTCTTCGGCCCGCTCTCGATGCGGCCGAAGAACCATGCGCCGATCCGGTAGCGGGTGTTGGGCTTGAGCACGAAGGGCTCGCTGAGGACCCGGTCACCGGCCGCGGACGCGTCCGTCCGCTCGAGGCGCAGGGCGCGCGCGCCGGAGCGCACGAAGTCGGTGTCGAGCGTCACGGACGGATTCCCTTCGATGCCTGACCACCCGCCCTCCTGCTCGAACCCGGGGTTGGGCACCGGGTTCTGTGCGCCGGTGCGCGACTCCAGACCGGCGAGCATCTCGTCGCGGTTGGTGACCGCGGCGCGGATGGCGAGCGGCCGGCCCGCCTCCGCCGCGGGCAGGGCCGAGAGCCTGTAGGCGCGCACGGCGTACGCGTCGAGCCGGTCGATCCATGCGCCGTCCTGCGTCCTCTGGGGCGACACCGAGCCGAAGAGACGCGACACCCGCGCCTCGGCCGGCAGGCCATCCACGGACACGGTCAGGTCGACCGGGGTCTTGAGCGTATTGGCCACGAGGAGAACGCCCCCGCCCTCCGGGTGCGGCTTCAGAAGCGCCAGGACCGCGTCCTCGTCGGCGTTCTCCAGGGTGAAGGTCTGCGCCGGCGTGCGGGAGAAGAGCGCGGGCTTGAGCACGTCGATCTCGCCGCGGATGTCGGCGATGGCCCCGTGGGTCTGCTCGTGCACGGTCGGCCAGGCGAAGAAATAGAGCCCCGTGATTTCATGGATCAGCGTGAGATACGCGTTTAGCCGTCGCTCGCGGGGCGTCATCATGCGCCGGGTCTTGGAATGGAACTCGTTGACCATGCCGAACCACACCGGCTTCATGAGCTCGCGGCTGGCGTTGCGGATCTCGCGCAGCCGGGCCAGGTACCTGCGGTCCACGCGCTTCTCCACGCCCGTGGGCAGCCAGTAGTGGTGGGGGAAGGCCACGTCGATGATGTCCAGCCACACCGGGTCCTTCTCCAGGATGATGTAGTCGCCGGTGCTCACCGGATGGTAGCCGTCCAGCTCGTGCAGCGCGTCGTGCATGGCCTTGAGCCCGTCGCGCACCTCTTCGGTGCGGAAGGGCTCGTCCCAGATGTGGTACGCCAACAGCCCCGGGTGGTCGGCCACGGGCTGAAGGAGCTCGGCCAGGTTCGTGTCCATGACCTCACGCATGGCGGCCAGGCGCACCTCGGTGCGGTTGCCGCCGTACTTCCACGTGGCGTGCGCAACGGGCGAGGTGAAGAGCTTCATGCCGTGCTCGTGCGCCGTGTCCAGGGCCGCGCGCAGGTCCTCCGGCGAACGGGGCCGCCACACGACCGCGCTCGTGGCCCCGATCCCGGACATGAGCTCGTAGTTCTCGGGCGGGGCCCGGTAGAAGCCGTAGGGGAACACGGGCTCGCCGTCCAGGAGCACGCACCGCCGCCATCGGTCGATCTTGACCGTGGTGCCCGCGGCCTTGGGCGCGCGCCGGACGACCTCGCAGGGTACCGCCTTGAGCTCCTTGCCGTCGGCAAGCTCGAGTGCCGCGGTCACGGTCCAGGACCCGGGCTCGCCGAGCACGAGGGGCAGACGGATGCGCCCGGAGGGGAGAACCGGGGAGACCACGACCTCCTCGGCGAGAGCGTCCCCGGTCACGCGCACGCGGCACTGCTCCAGTACGTTCGCCGATAGCGGAGAATGATAGACCAGGAAGTACGCGTCTTCGTCCGTGTAGTAGGATCGGTCCATGCGCGCGGCAAAGGGCTCCTGCGCACGCTCCCACGAGATGCGCCGCGTGAACCGCCACGCGCCCAGATCGTCGCGCAGCACGATGCGCGCGCGCGAAGACCGGGGCTGGTATTCCTCGAATTCGATCCAGGCCTTGGCCGTGGTCTGGTGCTCGGCCGCGAGCCGGACCGGGTTCGGGTCCACCCAGCGCGCGGTCGAGTCGGTCACGTCCGCCGCGCTCATTGCCACCGTGCCCGGCGCGGCGCCGTGGTTCTTGATCTCGGCGACCACCTCGTACTCGCGTTCGGGCAGGTCGGTCATGTTGCCGATCCGCGCCTCGGCGATGACCGGCGCGAACACCGGCGCGGGCTCCAGGCCCGCCAGGCCCGTGAGCACGCCGAACCGGGCGGAATCGTGGTACGAGGCGCTGAGCAACGCCCAGCTGCCGGCCTCCTGGCCGTCGTGCCACTTGCTGCGGCACACGTTGAACCGCCAGCGGCCGCGCCCCGCCTCGGAGGTGAAATAGAAGAGCGGAATGGCCACCTCGGCCACCCAGCGGCCTTGGTCCGGCTGGCCGGCCGTGGCCGAGCGCCAGTGGGCGTCCCAGGGGATGTGCCGGTCGCCCCGCTCGATGTCGCCGCGGTTGTCGGACTGCACGTTGCCCACAGAGAGCATGAAGTGCTGGTACGTCTTCCCGTCGGTGCCCGGGCTCACGAAGATCTCGACCGACTCGTCGCGGTGCACGGGTCCGTCGCGGGACACGTCTGCGGGGTCGATGGCCTCCACGTTCGGGTCCGTGCACGCAAAGGCCAGGAAGAGCCACCCCCTGTCGCGGCCCACCCACACCTGGGTGGGCGCCTCGGCGGGCGCGCCCTTGCCGCCGACCTGGAGGAACTGCCGGATGTCCGGCGGGCGTTGCCAGCAGGCGTCGTCCAGCCGGCCGTCGATGACCGGCGCCCGGTCCACGGCCGCGACCGCGAGCTCGGGCAGGTCCGCGTCCTGCGCGCCCAGTGCGGGCACGGCGAACCCCACGGTCAGGCACAGGACGAACAGTGCTGCGGCACACCAGGCAACGGCTACACGCTTCCTCATGACGGGTCCCTTTTCAACAGGCGGGCTTCCTATATGCGATGTGACGACGGGCACGCGCCCGCTCGCCAATCTTGAAAGATGTCCCCCTCGCTTCTGGTGTGCAGGGTTTGTCCCGTACGTCCGTGTGTGCGGACGGTCTGGATGTGTGCGGTACGCATTCTCTCTCGCACCCTACTCGATTCCGGCGCCATCCGGACCGCGCGCAACGTCCACCTTGCGCGACCCGTCCTAACGGATTTCATGGGCGGCGTCAATGGCGCTTGTCGCAGAGGACAAGCCCTGGCGCCCGATTCCTGCGGCCCGGCTTGGGCGTCTCTTGCGGAGCCCTGCCTCGGCGGCGAAGCAAGGATTGGAGATCGAAGAGCGCTACTCGAACACGAGCCGGCCGAACGCGCGGGTGTCGTGCCAGCTTTCGCCTCCGGGCGACCAGGAGAGGGGCCCTACCTTCTGGTTGCGGATCACGCGATGGAAGTTCGCGCGCCACTCGGTCTGTCCGGGGCCGTCCAGACCCCCACGGCGACCAGAACGCATCGATTGCCCGACTTGGGAAACGCCGTCATGGTCCATTCCCCTTTACTCGTTTTCCGAGTCGTATGGGTCCGGTTTGTAGGGGGTGGATGTCTCTCCCAATTCGAGCTGGACGGCGTCCAGCCATATGACGCCGTTCTTCGGAGTGACCACGATCTGGTCGGATCCTTCCTTGCGGCGCGTGGAACGCTGGCCCTTGTCCAGGGTTCCGGTATCCCACTCGGGATAATAAAACTCGGGATTCATCAGCCCGAGTTGAAACTGGTCCTTCTTTGCGTCCATGTCCGCCGAAACCGCAAACGACCAGCGCAGGCGCTGCCAATCGGCCCCGACCCGAAACCGCTTGCAGAGTCCTCGCGGATACGACGATTCCGGCCCGATATATGCCAGCAGCAGGGAATCCGGCTTGTCCGCCCTGGCCCAGACACTCAACGTGTACGTCTTGCCTTTTTCCAGGTTGGTCACGTACTTGTACGTAATGTCGCGGTCGTACCGGAGAGGCTTGAGGCGTACCGAACGCAAGCCGTGCTTCGCCACCGTATCGTCGAGCACGGCATTGTCCGGATACCACATGAACCAGTAGTCGATATACGGAGCGCTTTCGTCTTCCTCAAAACTGGAGTTGCGGAGCATGTTTTCGCCGGCCGGCAACGGTCGGTCGGTCCGGGTATTGAATATGGAGGCCAATCTCGCGGGCCAGTAGTGCCAGGGCGCCCCGCTCGTGCTATAGGTTTCCGGCTGGACGAAAGGACGCAGGTACACCACGGCCTTAAAACGCCGGCCCGGCCGGGCAGTCGCGCGGACGCGGTACGTCGCCCCCGGCCGGTAGGCGTCAACGTCAAAGGTGTATACGTGCGTCTTAAACATTTCCGACTTATAACTCCAGAAATAAAGCCGGCGCGCGGATGCAATCACCTGGTCGTTTTCCAGCAATTCGACGGTCTGGATCTTGTCGACCGGTGTCGAATCCTCGGGCAGGTAAAAGACCAGACCGATGGTCTGGGCTTCGTGGAGATGATGGGTGATATCCAGGGCCAGGGGATCCAGTTCTGTTTTGCCCGCCCCGGGCGACCATTCGCCGATCTTGATATTGGCGACCGGTTCCCGAAAGTACAGGCCCATCTGTTGATAACGTTCGATCTGCCGGTCCACGCGACGAGCGTACTCCGCGTAGTCGTTCCGCGTACCCTTGGGCGACCACGCGACTTCCGCAAGCGCGGCGAGCCGCGGAAGGTTCATGTATTCCCAGCAGTGAACAATGCTGGTCCAGAAACAGGCCTGAACGCCCAGAATCTGCGACGCCTGGCTTTCCGGAAAGTCGGCCGTCGGTTCCCAGCCGTATATCAACCGGTCATTAACGATCGGCAAGGGATAGCCGGGGTGGCCGGCTTCGCCGAGTTCCTGGCCCTGGTGCAGGTAGCAGTATTTGTACGGACAGGCGACCACGCGATAGCCCTTGTCCAACGCGTGGTTCACATGTCTGCCCATCCACCAGAAAGCGATGAAAGCAGGATCCAAATCGAATCGGCTGGCCTCCTCCCACCCGCACGGCGTTTTTCCCTTCTCAACGATAAAATCCGTGATTTGTTTGTCAAAATAGCCTTCCAGGTCTTGAAGAGTCTGCAAGCCCTGTTGTTCCATCAGTGTTTTCACTTCCGGCAGGGAGAGAAGCGACTCCGAAAGACGAGCTTCATCCCCGCCCATATGGATATACGATGCCGGGAACAGGTCCATGACTTCGCTTAAGATATTCTTCAGGAACACATACGTCTCCGCCTTACCGGGATTCAGCGCACCGGCGTGGCCAAATTCCGGGTAGGCCGTGACCGCGGCGCGCGAGTGGCCGGGCATATCAATTTCCGGAATCACCGAGATCTGTCGCACCCGGGCGTACTCCACGATGTCACGAATGTCCTCCTTGGTGAAGAATGTCTTGTAGGGGCCTTTGTAATAGGACGCCCGGGTCACCTCGGGACCGGTGAGGCCAGGGTAGTGATCGATCATCAGCCGCCAGGCGTTAGTATCCGTCAGATGCAAATGGAGAATATTGAATTTGTGCAGGGCCAGCGCGTCAATCAGCTTCTTCACGGTGTCTTTGTCGAAATAATGCCGGGCCACATCCAGCATGAACCCGCGCCAGGCAAAACGCGGCCGGTCTTTAATGGTCACGGCTGGCGCCTGCCAGGCCACACCGGGTGCCGCGCTGGTACTGTACACCTGCACCGGCAGCAGTTGCCGCAGGGTCTGATATCCGTAAAAGCAGCCCGCCGCGGCCGCGGCAGTGATTTTGATGTTCCGGGGCGTCACCGTCAGCGTATAGCCTTCCGACCCCAATTCATCGGTAGCAGCCGCGGCAAGGAACATCAATACGTTCTCGTCATCCGACGCCGATATCGTCCCTGTGGCAAGCGGAAAGCCGGTGCTGCGGGACAATTCCGCGCGGCAGAGATCCGCCAGGTCCCGGCCGCCCTTCAAATCCGGATCGTAGAGAATCCGCGTGGCAGGATTGAAGGCGAAATGGCCCTTGCCGGTTTTGACCTGCGCGGGCGCGGGAATAATGCCATGATTCTCTTGGGCTACGCCGGCCGCAGCTCCCGCAGACATGAACGAGATAACGGCAATCAGGCGGGGAAAAACAGATAGATGCATCATTCCAATCTCCCGCAAAACGCGCTGCGCGCGTTTCAAACAACATCCGGCTTGGCGTCCTGCGCGAGACCCTGCCTCGGAATCGACGCGGGGACTGGAGATCGGACCGCGCTACTCGAACACGAGCCGACCGAACGCGCGGGTGTCGTGCCAGCTCTCGCCTCCGGGCGACCAGGAGAACGGGCCCACCTTCCCGTTGCGAAATACGCGGTGGAAGTTCGCGCGCCACTGGGTCTCTCCGGGCCCGTCCAGGCCCAGGCCCCGGAACGGGATCGCCGCCTCGGCGGTCCACAAGGCGCGGTCCGCATCGGGCTGCACGGCGGTCTGCCAATCCAGGGTCCACGCCATGTCATGATCGTCGGCCACGTTGTGCTGGTCGAACCGGATGCCCTGGGTGTTGAACGCGAGCTGGTAGTACTCGGGCCGCGTCG
>CAZOBJ010000099.1:0-3368 GCA_964577825.1 uncultured Planctomycetales bacterium
GCCGTACCGGCGGGCGAGCTCCTGGGCCACGGCGGCCTCGAACCCGGGCTGGAGCGCGCTCGCGGCCATGACCGCGAGCATCCGCTCGCCCAGGACCTCGTGGGCCAGGTAGGCAAGGAACGTGCTGTCCGTGCCCCCGGAATAGGCCACCGCCACGGACCCGAGCTCCTGGATGCGGACCTTCACGCAATCAAGCTTGGCGCGCAAGCGCTCACCGAGCGCGTCCAGGCCGCCCTCGGCTGCGTCCTCGGCCAGGCGCGCGGCGTACAGCTCGCCGATCGTGCGGCCCAGGCCGGGGTGCACCACGTCCGCGGCGATGTCGGCCAAAGGTTCGAGCACGAAGCGGCGCTCTGCAAGCTGCGGATGAGGGACGGTCAGCTCCTCCGTGGCGATCACCGCGTCCGCGTACAGGAGCAGGTCCAGGTCAATGGTGCGCGGTCCCCACCTAGGCCCGGACCGGTCGCGGCCCAGCTCCGCCTCGATCTGGTGGCATTTGTCGCGCAGAGACCTGGGGTCGAGCGTGGTGTGCACCGCCACCGCGCTATTGAGATACGGCCCCTGGCCCGGCGGGCCCACGGGCGCGGTCTCGATCACCCGGCCTTTGCCCACGACCTGCACGCCCGGGGTGGCCGCGAGCGCCTCCACGGCCCGGCGCAGGTGCGCCTCGCGGTCGCCGAGGTTCGAGCCCAGCCCGATGTAGGCGGGCGTACCTGTACGCATGGTCCCATGCCTCCGGCCGCGGTCAAGAAGCGCCGATGTCGCGAATGCGGGCCAAGGCCTCGTCGAGCACCTCGTCGGGATAGGTGAGGCTGATGCGGTAGTAGCCCTCGCCCCACTCGCCGTACCCCAGGCCGGGCGTGACCACCACGCCCGCGCGCTCCAGCAGGTCGCTCGCGAACGCGGCGCTCGAACCCGCGTACTTGTCCGGCACAGGCGCCCACACGTAGATCGTGGCTCGCGGCGGGTCCACGGGCCACCCGGCCGCGCGCAGGGCGTCGACCACCCGGTCGCGCCGACGCTGGTACACGGCGTTCACCTGCCCGGTGACCTCCTCGGCCACGGACAGCGCCTTGGCCGCGGCGAACTGCACCGCGCGCAGGGTGCCGTTGTCGATGTTGTCCTTCACAAGCCCCACCGCGCGCAGCGCGCCCGGATGGCCCGCCAATGCGCCCACGCGCCACCCGGTCATGTTGAACGCCTTGCTCAGGCTGAAGAACTCCACGGCCACGTCCGCCGCGCCCTCGACCTGCAGAATGCTCGGGGCCCGGTACCCGTCGTACGTGTTCTCGGCATACGCGCTGTCGTGGCAGATGAGAATCTCGTGTGTGCGCGCAAAGTCCACGGCCCGCCGGAAGAAGTCGAGGTCCGCGGTCGCGGTGGTGGGGTTGTTCGGGTAGTTGAGCCACAAGAGCTTCGCCCGGCGGGCCACCGCATCCGGAATCGCCTCCAGGTCGGGCAGGAAGCCGTTCTGCGCAAGAAGCCGCACCGGGTGGCTGGCCGCGCCCGCGAACACGTGGCCGATGTTGTAGATCGGGTACCCCGGCACCGGGATCAGGGCCGTGTCGCCGGGATCGAGGAGCGCCAGCCCCAGCTTGGCGATGGCGTCCTTGCTGCCCATGGTCGGCAGCACCATGTCCTCGGACAGGGCAACCCCGTACCGGCGCGCGTAGAAGTCGCGCACCGCCTGCGGGAATGCGGCCACCGGCACGTCGCACCCGTAGCGGTGGCGGTTGGGGTCCGATACGTCGCGCACCGCGCGGCACAGCTCGTCCACCACCGGGTCCGGGGTGGGCCGGTCCGGGTCGCCGATGCCCAGGTTGATGACCTGCACCCCGTTCGCGCGCGCCTGGGCGATCTTGCGCCGCAGGTCCGCGAACAGATACGGAGGCAGCTTCTTCAGCCGCTGGGCGAGCGTCACGTCCATGCCGGTCCCTTCCCCTGCGTTCGTATGGGCTACAGGTCCTCGGCGGCCAGGGCGTCCGAGATTGTCTGCAACTGCGCCTCCGTGAGCCGCCAGCCGGCCGCGCGGGCGTTGTCCTTCGCCTGACGCTCGTTGCGCGCGCCCACGATGGCGCTCGTGACCGCGGGATGCCTGAGCACCCAGGCCACGGCCAGGTTTGCCACGCTCTTGCCCTCGCGCTCGGCCAGGGGCCGGATGCGCTCCACGAACCGGAGGTTGCGCGAGAGCTGCGGCTCCTCGAACGCGGGCTTGCCGCGGCGATGGTCGTCCGGGGCCAGGGTCTTTTCGTGGAAGTTGCCGGTCAGCAGCCCGTTGTGCATGGGCCCGTAGGCGACCACGCCGATGCCCTGCTCCCGGCAGAACGGCAAAAGCTCTTCCTCCACCCCGCGCTGGAGCAGGTTGTAGGGCGGCTGCACCGACTGCACCGGCGCGATGGCCTGGCAGCAGCGCAGCTCGTCCACGCTGAAGTTGCTCACCCCGATGTAGCGCGCCTTGCCCGCGTCGCGGATGCGCACGAGCTCCTGCCACGCGTCCTCGACCGGGGTGCGGCCGTGCGGGTCGGGCCAGTGGATCTGGTACAGGTCCACGCAGTCGGTCTTCAGCCGCCGCAGGCTCGCGTCGATCTCGCGGCGCAGGCTGTCGGGGCGGATGTTGCCGCGGTCCACGTTGCCCCGGTCGTCCCAGGTGATCCCGCACTTGGTGGCCAGCAGCACCTCGCGCCCCTCCACCGCGCGGCCCACGACCTCCTCGGAGTGTCCCAGCCCGTACGCGGGCGCGGTGTCGATCCAATTGACCCCGGCCTCGAGCGCGGCGCGGATCGCGCGGATCGAGTCCTCGTCGTCCTGCGGACCCCAGCCGTACGTCCACGGCCCGCCGATGGCCCAGGTCCCCAGGCCCACCTCGGTCAGCTCGGGCCCGTTGGCACCCAAGGTCCTTGTCTGCATCGGCTCAGTCTCCGAACAAGGCGTTCTGCATGGTGTACAGTCCGGGTTCGCGGTCGTGGACCCACTTGGCCGCGCGCAAGGCCCCGGCGGCGAACACGTCGCGGTTCTGCACGCGGTGCGTAAGCTCGATGCGCTCCGCGTCGCTGGCGAAGTGGATCGTGTGCTCGCCCACCACCCCGCCCATGCGCAGGGCGTGCACGCCGATCTCTTCCTTCTTGCGGGGGCCGGTGCGCCCGTGCCGGCCGTACGCGAGGTCCGCGTCCGGATCGCGCCCCAGGGCCTCGGCGATCACGCGCGCCAGGGCCAGGGCCGTGCCGCTGGGCGCGTCGGCCTTGCGGTTGTGGTGGGCGTCGACGATCTCCACGTTGTACGCGTCGCCGAGCACCTGGGCGACCTGCGCGGCCACGCGCAGAAGCAGGTTCACGCCCATGCTCATGTTCGGCGCCCACAGCACCGGGATCGTG
>CAZOBJ010000099.1:3468-11678 GCA_964577825.1 uncultured Planctomycetales bacterium
GCCGCGCACAGGGCCAACAGCCGCCGGCCCATGCGGCCCGCCGCGCCGTGGACGGCTATGCGGATCGCCATGGCTATCTCCTCGTTCGGTTCCCTACTCGTCGCGGTGGCGGTCGCGCCACCGCAGCGCCAGCCGCGTCAGGGTGTACACGGCCACCACCAAGAGCGCCGCCTGCCATACGTTGAGCTCAGGCATCGTCGAGCGCCTTCAGGATCGCGCCCAGGTCGTTGTCCACCGGCACCGGGGCGTTGCGGTACGCGGCCCGGGTCACCCCATAGCCGCCGTAGGCCTCGGCCAGCTGGCCCGCGTCGTACCCGTGATACCCGACCGTGGCGTGCGGGTCCTTGAGCGGGTGCCCGGTGAGCACGCACACCACGCGCGCGGACCGGTCCACCACGCCCTCGGCCACGAGCGCGCGCAGCCCGGCCACGGACGCGGCGCTCGCGGGCTCGCACCCGAATCCCTCGGTGCCCACCTGGGCCTTGGCGTCCAGGATCTCCTGGTCGGGCACGGTGCGCACGACCCCGTTCAGGCCGGCCAGCGCGCGCAGGCACTTGGTGAGGTTCACCGGCCGGTTGATCTCGATGGCGCTGGCCAGGGTGTGCGCCTTCTCGCCGCGCTCGTCCAGGCCGCGGTAGTAGGCGGCCACCTTGTCCATGTCCACCCGGCCCTCGTTCCAGCGCAGGCCTTCACGGTTGACGAGATTGGCCAACGTCGGGGCGCCCGCCGCGTTGATGACCGCCAGGCGCGGCAGCCGGTCGATAAGGCCCAGGTCCTTGAGCTCCAGGAAGGCCTTGCCGAACGCGGACGAGTTGCCCAGGTTTCCGCCCGGGACCACAATCCAGTCCGGCACCTCCCAGTCCAGGCCCTCGAGCACCCGGTACATGATCGTCTTCTGGCCCTCCAGGCGGAACGGGTTGAGCGAGTTCATCAGGTACACGCCCCGCTCGCGGCACACCTCCTGGATGCGGGCCATGGCGTCGTCGAAGTCGCCGGCCACCTGCAGGGTGCGCGCGCCGAACTCCAGGGCCTGGGAGAGCTTCCCGTAGGCGATCTTGCCCGAGCCCACGAACACGACGGGCTTGAGCAGACCGCTCGCGGACGCGAATGCGGCCATGGAAGCGCTCGTGTTCCCGGTGCTCGCGCACCCGGCCTTCTTCGCGCCCACCAGGCGCGCGTGGGTGAACGCGGCGGCCATGCCGTTGTCCTTGAACGACCCGGAGGGGTTGAGGCCCTCGTACTGCAGGGACAAGTTCGTTGGATCGATGCCCGTGTATTCGGCGACCTTGGGACAGGGCCGAAGCTGGGTGTGGCCCTCGCCGATCGTCACCTGCGCCTCTGTCGGGGCGAAGGGCAACAGAGCCCCGAACCGCCACACCCCGCTCACGCGGCCGAGCCCCCCCGCCGGGACGTCGAACCGGCCCAGGTCACGGAGCCGCGCGGGAACCTGCGCGCGGTCCCAATCGTAGCGCACGTCCAGCAGGCTCCCGCAGCGCGGGCAGCGGCTGAGCACCTCGCCCGCCTCGTAGGTGGACGCGCAGTCGGGATGGATGCAGGCTTGATGGGCGAGTTCGACGGCCACGCATGCTCCTTTTCCTGTTCCCGCAGCCCATGCGCCCTCGTGCGCGGCTGCCCGCGCCGAGTGTAAGCGACCAGGCCATGGCGTCAAGGGGAAGGATTCGGCAAGCCCCGTGCCATCAGCCGGGCGAGGCGTGCAGCCGCGCCAACCGCTCGGCCACCTCTGCGGGCAGGCCCACCAGCTGTCCGCCGATCCGGTACTGGTTGCCGTCTCGCTCGCTCTTCGTCACGCGCACGGGAAACCGCCGGTTCGCGGACAGTCCCAGCCGCTCGGTCATGGCCCGGCTCTCCAGGAACAGGACCGCGCGCTCCGGAATGGGAAAGAAGCTGCGCAGCCCGATGATGCGATCACGCAGCTCATGGATCACGAACGAGATCGCGGCGGGCAAGACCACACTGCGGCGGTAGGACCCGCGCTTGCGCAGCCCGTCGCGCTGGTGCTTGAGGATGTTCTCGACCCGGAACAGGAACTCGCGGCGCTCGACCGGCTTGGACTGGCAGTCCACCGCGCCGGCCTTCAGGCCCAGGAGCACGTTCTCCTGCCGGGTTCCGCCCGTAAGCACGAGCGCAGGCGGGGGCTCCACCTGGGCGGTGAGCTTGGCCAGCACCTCGATCCCGCTCATGCCGGGCATCATCCAGTCCACCACCACAAGGCTCGTGTGCGGGTTCTCTTCGAGCGTCTCCAGGCCCGCCGGGCCACTGGACGCCTGGAGCACGTCGAAGTCCGCCTGCTCCAGGATGCCCGTCAGCACCATGCGCTCGGCGCGGTCGTCGTCGATCACCAGCACCGTGGTCCGCCCGGGCAGGGGGCCTTCCTGCTCGTGACCGGGTTCGCTGCGGTCCGTCCACGAGCCGTTGGGCTGGTGCATGGCCGTGCCGGGCGCCGGCACGCACGCCCTGCGCAGGTTGCGCTTCACCTTGTCCGAGAGCCCGATGAACTGGGCGCCGATGCGGTAGCGCTTCTCCAGGCGCGCGCAGTTGGCCACCCGCATGGGAAAGAGCCGCTCCCGTGGCACCTGGATGCGCGCGGCGAGCTGTTCCATGTCCAGGAACAGGACCGACTGCTCCGGGATCGGGAAGGTGGACTCGAACCCGCACCCGGTCTCCGACACGTCGAGCACGGTCACCGACGCGCGCGAGGACAGGCTCAGCGGCCGCTGTTGACGCCGGGCCACGACGTCCTCCAGGTACTGCACGAAGCAGGCGAGGACCGGGTTCTCGACGGCCTGCCCTGCACCGGCAGGTCGGTCGCGCGCCGCGGCCGCGGCCTGCCGGGCGAGGATCTGCTTGAGGGCCATGACCTCGGCGAACGTGAGCCCGCGCCCCCTGCCCGTCTCGCCTTCGGGAGGCGCCATGCGCTTGCCCGAGAGCGCATGCGTGACCGTCTCCAGCACCCGTTCTCGGGTAAACGGCTTGGCCATGCACCCGCTCACGCCCAGGCGCAGGCACTCGGCCATGGCCTCGGCATCGGACTGGGTGCTCAGCACAACCACCGGCAAGGAGCGCAGGGCCTCCTGCGCGCGGATGCGGCGCACGAGTTCCACGCCGCCCGGCTCGGGCATGCCAAGCTCGACCAGCACCGCGTCGAGTTGGGGTTCTGCCCCGGACGCGTCGGACAGGGCGGCCAGGGCCTTGCCGCCGTCCGCGGCCTGGGCCACGGTGGCCCCGAGGTCGGTGAGCGTGCTCAAGAGGAGTTGACGCACTGCATCGGTATGGGCGGCCACGAGCACGCGCGCGCCTGCCAGCGGCCGCTCTGGATTCTCGCCCTGCGGTGACGCGTCTTCGGGCGGATGTTCAGGGGGACCCGGACTTGGCACGGGCACACGAAGCCTCGTCAACGCTCCTTAGGGGACGAACAAGCACCCACCGCACCCTTGGCGTCCATCTTCGGCCCAGGGGCCGGCATGTCAAGGGGAAATCCCTTCCGCGCGCGCCGCGCCCGCGGGGCCGGCCACGCTGCGCAGTCGAACGAGTTCGGCCTCCAAGAGACGCGTCCCGGCCCACACCTGCGCATGGGGGAATTCGATGCGCAGCGTGGCGAGCTCGCCGCTCAACAGCCACCGCGGGCTCGCCCCCAGGGGGATGAGGAGCGTCTGCGCGTACGCCTCGCAGGCGATCGGCCCGCCCTGTCGGCCGGAGGCGTCCGTCCAGGTCACCTCCAGGCGCCGCTGGAGCACCTGCGGCATGCGGCTCGGATCCGCCTTGGCGAAGCGCAGTACCAGGAAGTCCGCCTCTCGCCCGCGCAGATGCAGCGAGTCCAGGCCGAACTCGAGTGCGCCCCGCTGCGCGTCCGTGGCCACGTACCGGCCCTGCGGACCGAGCCACATGCCCTGGATCGTCCGCGGCGTGGCGCCCGGAAGCTTTGCCTGCGGAACGAACAGCCGCGCCAGCGCGGGCCAGTTGCGTCCCCACACCGCGGCCGCGGCGCCACAGTCGGCGACTCCCGCAGCCTCGTCCAGCAGGGCGAGGCGCGCGGGCGCGTCGCGCGGCTCTTGCCGGACGCTTCGCTCGGGCGCGACGAGGAACGTGACGCCCTGCCTCTCTTCGGCCACGTACCGCAGCACGCACCATCGGTACAGCCGGTAGTTGCGAAGCGTGTCGCAAGTTTCGAACAGCACCGCGGGCGGGGGATCGGCCTGGAGCGCGGCCAGCACCCTGCGCTGCGTGGCGGTATTGGCCACCGGCTCCGCCGCGGCATACGGCGCAGGCGCCGGACGGTCCAAGTAGAAGTAATACGCCTGCTGGTTCGTGAGGTCGAAATAGGTCTCCTCCGCCCCAAGCAGGTCCGAAAGCGCGGCCTTCAGCTCCAGGAGCCGGGTGAGCTCCTCGGCCTCGATGAAGAGCCGTCCGAGGCGCGGCAGGTCCAGGTCCTCGCCGCGCACCCACAGCCGGTTGCGCTTCGGATCGGCGAGCAGGCGCACCTCGCCCCGGCCCGGGACGCCGGCTTGCCCCTCCCACGGCCGCAGCCGCACGGCCTGCAGGTGCAGCACGTGCTTCGCGCACGCCTTGCCCCCCACCGCCTCCAGCACGCGGGTATCCATACGCTGGAGCCCGCCCAGGAATCCGGCCGCGAGCGCAGCCACGCACACGATCCTCGCCCTCGGCCTGCCCCGGCCCGCGAACAGGACCGCAGGCAGCAGCGCTCCGAGCGCCACGAAGGTGACCATGCCGGGCCGCGACAGGGACCCGGGGTCGATCCGGCCCAGGGCATACGGGCTGATGAGAACCAAGAGCAGGAAGGCTATCACGGCCAGCCACAACCGAAGTGCGTCCGCCTCGCGCCTCTCTCGCCCCGTGAGCCACACCGCCGCGGCCGCGACCGCGGCCACGCCCACGAACCCGAACCGCACGAGCTCAAGGATCAAGGGGCTGATCCGGAACCTCGGGTCATACAGGCTGTGGCCGGGTGCATACGCGATGCCGTTCGCCAGCGCGTTCGTGGCCGCGTGCTCCTGCACGAACACGGCCAGGCCGACAAGCATCTGCCCGATCGGCGTGAGGAGCATCACCGCGGCCAAGATCGCCGCGAACCCGATGCACACCTTGGCCGCGCGCCGCGGCCGTTCTCGGGCCCAAGCCCACGCGCGCCAGAGGAGAAGCGGCAGGATGGCGGCGGCCGCAGGCAGACCCACCGGCGGATTCCACACCGCGAGCACGGCGAGCACGAGCGCGCCGACAGCAAGCCACGCGCTCCTGCGCCGCCACAGCCGCGGATGGAAGAGGACCAGCACGAACACCGGGACCATCCACACCCGGTCCGCGTTCCAGAAGTCAGGCGCGCACAGACTCGAGAGGAGCGCCAGGGGCGCACCCACGAGCGGGCGCAGCACCAGCACCAGGCCCAGGACCTGCACCCCGTAAAGCAGGTCCACCGCCCTGCCGAAGCCCGCGGCCGTGCCGTCGAAGAAGAGCGCGTTCAAGAGCCCCTTCACATAGGCCAGCGCGGCATGGATGGGCATGAAATCCACATACGGGAGCTTGCCGTACGCCACGAGCTGATGCCAGGGCAACAGCTCCTCGCCCACATGGAAATGGTCGGCATTGAACGCGGGCGGGTGCGCGGCCGGCATGGCCAGGAACACGGCCACGGCCGCGAGCGCCAGGCCGCCGATCAACCGGCCGCAGGGGCGCACTGACGTCGCGGCCTCGGTCCCGCGGACCCAGGACCGCGCAAGTATCCCGGTCCACGCAAGCACCACCAGGCCCAGCACCAACACGGCCAGCGGCGCACCGGCCGCCGAGGGCACGCGCTTCCCGTCCAGCACGAGCGGCGCGGGCAGGAGCACGGCAAAGAGAAGCGGCCAGCCCGTCTGCGCCGCGAGGAGCGTGTGCTCCAGGCGCCGGCCCGCTCGCCCAGCGACCCCGGTACACGCGCCCGCCACGGCGATGAGCCCCGCGCCCGCGCCGATCCAGGGGAGAAACCCCAGCACGTGCGTCCAGTCCCCGGCCGCGGGCAGCGCGCGCACCAGCACCGTGGCCACGCCCAGGCCTGCGAAAAACCCGGCCGGGGGCACAAGCGCGGCCAGGCGCACGAGGCGCGCACGCAGGTTCCCGTCGAGCTCCCGGGCCGCAGGCGCCGCCAACGCGGCCGCGAGCCACGTCGTGGCCACGGGCGCGGCCAGGGCGCCGGGCAGGGCGGCCAGGCTGTCCAGGCTGGCCCGGGTGGCCAGCCACCAAACAGCGGGCGCGAGCGCGTACACGGTCGCCTCGACCACGGGCCGGGCGGCCTCGGGGCCTTCTGGGCCCGCGTACCTGCGCCACAGGCGCACGTACGCTACGGCCAGGATTGTGGTGAGGGCCGCGAACAGGCCCGCCACTCGGAAGTCGCGCGCCTTGTCCGCGCCGTGGAGCGCGGGGTCGCCGGCCACCAGGTCCGCGTACGTGTCGCCCCATCGCAAGTAGTGCCACGCGTCCGCTGTCAGGGCGAAAGCGAGAAGCCCGGCGGCCAACAGACCCACGGCCAGGGCGCGGACCGGGATGCGCGCAGCGTGCGAACCGGTCAGGGGCATGGGGCCTCCCTGCCCGAGGTCCGGGCGGGCCGGCGCGCAGGCCGCAGGCTGCCGATGCGCGGATTCAGAGCCGACCCACGGCGACGCGACGTCCGCGCTCCCGCGACTTGCGCGCGGCCTCCAGCAGGGCCACGGGCGCGAGCATCCGCGTCTGTTCGATGGGCTCGACGCCCGTACGGAACATGCGGGTCACGAGCCGCGCGGTCACCAAGTGGGAGTTCGGATCCATGGTGAACGGCTTCTGGAGCATCCCCTTGTCCCCGCGCGCGTCGACGGTCCACCCCCTGGCCCCGGGCACGACGCTGAGCACGGCCGTCAGCCCGTCGGGGAAGTTTACGAGGATGTTGGTCCGGTCCCGGTTCGTGGTCATCCACACGTGCCGCGCGTCCGTGCCCACGAGCTCGACGAGCAGGTCCGCCTGGTGGATGCCGTAGAAGAAGATGCCCCCGTACTTGCTGCGCCAGTCCCCGGAGCCGCTCAGGTGCAGCCAGTGGAGGGTCCCGAGCTTGCCGAGCTCCTGGCGGGTCTCGCGCGCGCAGCGCTGTAGGGGCAAGGCGCTCGAGCTCACGATCGGCGCTCCGGTCTCCTTGCGCAGGCGCATGAGCGACTTCGCCTGCGCCAGGGAGGTGCTCAACGGCTTGTCGATGAACACGGGCAGCCCCGCCTTCACGAACGGCCGCGCCGCGGCCACGTGCGGGCCGCCGTCGCGGTGGCAGACCATCACGCAGTCGACCTGCCCCAGCATGTCCTTGGGCCGGGAGACGATGTTCGGAATCTCGCCCACCTGTGCGGTCTGCCGCGCGAACTTGCGCGTCTCGCCCCACAGATGGGTCACGCGGAACCCGCGCACGTGCTTGTCCACGTTCAGGTTTTTGGCCATGTTCCGCGCGTGCGAGTTCTCCGCACCCACGATCCCCATGCGCATCATGATCCGTTCCTTTCTCGATGCAGGTCCCAGCGGCTCACCGGCGGGCCCGCTTGCGCTTCTTGAGTGCGGCCCACTTCTTCGCTCCCTTGGGCAGGGGGTTCTGGCGATGGGCCTCCTCGAGCACGTACACCTGCCGGCGCACCTGGGCCGGGGTCACCAGGAGCTTGCCCTTGGCCGTAATGACCTCGTGCACGTTGTCGTAGAACATCTGGCTGCGGCCGTCGAAGTTGTACTCGCTCTCTCCGGTGGACCAGGTCTTCTCCTTCCAGGGGAGCTTCTCCTTCACGTACTGGCGGTCGATGGACCACCCCTTGTGCAGCTTGTGGTCGGGCGCCTTGGCCGGATCGAAGTACTTCCACTTCAGCCCCGCGTTGCCGCCGGTGAGCCCCCCGCAGGTGCCGTTGACGCTCAGCTGATCGCCCTGCGGGTACGCCAGGCACGAGCTCACCAGCACCTCGACCACCGGGTCGAACCGGCCGCCGTACAGGGTGACGCTCGCGAAGTCCTCGGCGTCGCCGAAGAACTTCTCCGTCGACTTCATCCGGGCGAAGACCTTCGGTTGTTTGGGGCCGAAGAGCATCACCGCGTGGTCCATGGGGTGGGGACCGGTGTTGTTCAGGTTTCCGCCCCACAGGTCCTGGCGGGTCTGCCAGTCGCAGCGCCTGGACCACCCGCTCCAGGAGAGCCGGCAGTGC
>CAZOBJ010000100.1:0-11522 GCA_964577825.1 uncultured Planctomycetales bacterium
GCGAAGCGAACGCAGAGTACCGGGAAATGCAGGAGATCGTGCAGGGCCTGCCGCCCCTGGAGGAGATCGGCACCCAGGACTGGGGCCGGCAGCTCGCGGCCAGCGCCTTCGTGTACCGGGTGACCCGTGACGAGGAGCGCTTGGCCAAGATCAGGCGGATGCTGCAGAAGAGCGTCGACTTCTACGATCAGGTGCTCGCCGCCGACACAATCACGAACGTAAACAGGGGCGCGGTGCGCGAGGCGCATCTGGACTATCCGTTCACGCGAATCAGCTGGCTGGCCGCGCTCGACTGGGTGTGGAACGATCTCCCGCCCGACGAACGGAACACGTTGTCCTCGCGAATGATCCGCCACGTCCACGCCTTCATGGAGCGATTCGCGCCGCACCATCACTCCTGGCACGGGCCCTTCTATTACTGGGACAACATGCTCTGGTACACCGGACTCACTTTGCTGGGCGACCACCTGTCGCCCGAGGATTACCCGCTTGCGCTGGAGGTTCTGGACAAGGGGTATTCGGACCATCTGAAAATGCTCGCCCGCCGGGCGCGCGCGGGGGGGGACGACGGCGACTTTCACGCGCCGCAGGTCGAATACGCGATCGCCGCCTCGGCGCACGCGGAGTGGAGCTTCTACCATTCCTGGCGGGCGGCCATGGCCGCACCGATTCCAGAGAAGTGGTTTGCGCAGAGCGCGATCTACCCCCTCGGCGTGTTCTGGAACGCGCTTCCGGGTTATCGGCACTGCGGCCTGGCGCGAGCCTGGCACAAAGGCAACCGGATCGCGGGGTCGACTCGGTTCACGAAGTGCCTGCTGGGCGGCTATCTGGCGCAGCACATCTACTTCTACGAGAACTCGCGACCGGACCTGGCGGACCTGTCGCACGCCATGCGCAGGGACACAGGCCTCGAACGATGCGGCAAGTACGGGCACATCCCGCTGTGGAGTGAGATCTGGTCGCCCGTGCAGCCCGATCCGCAGGCCCGGTTGCCGGAGAACCTGCCCCTGGCCCGGCACTTCGAACAGTCGAGCATCGTGTTCATGCGCTCGGGCAGCGGACCCGACGACACGTACGCCCTGTTCAACGCGGGCGGCGGCGAGGTCGGGTCCTATCAGCGGGACGCAACGCACTTCATCATGTACAAGCAGGGGTTTCTGGCTCTGGATTCGGGCACGCGCGGCAGTTTCCGCCCCGGCGACCAGCACTACGAGTACGCCTTCCGGAGCGTGGCCCACAACTGCGTCCTCATCGACGAGACCGGGCAGACGCAGGACCACAACGATCTCGCGGAGCCACTGATCACGGCGTTCGAGTCGAATCCCGGGTTCGCGTACGCGGCGAGCGACGCCACGGAGCTCTATCCGGAAGACAAGTGCGCGCAGATGGTGCGCCAGTTCCTGTTCCTGCCCCCGAACCACTTCGTGGTTTTCGATCGGGTGATCTCGACCCGGGCGGAACTGGAGAAGAAGTGGCTCCTGCATACCGCGAACGAACCGGCCGTTGAGGGCAATGCATTCCGTGCCGACCAGGATCGCGGCCGCATCTTCTGCCGCACGGTCTATCCGCCGGACGCACAGCTTGTGACCATCGGCGGCCCGGGCAAGGAATTCTGGGCAAGGGGCCGCAACTGGCCCCTGTCCGACGAGTGGTGGCGCCGATGGGGCAAGAAGTATGACAGACAGGTGCCGGAGACCATGGGCCGGTGGCGCGTGGAGGTGCGGTCCGGCGCGGCGCGCGAACAGGACCACTTTCTGCATCTTATTCAAGCGGCCGACCAGTCCGTGGAGGAGATGGTTGAAAGCGAGGTGCGCGAGCCGCCCGGCCGGGTGGCCGTACGGTTCCAGGTGAACGGGCGCACCTACACCATCGCGCTCAACAAGACGGGCACGGTCGGCGGGCACATCGGCATCGAACAGGACGGCGAGATGGTTGTTGACCGGCCGCTCACGCAGGACATCATGCCGCAGGCGGGGCTGGCGTTGATGAACGAATGAGGCCTTGCTTGCCGCACGCTTGTCGAGGCAGTTATCGCGGCAGGAGAAGAGGCCTTAGGTATGGGCAATCGAGACCACGGCCTGAGGAGGATCTGCTATGCCGGCGCGTAAACCAAATCAGCCCAATATCCTGTACATCCACAGCCACGACATGGGGCGGTACGTGCAGCCGTACGGGCATGCGATACCCACGCCGAACATCCAGAAGCTGGCCGAGGAAGGGGTGCTCTTTCGCAATGCCTTCTCCACGGCCTGCTACTGCTCGCCGAGCCGCGCAGGGATGCTGATCGGCACGTATCCGCACTGCAACGGCATGTACGGACTCGCGCACGCGGGATGGTCCTGCAACGACTACGGGCAGTACCTCGTGAACACGCTCAAGAAAGCGGGCTACACCGCGGCGCTGGCCGGCGTCCAGCACATCGAGGGAGTGACGGACCAACCGTGGAAGACGATCGGCTACGACCAGTGCCTGGATCCCCCGGCATGGCAGAGCCGAAACGAAGACAGCCGGAAGGCACGAGGGCCGTACGCTCCGCATGAATGGGCGAATTCCTTCCTGGACGAGGGGCCGCCTGAGCCGTTCTTCCTCTCCGTGGGCTTCAACAAAGCGCATCGTCCCTATCTCGAGCAGCCCACGGAGGATCCGCGATACACCCTGCCTCCCGTGCCATTCCCGGATGTGCCCCAGATTCGAATGGAGATGGCCCGATACAAGACCTTCGCGCGAGACGTCGACGAGATGATGGGCTCCGTGTTCGACACGCTGGAGCGAACCAGACTCGCGAAGAACACGCTCGTGATTTGCACCACAGACCACGGGATTGACTTCCCGCGCATGAAAGGGACGCTCTCCGACCAGGGGATCGGGGTGATGCTCATCATGCGCGGGCCGGAGGGATTCACAGGCGGCAAGGTCGTCGACGGCCTGGTGAGCCAGATCGACGTGTACCCCACGTTGTGCGAGCTTCTAGGCATTGATCCACCGGATTGGCTCCAGGGCGTGTCGTTTCTACCCGTGATTCGCGACGGTAGCTCCGACGTTCGCTCGGAGGTGTTCGCTGAGAACAACTACGGGGGCAAGTGGTGCCCGATTCGCTGCGTACGCACCAAGCGATGGAAATACATCCGCAACTACGACCCGTCGCTGCGCTCCTATCTGCGCAGTCACGTGGGCGACGGGCACAACGACAGCTCCCGGTTCCTGATGGAGCACCGATATTGGGACGTGGCCCCGAGTCCGCAGGAGGAGCTGTATGACGTCATGTTCGATCCTTGCGAGGTCCGCAACCTGGCCGAAGACCCTGCCTTTGCGCAGCCGCTCGAACGCATGCGCACACGCCTAGACCAGTGGATGCAGGAGACCCAAGACCCGTTCTTGACCGGCGACTTCCCCAAGCCGTCGAAGCGTGCAGGCGAGTAAGGCTACGGTGCCCACGTTGGGCCGAGGAGCAAACCTCTCTGCCAAGAGATCGAGGAGATACGCTGCCTGAACCCGGCTCGACAAGCGACCTGCTGGTGCATGTTCGGAGATTCGTCCTGTGACCGGCCTCTCGCACGCCATGATCAGCTGGACGATCGCCCAGGGCGCCGGAACGGAGCTGCGCGACCGGCGGCTCGTCACCTGGCTGGGCATTGTGCCGGATGCCGACGCGATCGTCTACGTGGTCGGTGCGATTCCCAATCTCAGCCTGGACGAAGGGTTCATGCTCTACGCGTCCATGCACCACCATCACACCCACGGAGCCGCCATGCTGCTCGCTGGCTCGGCCGTGGCCGCAGTGTTGGGACGTAACAGGGCCGGGACCGTCTTGCTCGCCGGTGTCGCCATTGTGGTGCACCTCTTATGCGACGTCATCGGCTCGGGCTCCGGGTTCCCCATCTACCCGTTCTGGCCGTTCGACGAATGGCTGGCCGGCATCAGCATCGCGTGGACCGTGCCTTGGTCCGTACCGGTGCGAGAGTGGCCGAATCTGGTCGCGGGGTTCGTGCTGCTCGTGGGCGCGTTCGCCTACGGGTACAGAATCGGCCGAACGCCCCTCGAGGCGATCAGCCTGCGCATGGACCGGGAGCTCATGCGCCACCTGCGGGCGCGGCTGGGCTGGTCGCGGACCTAGAAGACCATCCGTGCCGCGCACAGCGCTCAGCGGCCCTAGGAGGGTCAGCAGCAGGCACTTGGGCGTCGGCCGACGCCCAGCTGCGTCCTCAAAGCCTCTGGGCTGTGCCGGGAATTGCGAACGCGACATAATATATCTTATCGGACACTGCGTATCCGGGCTCTGAATATGAGCCAATAGGTGCCGGGGCCCGACGCACACGCTGTGCGGCTCTGAGACGAGCACGATGTGGGTCACGGCGCAGCTCCGCTTGACCGCCAGTCAGAGACTCGGACACGGCGAGCTCTCGCGCCTTCAGGGCACTGGGAAAGGCGATTGACCTTTTGTCAGAGTGGGCATAAGATGCGTAAGGGACTCTTGGCGGAGGAGAACGATATGAGGAAGGGACCGTGGGTGGTTTGCGCGCTGGTGGCCGTTTGTCTGATGGTCACGCCTGGGCTGGCGGGCGAGAGTCGCGATGTCGCGTCCCTGTTGGGCCCGGATACGCTTGTCCTGATGGCCATCGAGGACGTGGAGGCCTATGGGGCCAAGATCAAGGGCACGCCCAGTGGCCGATTGTGGGCGGACGATCGGGTTCAAGAGTTCATCGAGGTGCCGCGTACGAAGCTGCGCGAGACGTGGGAGGGGTTCAGGACGAGTCTCGTGGAGACCTACGGCCTGCCTCCTACCCTCACGCTCGAGAAGGTCGGGCAGACCCTTGTCGGCCAATTCGCCGTGGCCATTGAGCGGCCCTTTGACGGGACGTTCGAGGCATCCAAGGACCTCTCAGTCCTGTGCGTGGCCGAGGTGGGCGACGAGGAAGAGCTTCGAGGGCTGCTGGAGAAGACCCTGCAGAGTCTCGGCGAGCGCGTATTGGTGAAGACCAAAACGCACATCGGGTCCGAGGTCACGGGGGTGCTGCTGTCCGACTACATCGACGAGAAGGGGGACCTCCGCCGCAACCCCTTCAACTATGCCTTCTGCGACGGGTATGTGATTTTCGGCAATCGCCTGAGCGGCGTCCAGAACGTCATCGAGGCGATTCGTGGCGAGCGCGTTCAGACGCTGCTCGACAGCTCGTCCTACCAGGCCCTGCTGGAGCGCAGCGGCTCGTCGCCGGACACGCTGTCCTACGTGAACGTGGCCGGCATCGTAGACGCGCTGCCAGAGCGCCTGACCGATCAATTGAACGCAGACCCGGACGCCGCGCGTGCGGATACCGGCCCGACGGCCATGCCGCCTGCCTTAGCCGAAGCCGAGGCTGGCGGGGACATCCAAGTACCCGATGCAGCCGCAAATGAGCCGGCTCCGTTCCAGAAAATTGTGGAGATGCTCGACACCTTGGGGCTTAGCTCAATAGAAGCCCTGGGCAGTTGGGGGCGTATCGAGCCGGACGGGACCCAGTACGGCGGCGCCTACATTCATGCGCCCGGCCAGCGCAAGGGGCTGCTCAAGCTGATGGCGGGCTCTCCCTCGCCCATGGCGCCGCCCGCGTATTTGCCCTCCGAGACGCTGCTCTACGAGGCCTTTCGCATCGGTCCGGACGCGATGTACAAGTTCGCACACGAACTGGCCGAGTCCATGAGTCCGGCGGACGCAGAGGGGATGGAGGCGGCGCTCGACAACCTGGCCGCGGAGGATGGGCTCGACCTGCGTGCGGGCCTGTTCGAGGCCCTGGGTGACGAGGTAGCCTTTGTCCTGTTGCCGCCCGGCGAGTCTCCTGCCCTGCCCGCCGACATGCCACTCAAGATGGCCGCGGCGATGCAGAACCTGCGCACGGCGCGGATGATACTTGTCGCCCTGCCTGTACGCGATGCCACTGCGTTGGAGGGATTCCTCAACGCTGCCATCGAGCGAGCGCAGGAGGAGCCGAAGGTCGCCGTTGAGACGGAAGTGGGTCCGGGCTATACCCTGTACACGCTGCAGCCCCAGGGCCCCGGCGGCATGCCCGCCGGGCCGGGGCCTATGCCCACGCCCTGCTGCGCGCTCACGGCCGGATACTTGTTCCTCGGATTCAGCGCGGACACCGTCAAGGGGGTCCTGTCCCCGGACGCGCCGCCCGCGAGATTCGCCGACGAGCCCGGCTGCCGCAAGGCCCTGGCCGCGCTTCCCGAGGGCGATAGCGTGGGCCTCGTTTGCATGAATGACGCGCGATACATGGCCTGGAACTTCTCTAATATGCGCCAGAGCCTCGAGCTCATGCGCATGCAACTGGACAGAGTCATGGAGGCCGGACAGGCGGGCCCGCCGGGGATGGCCCCACCCGAGACCGGCGCGCCCACGCCCGTGCCGCCCACGGCACCCGACATGGGTGGGCCTGGCCCTGGCGGACCGGAGGGGATCGGCCCGCCGGAGATGCGCTCCGGGCCTCAGCCGCCCCTCATGCTCTTTCTGAGCGTATTCGATCAGGCGTTCGACATGATCGACATGAGCCTGTGGCCCGGTGAGGATGTGTTCCTGGACCACCTCGGCTATAGTGCTGTGAAGGTCCGCGCAGTGCCTGACGGGCTCGTGTTGGACGGAGTGACCGTGCCCAAGGAATAGGGCCCGGCGTTTAGATCTGCCAGTTCAACGCAGCAGCCGCTTGGCCGAGGAATTCGTCCAGGTCCGCGTCCGCGAACGAGCGGTTCTCGGCCGGCCCGAGGCCCGTAGAGCCGCGGTTCACCACGACGGTAGGCGCTTGCGAGAGCTCCGGCAGGGCGGCCGCGGGATACACGGTCAAGGACGAGCCGAGCACGAGCACCAGATCCGCGCGCGCGACCAGTGTCCCGGCTTCGTCCAGGCCGCGTACGGGCTCGCCGAAGAACACGACGTCCGGCTTCAAGACGCCGCCGCACGGGCAATGAGGCACCTCCTCGCACTTCACACGCTCCACGAGCTCGTCGTAGTCGAACACGCGCCCACATCGGCGGCATCGGCTCGTCTTGTATCCCCCGTGCACGGCGATTACATTGCGCGATCCTGCGCGCTCGTGCAGTGGGTCGATGTTCTGCGTAATCACGGCCAGAAGATGCCCTTCGGCTTCCGCCCGCGGGAGGAAGCGATGCGTGAGCGTGGGCTCGATCGTGCGCAGCACCTCCAGGAAGTCCCGCGTGAATGCGTAGAACGGGCGCGGATCCTCGTCAAAGGCTCGGATGTCGAACACGCGGTTCGCGTCGTAGCGCCCTGTGGCGTACAGGCCTTGCGGTCCGCGGAAATCCGGAATGCCCGCGGCTGTGGACACGCCCGCGCCCGTGATGGCCACGGCCGCACGCGCCTGGCGCACAAGGTCCGCGCAGGCCTGCGGATTGATCGGCCGTTTTTCGTAGAGCATCGCCTGGGAGTCCTCAGGAACGAGCCAGCAGGCGCGCGTTGAGATACAGGAGCTCCTGTTCCGCTGCAGCCAGCGCACGACGGTGCAGGTCCCCCTGCTCTCGCAGGTCCACCACTCGAGCGCGCAAGGCGTCTCGCTGGCGCGTGAGCGTGGCGATCTCCTTGCGCAGGCCGAAGGCCTCCGCCTGCACCGCGTCCATCTCCTGGTGCAGGCGCCCCTGGTCGCGAATCGCGCCCAGCAGCTTGCTCTCAAAGGATTCCACCGTCTCCTGCAGAAGCCCGGCGTTCGCGCGTGCCTCGGTCAGCGCCTCTTGCGCGTTGCGGCCCTGATCCAATGCCCGAGACAGGGTCTCAAGGCAGGAGCGCAGGTTGGGATCGTGCGAGAGCGCCTCAGCCAGCACGGCCCTCGCGTCCTGGACCGACTGGGGAGGCGCGTCCGTCCGGTGGCGTTCGCCGCCGCGCGCCTGATCCAGGGCGTTCACGAGGGCGCGTTTCTGCACGGCCAGAGCGCCGGACTGTTGAGAGGACTGCGATCGTTCGCGACTGCCAGAGCGCTGCGACATGCGGACTCCGTCCCTATAGGTGCGCAGGCAGGCCGACTCAACAGGACCAGCCGGCCAGCACACGAGAAGTATCGGCCCAGTTGATTGTCGCGCTGAACCCCATTGACGCCCCTCCAAACGGGACCTGAACCAGTGTGCACGCTATGGTCGGTACGGTCGCAATCGAGGCCGGAAAGGCTCCGATACGCCCGACAGGACAACAGGGGGCGTGTCCGAGGCCTTGTGCGCCCCCTGCCGTTCGTGCGCGGCATTCGTGTCAACCGCGGCCGAGCCGAACCGGAGCGCAACATGAGCCCGGGCATGCTGCTGCGGGTTTCCGATTCCGATACAGCCGGTTTTGTGGCCCTTGAAAGAGAGGGCCGGCATAGGGCAATCTAATCGAAGAAGAGTGCCTCGTTCGCCGATAGAGATATAGGGAGGACCGAAGGTTATGACCCGCTATCGACGAGGCGCTCTCTCTCGACTGGCGCGCCTGTTAGGCAGTCTAGGCCGTGCGGCGCGTCCGTTGAGCCGGGGGCTCGTACGTGCCCTGCCCCTGTGCCTGGTACTGGGGGGCTTCCTGGTCGGGCTGGCGGCGCTGTGGCACACGGCGTGCCGCGCGCAAGCGTTCGAGGTCAAGGACACAGGTCCGCCCCTGTTCACGGACGCCGACCTGCCACTGGAAGGCCGCGCGGAACTCGGGTACCTGCAGCACGCTGCGGTAGGCGTGCATCTGCTGCGTCCGGGTGCCCTCGCGAGCGTGCGTGGGGCCTACGAGGCAAGCCCCTGGGTGGCGCGCATCGATCGCTTGGAGCGCGATATCGCGCGCGGGTCCGTGCGCGCGGAACTCACGGTGCGCCTGCCGGCCGCCCAGCTGGTCCATGAGGGGTTTGCCTACCCCATCGACGCGCACGGGGTCTTGCTCTCGGACATCCGCATGGGGCAGCTGGACCCGCAACTGCCCGTGATCCGCTGCTCGCTCTCGTCTCTGCCCGCTCCGGGCGAGGTCTGTCCAGGCCGCGAGCTCGCCCAGGCGCTCGGAGTGCTGCGGGCCGTGGACCGGTCCGTGCTAAGCGATATGCTGAATGTTCGCGAAGTGCGCGTACAGACGTACGCCTTCTACGACGTCGAACTGCGGCGCCGCACCACCCAGCCGTCCGTGGACCTATACACCGACCAAGGCGCCCGCATCCGCTGGGGTCCGTTCAACGCGGGCGACGATCCCTCGGAGCTGCGCACGAGCGAGAAAATCGCGCGCCTGCGGCGGATCCTGGGTCGTGGCGTGCCCCTGGACGATGGATCCGTGATCGACGTGCGCACGCGCTCGGTGTACTACTCCCGCGGTCCGGATCGTGACGGCCGCTGACCTCTCGGCGGCACCAAGCCGTCTGCCACATCAACACCGATTGTGTCACTGGGCAACGATGCTCAGGCCCGGGAACCGCAGGCCGCCGGACCGGTGAGGTCTTGTAGGGCGTGCACCTCCATGGCGCGAGCTTTTAGCGACGTGATGCCCTTGGCAAGGGCCAGGGCCGCGCGCACGGTGGTGACCAATGGGATGCCTCTGGCGAGGGCGGTGGTGCGAATGCACACCTCGTCCTGATGGGGCCGCTTGCCGCTGGGGGTGTTCACGAGCAGCTGCACGCGTCCGTCCACCATCAGATCCACGACATTGGGTCGGCCTTCGGACACCTTGCCGATTCGTCGTACCGAAAGGCCCTGGTCGCGCAGGCGCTTCCAGGTCCCGTCCGTGGCCACGAGATCAAAGCCGAGGTCGGCGAAGCGGCGCGCCACCTGGGCAATGGCCGGCTTGTCTGAATCCTTGACGGACAAAAACACCGTGCCCGCGGTGGGCAGACCCATGCCTGCGGCCAGTTGGCTCTTCGCATAGGCAAGGCCGAAGTCTCGATCCACGCCCATGACCTCGCCCGTCGACTTCATTTCCGGGCCCAGCACGCAATCCACGCCAGGAAACCGGCTGAAAGGGAGCACCGCCTCTTTGACTCCGGTGTGGCTCAGCTGCGGCCGGCGCGTCAGTCCGCGGTCGCGCAGGCTCGCGCCCAACATCACGTGCGTTGCGTGCCTGGCAACGGGGACTCCGGTGACCTTGCTGACAAACGGCACGGTGCGCGAGGCGCGCGGGTTCACCTCCAGTACGTAGACCTGGTCGTCGCGAACCGCGTACTGTACGTTCATGAGGCCTCGCACCCCCAGCTCGATGGCCAGCTTCGCCGTGGCCTCCTCCAACTCCGCAATCAAGCCCTTGGACAGGCTGAAGGGCGGCAACGCGCAGGCCGAGTCCCCGGAGTGGATGCCGGCCTCCTCGATGTGTTCCATGATGCCCGCCACGTACACTTCGCGCGTGTCGCATATCGCGTCCACGTCGACCTCGGTCGCGTCCTGCAGAAATTCGTCGATCAGGATGGGCCGATCGTCGCTGATCCGCACGTCCGCCCGCGTGCAATAATCGAGAAGCTCCTGCCAGTAGTCGGCCAGGGAGGCGGCGTCGTACACGATCTCCATCTTGGCGCCGCCCAGCACGAAGCTCGGACGCAGGAGCACCGGATACCCGATGCGGCCTGCCTCGGCGAGCGCCTGCTCAACCGTGACAACCGTGGCATTCGCCGTCTGTTGCAGGCCGAGCTTGCGCAGCATCGCGGAAAACTGCTTGCGATCCTCCGCGCGAGCGATGGCGTCCACCGGAGTGCCCAGAATGTTGACGCCCGCTTCGGCCAGCGCGCGGCTGATGTTGAGCGGCGTCTGCCCGCCGAACTGGACGATCAGGCCAAGGGGTCTTTCTCTGTGCACCACGGACAGGACGTCCTCCACGGTCAGGGGCTCGAAGTACAGGCGGTCCGAGGTGTCGTAGTCGGTGGACACGGTCTCGGGGTTGCAGTTCATCATGATGGATTCCAGCCCCAGCTCGCGAATCGCGAACGACGCATGGCAGCAGCAGTAGTCGAACTCGATGCCCTGCCCGATGCGGTTCGGGCCGCCGCCGAGGATGAGCACCTTGCCGACCTCACCGGGTCGGCTCTCGTCCTCGTCCTCGTAGGTGGAGTAGTAGTAGGGCGTGGCTGCCTCGAACTCTGCGCCGCAGGTGTCGACGAGCTTGTAGACCGGAGTCGCCCCTTGGCGTACTCGAGCCTCGCGGACTCCCTTTTCGGTGCTCTCGAGCAGGTGGGCGAGCTGAACGTCGGACAGGCCGCCGCGTTTCGCTCTCTCAAGCTCACCGTCCTCCAAGCTCGCGAGCGTCCTGCCTGCAAGCGCCGCCTCGGCGGACATCAGGTCACGGATGTTGTGCAAAAACCACGGGTCGATATGCGTGAGGGAATGGACTTCTTCGACGGACATGCCGCGACGCAAGGCGCCCCATATGTAGTACAGCCGGTCGGCGGTGGGTGTGCGCAGCTTGCCGCGGATCTCTTCCAGACCGATCCCGTCCCATTCGAAGTCTCTTCCGTCAGCGCCCAGGCCGTATCGGCCGGTTTCCAGAGAACGCACGCCTTTGTGCAGAGCTTGCTTGAAGGTGCGGCCGATGGCCATCACCTCGCCCACGGACTTCATCTGGACGG
>CAZOBJ010000101.1:0-11441 GCA_964577825.1 uncultured Planctomycetales bacterium
TGGCCCTCATTCACGAAGACCGCGGCGAGTATGACAATGCGATCAGCTGCTGCCGCTCTGTGCTCAAGGTGGACCCGAACAGCCATCGCGCGCGCCTGTTCCTTGGCGACACGGAGGCGAGCGGACGCATGTACTACTCGCCCGAAGAAGCCAAGGAGACCGAGCGCCTGGAGGCGGTCCTGCGGGTGCCGGTCACGGACTTCGAGCTATCCGTGCGCAGCCGCAACTGTCTGGCGAAAATGAACATCCATACCCTCGGCGACCTGGTCCGCCAGGGCGAGCAGGAGCTGCTCAGCTACAAGAACTTCGGCGAGACCAGCCTGCGCGAGATCAAGGAGATGCTCGCGGACCGAGGGTTGCGCCTGGGCATGCTCAAGGAGGACGGCCAGCCCCGGCCGGCCGTGCAGGACCGGCCGCGGGCGCCGATGCCCGCGACCAGCCACGAGAACACTCCGATTGACGAGCTGGAGCTGTCCGTGCGCAGCCGCAAGTGCATGGACCGGCTCGGCATTCAGACCATCGGCCAGCTGTGCGCGAAGAGCGAGAAGGAGCTGGCCTCGGCCAAGAACTTCGGGAAGGTGAGCCTGCAGGAGATCAAGGCCAAGCTGGGCGAGCGAGGCCTGTCCCTGCGCCCGGAGTAGTCCGCAGGCCGTACGAACGTAGGGGGCGGCAGGCATGCAGCAGAACGTGACCCGCAAGTTCCGCCGGACGCGCAAGGTTCTGCGCAGGATCTACGACCGGGTCAAGCTCTGGGAGTTCGGCGCGCGCAAGTACCTGTTGGGCTTCGACAACGCCAACGGCATGCTGCGCGTTGCCGACCGCCAGCTGGGCAGGCGCATTCTGCGCGCGTACGGGTGCGCGCTGGCCGACCACGTCGACCTGAACACCCCGATCGAGATCCACAACGCGGCCGAGCCCACCTCGGGCGAAACCCGCGTCCGATACGACAAGCTGGTGGTGGGCGACCACTGCCACATCGGCCGAGACTGCTTCTTCGACCTGTCCGAGCGCGTGGTGCTCGAAGACCACGTGTGCGTGGCCATGCGCTCGACGTTCATCACGCATATCGCGGTGGGGCAGACCGCGCTCAAGGCCCTGTACCCCACCGAGCGGGGCGCCATCCGCCTGCGCCGCGACACCTACCTGGGCGCCGGGGTGACCGTGCTCAAGGGCGTGGAACTCGGGCCCAACTGCCTGGTGGCCGCGGGGAGCGTGGTCACCAAGTCTTTTCCACCCGACTCGCTCATCGCCGGCGTACCCGCCCGGCTCGTGCGCCGACTGGAGGCGCCAGAGACCCAAGCCCAGCCTGAGACATCTCCAGCGACCGGCACGCACCCCGCGGCGGCACGCCCGACCGGACCCGCGCGGGGCGAGTCGACGCCTGCCCACGAAGGAGACCGTTGATGGACACCCACACCCCAACCCGAGACGAGGCCCTGGGGCTCTTGCAGGAGTACAACTCCGATCCGTCGCTCATCCACCACGCACTCGCGGTGGAGGGGGTGCTGCGCCACATGGCCCGCAAGCGCGGCGCGGACGAGGACCTGTGGGGCGTGGTCGGGCTGATCCACGACCTGGACTACGAGCGATGGCCGGACGAGCATTGCGCCAAGACGCGCGAGATCCTGGAGTCGCGCGGATGGCCCCAGGACTACGTGCGCGCGGTCCTCAGCCACGGATGGGGCATCTGCACGGACGTCGAGCCGCAGACCGAGCTGGAGAAGGCCCTGTACGCGGTTGACGAGCTCACGGGGCTGGTTACGGCCTGCGCCCTGGTGCGGCCCTCCAAGAGCGTGCATGATCTCAAGGTCAAGTCCGTGAAGAAGAAGTGGAAGGACAAGCGCTTCGCCGCCGGGGCCGACCGCGAACTTATCCAGCGCGGCGCTGACAAGCTGGGCGTGGACCGGGACGACCTGATTGAAGACTGCATCGCGGGCATGCGCGACGTGGCCGACCGGATCGGCCTGGCCGGGCAGCCCGCTGATTGAGCTGCAAAGGCGCTGTGGATTCGGTGGACCGTCCGTCGATTCGGCACAGGGGAGGAGAAGAGATGAGGCGCCTGTTGAGAAGCGGAGTCGTGTTGGTTTGCCTGGTGGGCGCGGTGGCCGCGGCCGGCGAAGGAGACCTGTACGGCGCCGAGGCCAACCCCACCGGCGACCCCATCGGCGGGGGCGAGGGCTACCGGGCCATTGTGGAAGAGGCCGACGTCACCGTGGACACGGTCGAGGCGCTTGTCGAGGCGCTCGGCAAGGCCCAGCCCGGGCAGGTGGTCATGGTCGCCTCCGGCGCGGAGCTCAACTTCGGCGCGCGCAACCGCACCCGGATCCCGGAAGGCGTCACCCTGGCCGGAGACCGGGGACGCGACGGCGCGCCGGGCCCCCTGCTCTACGGGCCCGAGCTGCCCGAACACGGCGCCTTGCTGGTCGCGAGCAGGGGCGTGCGAGTCACGGGCCTGCGCATCAAGGGCCCGGATAGGGACTTTCCGGACATCGACTACGACGTGGAGCCGCGGTCCTATACGGACGGGATCGACACGGCCGGCCCGGACGTGGAGGTGGACAACTGCGAGATCATGAACTTCCACCACGGGGGCGTGAATGTCCATCACACCAACGTACACGTGCATCACTGCCACATCCACGAGGTGCATGCGTACCCGGTGTGCGTGTGTTCGGGCGTGCCGCCCGTGCTCATCGAGGCGAATGAGATCCATTGGGTCTGGCACACGGTCGCAGGCACCGGCATCCCCGGCACGGGATACGAGGCCCGCTACAACCTGGTCATCCGCGACACGCCGCCCGCGAGCTGGGGCGGAGAGGACCACCATTCGCACGGATGGGACATGCACGGCGGGCGAAAGACCCGCAAGCACGGCTTGAGCGTTGCGGGCGACCAGATCCTCATCCACCACAATACCATGCGCAACACGAACCAGGCCCTTGCCGCGCGCATCCGGGGCGTGCCGCGCGAGATCGCGGATCTGCATCACAACTGGTTCAGCGAGCCCGACGTGGACATCGCGCTGCAGCAGCTCGTGCGTGACGACGGTGCCCACGGCAACATCTGGGTCCACGAGAACGTGTACGGCCCGGAGAAGAAGCTCGTGGAAGTGGCGCCGCAGACCACGCCGCAGATCGTGTTCGTCGCGCCGCCCGGCCCCAACCGCAACATGCCCGCGATCGCCGAGCCGATCGCGCTGAACGTGCAGGTGCGAGCGTTCCCGCCCCGCACGCTCAAGCGAGTAACCGTGTCCGTGGACGACGAAGAGGTGTACGCGGGCGAAGCGGCGCCCGAGCCCGGCGAGCTCACCATCGACCCGAAGGCCCTGGGCGAGGGCCGGCATACGGTGACCCTGTTCGCAGAGGACTCGGCCAGCGCAACGGCCAAGCACATCACCGACTTCACCGCACCCTAGACGCTGCGCCTGTCTTGCACAGGACCGCCCGGCCGCGCCGGCTCTGGATTCCGGGGCCGGCGCGGTCTTGCGTTGCGCACCTGTATCCGGCGACAGTTGACACGCCCCTGCCGCGCCGATACACTGCGCAACAGAGGCCCTCTCTGCTCGGGGGCGCAGGCGAGGTGGTTCGCGCATGTATCACCATATCCGAGGCACCCTTGTGAGCATGCGGCCCACGCTCGCGGTCGTGGAGGCGGGCGGGGTCGGCTATGCGGTGGCCATTCCCCTGAGCACGCACCGCAGCCTGCCGGCGCCGGGCGAGACCTGCACCCTGTACACGCACCTCGTGGTGCGCGACGACGGGCACATGCTCTACGGGTTCGCCACCGAGCAGGAGCGCGCGCTCTTTCGCGCCTTGATCGGCATCTCCGGGGTCGGCCCGGCCATTGCGCTCGCGGTGCTCAGCGGCACGAGCCCGGACGAGTTCTTGCGCGCCGTGGAGGCGCAGGATGTAACGCTCCTCAAGGGGGTCAAAGGCGTGGGCGAGAAGACCGCGCGCCGCATTTTTCTGGAGCTGCGCGACGCAGCGGCCCTGTCGCTTCTGGAGCCTGCGGCGACCGCGCCCTCGCCCGCGGCCGTCGAGGCGCACAAGGCCGCCGCGGCCCGCCAGGCGCTCGAGACCCTGGGCCTGGCCCCGCGCGCGGCGTCGACCCGCGTGAACAAGGTGCTGGCCGATGAGCCCGAGCTCTCGCTCGAAGAGACGATCCGAGCCGCGCTGCGATAGGCCGATGAGGACGAACGTATGAGCGCTGAATCCGCCCCGTTCCGCGAGACCGCCACCGACGCCGAGAAGGTGGTCGAAAACCGGCTGCGTCCGCGCCGATTCGAGGACTTCCCGGGCCAGGACCGCATCAAGGAAAACCTGGGCATCTACATCCACGCGGCGCGAGGCCGCGGCGAGTGCCTGGACCACATCCTGTTCTCGGGCCCGCCGGGCCTGGGCAAGACCACGCTCGCAGGCATCGTGGCCCACGAGATGCGCGCGGACCTGCGCGCCACGAGCGGACCCGCGCTCGAACGGCCCGCCGACCTGGCGGGGCTCTTGACGAACCTCCAGACCGGGAACGTCCTCTTTATCGACGAGATCCATCGCCTGGGCTCGGTGGTCGAGGAGTACCTGTACGCGGCCATGGAGGACTGGGCCATCGACATCGTGATGGAGCAGGGCCTGTACGCGCAGAGCGTGCGGCTGCGCGTGCCCCGATTCACCCTGATCGGCGCCACCACGCGCGAGGGACTGCTCACCGCGCCGCTGCGCGCGCGCTTCGGCATCACCGAGCGCCTGGACTACTACCCCGCCGAGGACCTGTGCCGCATCCTGGAGCGGTCCGCGCGCATCCTGGACGTGAACACGGACCAGGCGGGCGCGGCGCTGTTGGCCGCGCACAGCCGGGGCACGCCGCGGGTGGCCAACCGGTTCCTGTGCCGCGCGCGCGACGTGGCCCAGGTCAAAGGCGACGGCACGGTCACCGAGACCGTGGCTCGGCAGGCCCTGTCCATGCTCGGGGTGGACGAGCGCGGGCTCATCGAGATGGACCGACGGATCCTCACCGCGATCCATGACCACGGCGGCGGGCCGGTGGGCCTGAAGACCATCGCCGTGACCGTGGGCGAGACCGAGGACACGATCGAGAACGTGTACGAGCCGTATCTCATCCAGTGCGGCTTGTTGCAGAAGACCCCGCAGGGCCGGCGCCTCTCGCCGCGCGCGTACGAGAAGATGGGCTTTCGACCCCGCGGCTCGGGTGCGGAATCGAGGCTCTTCGACAGCGCGTAGCCTTTCCCCCATCAGGCCCAACGCGTTCTCACGCCTGGGCAGGCAACCGGCGACCGTCAAGACTTGACATCCGTAGGCCCGTGCGGGTAGGTTAGCGGTTCTGTTTTGCCTGTCGAGCGCCTTTCCCCCATGGGTGGGGACGCGCTTGCGGAGGATCGACCGGAATGGCGCAGGAGCCAATCAGCACGCAAGTCCTGGACCGCATCCTGGAGCGGTGCGGACGCGACGGATCGGCCACGATCCCTATCCTGCAGGCGATCCAGGCCGAGGCGGGATATGTGCCGGTCGAGGCCATGAAGTACGTGGCCGCCCACACGGACATCGACGCCACCCGGCTCTACGGCGTGGCCACGTTCTACACGCAGTTCCGGCTCAAGCCCGTGGGCCGCACCATGATCCGGGTCTGCCACGGCACGGCCTGCCACGTGGCCGGGGCCGAGCGCATCACCGCCGCCGTGCGCGATGCGCTCGGCCTCGCCGACGAGGACGACACCACCTCCGACCAGCGGTTCACGGTCGACGAGGTGGCCTGCCTGGGCTGCTGCAGCCTGGCCCCGGTCATCATGGTCGGCGAGACGACCCACGGCAAGCTTACCCCGGACAAGGTCCGCAAGGTGATCGCCGGGTACCGCGACACCGGCGCGGCTGCGGAGGAGTCCGCATGAGCACGCGCATCTCGGTGGGCCTGGCCACGTGCGGGCTCGCCTGCGGCGCCCAGGCCGTGTACGACGAGCTGGCGCGCCTCGCGCGAGAGACGTCCGCCCAAGCCCGCAACGGCGACGAGGTGACCCTGCGCAAGGTGGGGTGCCTGGGCATGTGCCACCGCGAGCCCCTGGTGGAGGTGGAGCGGGACGGGACGCGGATCCTGTACGGCGAGGTGAGCCCGGAGATCGCCGCACGCATCTTCGAGGACCATGTGCTGGGCGGCCGTCCGGTGGCCGAACACGCCATCGGCCTGGGCACCGACGAGGAGCCCGACACCTTCTTCGCGCCCCAGACGCGCATCGTGCTGCGCAACTGCGGGCAGCTCGACCCGGAGGACCTGACCGAGGCGCGCGCGCGCGGCGTATACGGAGCGTTCGAGCGCGTACTCAAGGGCATGGACCCCGAGGAAGTAATCGACACGGTCACGCGCAGCGGGCTGCGCGGCCGCGGGGGCGCGGGGTTCCCCACGGGACGCAAGTGGCGCTTCTGCCGCGAAGCCGAGGGCGAGCCCAAGTACCTGGTGTGCAACGCGGACGAGGGCGACCCGGGCGCGTTCATGGACCGGTCCGTGCTCGAGGGCGACCCCCACAGCGTGATCGAGGGCATGCTCATCGGCGCCTACGCCATCGGCGCCACGCAGGGGTACGTGTACGTGCGCGCCGAGTACCCCCTGGCGATCCGCCACCTGCGCAAGGCGCTCGACGACGCCCGCGCGGCCGGGCTGTTGGGCGCGGACATCCTGGGCGCGGGCTTCGCGTTCGATCTCGCCATCAAGGAAGGCGCGGGCGCCTTCGTGTGCGGCGAAGAGACGGCGCTGCTCGCCTCGATCGAGGGCCGGCGCGGCATGCCCAGGCTGCGCCCGCCCTTCCCGGCCCAGTCGGGCCTGTGGGGCCGACCCACGAACATCAACAACGTGGAGACCTTTGCCGCGGTGCCCTGGATCCTGGCCCGCGGCGCCGAGGCCTTTGCGGCCATCGGCACGGACAAGAGCAAGGGGACCAAGGTCTTCGCCCTGGCGGGCAAGGTGCGCCGCGGGGGGCTGGTGGAGGTGCCCATGGGCATGCCGCTGCGCGAGGTCATCGAGGGCATCGGCGGCGGCGTACCCCGGGGCGAGGTGAAGGCCGTGCAGATGGGCGGACCTTCGGGCGGGTGCATTCCGGCCTCGCTCATGGACACGCGCGTGGACTACGAGGAGGTCACCGCCACCGGCGCGATCATGGGCTCCGGGGGCATGGTGGTGCTCGACGAGAGCGCCTGCATGGTGGACATCGCCCGGTTCTTCCTCGACTTTACGCAAAAGGAGTCCTGCGGAAAATGCACCTTCTGCCGGGTGGGCACGAAGCGGATGCTCGAGATCCTCACCCGGATCACCGAGGGACAGGGCCAACCCGAGGACCTGGACGCCCTGGAGGAGCTCTCGGCCGCCACCAAGCGCGCGAGCCTGTGCGGCCTGGGCCAGACCGCACCCAACCCGGTGCTCACGACCCTGCGTTACTTCCGCGACGAGTACGAGGAGCACATCCGGGACAAGCGTTGCCCGGCCGGCCGGTGCAAGGCCCTGCTTACGTACACGATCGACCCCGAAGCGTGTGTGGGCTGCACCGCCTGCGCCAAGGCGTGCCCGGTCGGCGCGATCAGCGGCGAGCCGAAACAGGCGCACGTCATCGACCAGGTCACGTGTATCCGGTGCGGGCGGTGCGTGGACGCCTGCCGGTTCGACGCCGTGAAGGTGACCTGACCGTCGCAATGACATACATGAGAGGCGAATCCGCCAAGGACCGGGATTCATGAGCGCAGCCAACCGACAAGCCAACCGAGTCGAGCTCACCATTGACGATTGCCCCACGCGCGTGCCCGAGGGGACCACCATCCTGGAGGCGGCCGAGGGCCTGGGCATCGAGATCCCCACCCTGTGCCACAACCAGGCGCTCACTCCGTTCGGGTCGTGCTGGATCTGCGCGGTAAAGGTGGACGGCGCGCGCACCCTGGTGCCCGCATGCAGCACACGCGTGGTGCCCGGCATGCAGGTGACCACGCTCGACGACGAGATCCGCCGCACGCGCAAGCTGTGCCTGGAGCTCTTGCTCTCGGACCACTACGGCGACTGCCTGGCACCCTGCCAGATGACCTGCCCGGCAGGCATCGACGTGCAGGGGTACCTGGCCCACGCCGCGCGCGGCGAGTACCGCGAGGCGGTGCGCCTCATCAAGCAAAGGAACCCCCTGCCCCTGATCTGCGGGCGCGTGTGTCCGCGCCCGTGCGAGGACATGTGCCGCCGACAGGTGGTGGACGAGCCCGTGTCCGTGAACGCGGTCAAACGGTTCGTGGCCGACTGGGATCGCAGCTCGGGCGAGCACTACGTGCCCCCGCGTGCGGCGCCCACGGGCAAGCGCGTGGCCGTGGTGGGCGGTGGCCCCGCGGGGCTCACCTGCGCGTACTTCCTGGCCCAGCGCGGGCACGAGGTCACCGTGTTCGAGGCCCTGCCCCAGCTCGGGGGCATGCTGCGCTGGGGCATCCCGGCCTACCGCCTGCCGCGCGACATTCTGGACGCGGAGATCGACTCGATCCTGGAGCTCGGCGTGCGGGCCGAGTGCGGCAAGCGCCTGGGCGCGGACTTCACCCTCCAGGACCTGCGCGACCAGGGGTACGAAGCCGTGTTCCTGGGGTTGGGCGCTACGGCCTCGCGGCGCATGCGCGCGGAGGGCGAAGACCTGCCCGGGGTCCTGGGCGGCACGGACTTCCTGCGCGAGATCGGCCTGGGCAAGCAGTTTGACTTCTCGGGCAAGAAGGTCACCGTGGTCGGCGGCGGCAACACGGCCATCGACGCAGCGCGCACCAGCCTGCGCCTGGGTGCGCAGTCGGTGACCGTGCTCTACCGGCGAAGCCGCGCGGAGATGCCCGCGCAGGACGAGGAGGTCCAGGCCGCGGAAGAAGAGGGCGTGGAGTTTCACTTCCTGGCCGCGCCCAAGCGCCTGATCGGCCGCCCCCCGTCCCCTCGGGAGGGGGTCAAGGGGAGGGCGGATGACGAGGCGGCGCACAGTCCCTCACCCCAACCCTCTCCCACGGGGAGAGGGAGTCCCGCGCAGGAGCGCTTGGCCGAGATGGAATACGAGCGCATGGAACTCGGCGAGCCGGACGCGTCCGGACGGCGGCGCCCCGTGCCCATACCGGGCAGCGAGAGCACGCTCGCCGTGGACGTGTGCATCGCCGCGATCGGGCAGAAGCCCGAGCTCAGCCTGCTGGCGGGCACGCCCCTGCGGCAGACCGACTGGGGGGCGCTCGCCTCGGACCCGTATACGCTGGCCACCGAGGTCGAGGGCGTGTTCGCGGGCGGGGACTGCGTCAGCGGCGCGGCCACCGTGGTCGAGGCCGTGGCCCATGGACGCGAGGCCGCGGTGAGCATCGACCGATACCTGCACGGCCGCTCGTTTGCGCGCGACGAGCCCGTGTTCAATATCTCCAAGGGCGATTGGGACAAGCTCGATCCCGCGGACTTCGAGCACTATCTGCGCGCGCCCAGGGCGCATCACTCGTGCCTGGACGTGGCCCAGCGGATCGCCGGCTTCGACGAGGTGGAGCAAGGTCTGTCGGAAGACGCGATGCGCGGAGAGGCCGAGCGCTGCCTCTCGTGCGGATGCGCGAGCGCGTTCGACTGCCGGGTGCGCCAGCTCGCCGCGGAATACGGCGTGGACCCGGAGCGGTTCGCGGACGGCGCCCGGCGCAAGGAGCTCCCCGACGAGGAGCATCCGCTCATTCGCCTGGAAAGCCAGAAGTGCATCCTGTGCGGCGCGTGCGTGCGCGTGTGCGACGAGGTGCGCGACGTGCGCGCGCTCGGGTTCGAGGGCCGCGGGTTCGCCGCGCGCGTGCGCCCCGCGTTCGGCGAGTCCCTGCTTTCCGCCGGGTGCATTACCTGCGGCGCGTGCGTGGACGTGTGCCCCACCGGCGCGATCGTCGAGCGCCTCGGCCAGCAGGGCGGCCCCTTCGCCACCGAGACCAGCCCGGGCGTGTGCGCGGGGTGCGGCGTGGGGTGCGTCTACGACGTGCACAGGGTGGGCGGACGCCCCCTGACCGTGCGACCGCGCAAGGATCCGCATCAGGGGCCCAACAACGGGCTCTTTTGCATCACCGGCCGGTTCGGCCTGCGCGCGTTGGACCCCGAGCAGCGCATCCTGGCCCCGATGGTCCGCAGGGAAGGCGAGCTGAGGCCCGTGTCCCTGGATGAGGCCGTCCACCGGGCCGTGCGGCTTCTCGTGGACACCGACCAGGCCCTGGCGCTCGTGAGCCCCCACGCGACCGTAGAGGAGATGCAGACCGTCCAGGCTCTGGCGGGCGCGCTGACGGGCGCGCAGGCGGGCAGCCTGTCCGCCACCCGAGAGCAGGAGGCCCTGCGCGGTCTCGATCGCGTGCTGCCCCGGCCGCAGAGCCCCGCATCGGTCCAGGACCTGCCGGGCTCGGATTGCGTGTTTCTGGTCGAGTGCGACCCGCAGCGCAGCCATCCCGTGGCCGGCGTCCAGGCCCTGGCCGCCCGGCGGGCAGGCGCGCAGCTCCTCGTGCTCGCGAGCGAACCGACCGCGCTCGACTGTCACGCGAGCCTGCGCCTGCGCTCGTCTCCCGGAGGGACGGTGGTGGTGCTCGCGGGGCTCTTGCGCCGGCTCTTGACCCGGTCACACGGCGCCTACGACGTGGCTGGAAGCGACGCCCTGCTGCGCAGCGTAGAGCGAATCAGCTCCGCAGCCGTTGAGCAGGCCGCCGACGTGGCGCCGGCCGAGCTCGACGAGCTCTGCGACCGGCTCGCCCGGGCCAGGAATCCGGTGGTGGTTCTGGATACCAGCCGGGCGGGCGCGCGCCTCTCCCAGGCGGCGGCGCTTGTGGCAGGCCTCCTGGCCACACAGGCCGCCCGCCCGCCCCTGTTGGCCCTGCGCCCGGCGGCGAACAGCCATGGCCTTACGCGGCAGGGCCTGCGGCCTGTGGTCCTGCCGGCCGCCGGGCACCCCACGATCCTGACCGTACGCGAGGACGTGGCCGCGGCCACGCAAGGACGAGCGTTGCCCGCCGTGGTTGCGGACGCGGTTTGGAGCGAGAGCGCAGCGCATGCGCAGGTCGTGCTGCCGCTTCCCACGCGGCATGAGATGCGCGGACACGTGTACGCCACGGGTGGGCTGGAGGGCGTTACTGGATTGGGTGTGCAGCCGGCCGGCGGCGAAGAAGTGCACGAGGTTCTGGGGCGATTGGCCGCGGCGTGCGGCGTCCAGGAGCTCTCTG
Organism: uncultured Planctomycetales bacterium; assembly: GCA_964577825.1. Taxonomy (GTDB): domain Bacteria; phylum Planctomycetota; class SZUA-567; order SZUA-567; family JAFGNG01; genus CAZOBJ01. The sequence continues at coordinate 11,202 of CAZOBJ010000101.1, forward strand.
CGCAAGCCCTGCAGCCGCCCGGTCCCATGACCGCGCGGGCTGCGCCCCTGGGCGAGCCGCTAAGCCCGGAATCCCTGTGCACACCGCCGGAGCCGGTGGACACCTACGCCCGCCTCATCGACGCATGGGCCCGAGACCAAGGCCTGTTGCGGGACTGATTCTCTGATTCGCCCCGGCGCAGCCGGCGAAGCCGGCTATTCCTGCACGAGCGCGCAGAGCGTATCCCCCTCGTGTACGCCG
>CAZOBJ010000102.1:0-10823 GCA_964577825.1 uncultured Planctomycetales bacterium
TGCTCTTGGAGGAGCATCTCGTTCACCGCGGCAATCGTCCCGCACCCGGTCTCCAGGATCGGCGGCAGGCTCGGCTGCGGCCCGACCATCAACCGGTGGTACGACCGGTACGGCTCGTTGATCTCTCGGCCCACGAAGCCGGAGGGATTGAGGAAGCCGTCCACAATCCACCGGTCGAGCACCGCGTAGGTCTCGTCCGCGAGCCCCATGCGCGCGAAGGCCGTGGCGACCCAAGGCGTATTGAAGGTGTACACCATGGAGATGTTGTTCCAGCAGCTTCGGACCGTGGCCTCGCCGAGCTTTCGCTGCCGCTCTGGACTTGACAGGTGCAGTTCCCGCGCGGGATACACGGGTGCCAGTGTGTTCGGATGATGGCACAGGTGGGGACTGTCGTATTCGGCAAGATCGAAGATCGCCTTCCCGTACTCGGTCTCTCCGGTGGGATACCTGGGAAAGCGCGCAAGGAGCGCTTGCCAGCGCCGCGCATGCTCCGCATCGACGCCGAGCAGGTCCGAGGCCCGAACCAGGCCCTGATACAGGTACTTGAAGAAGGCGAGGTCGATGGCCACGTCGCGGAACATGCGGCCGAAGCCGACCGCGTCCTCTCGTTCATCGGTCAGGTTGCCTCGCTCCGGCGGAGCGCTTCCGAAGTAATACAGGTCGCCTTGCTCGTCCTCCTCGAAGAGTCGCTCGCCGAGAAGCCCTACGGCCCGCATGATCGGGTAGATGCGCTCGCGAAGGAGTTCGGCATCCAAGTCATGGCGGTACCGTTCCCACAGGAGAATCGCCATCCATGGCCCGGCGCATTGCCAGTTCCCGTAGAAGGCAGCACCCTCATCCACGCCGTACTTCTCGCGGCTGCGCAGGGTCGCCTCAGGCATCATGGCATGCACCAGGTCGATGAACGGGTCGAAGAAGGCCAGATGATTCGAGGCCATGACGTGCTGATACGCCATCTCGATGTTGACATCGCGATACGGACGGTTCGACCAGGTGATGTGGTCGCTGTGCGTCCACAGCCCGTACAGGCCCGCGCCCTTGTACTTGGCCCTAATCCCTCTGCCGTGCGTGCAGGCAAAGGCGTACTGGTGGAAGTAGTAGAGGTTCTCCAGCACGTCGTCGCCGATCTCCACGGCGGACTCCTCCCAGAAGCCGCGCCAGCGCCTGCGGTTGGCCGTACGGATGTCTCGGACATCGGCATGGCTGACCGCGTCGAGCGCAGCAGCGCGCGGGTCGTCGGCCTCCATGCAGGTCATGCAGCTCACGTAGAGCGTGAGCGCATCGGGGCCTCCCCTGAGCTGCGCGGTGAGGCCGTCACCGGATCTGCGCGCCGCGAAGTCCGCGCCGTGGACGCGTACGGCCACCGCGTAGCGGAAGTGGTTGGCGAGTTCGAAGTCGACCCACATACAGTCGCGCGTCCGGCCGAATTGCGGCCGGGTCTCAATGTAGGCGTCGTGGGGCGGCCGGAAAAGCTCCACTGCCTTGATCGGCACACGGCCATCGGCGGCCTCGAAGGTTACCGCGAACACGTCCTCGCGCGGATCGACCACGGTGCCCATGCGGTAGCGCCTGCCGCCGTCCTCGCAGTGCGCGGTCACTTCGCCGCGGTACAGGTCGAGTCGCTCGCGCATCTTGCCGGCGTTGCCTCCGGAATGGACCCGCAACCACGCGGGAACGAGGTTGCCGGCGAACCAGGAAGGCAGCCGGCTGACATCGTCGATCAGCGTCCGGCGCCGCTCCCGACGAACCAGGGCCCGCTCGTGGAGCGCCTGGAGGCGGCGCTCGTCCTTGCGACGGACGGCTTCGCGCATCTCGTCGTACCTGGGCTCGTACCGGGCGCCGAGCTCCCAGGTTCGATAGGTAGTGCAGTCGGGGTCCTTTGCATAGTCTCGGTGTAGGTCGATGTCCACGTCGAGCTTGCCCACGATCCACTCCCACGAGCCCGGCCGATAGACGAGCCCGCCGAAGCGTCCGTTGCCAAAGGGAAGCGCGTCTTCGATCTGCGAAGGCGCGGTGGTAAACAGCACGTCGTGCCGCTCAAGAAGCTCCCGCATATTCCAGTCCTGCCCGGTCATAGGATCGTCCTCCCCGGTCCGCCCTTTTCACAGTACTGGTCCTGTTCGTAAAGACGCCCGACCCCACGGCCCCGCAGGCCTTCTGCTCGCTTCGCGCATCCCTCGCACGATCGCGTCCCGCGCAGGCCTCACAGTCGCGCGGCAATGCGGTCTCGCGCATGCGCCAGGGCCAGGCGCGCCCGGCGCGCCCATACGCGCACGGGCGAGCCCACGCCCTGGGAGCGGGGATACCCGTACCTGCGGTTGCGGCGCCCGCCCAGGGCCTCGAACGTGCGCAGGTCGTCGGCGCACAGCTCGGTCCGCCAGCGCTTGTCGCGGAATCGCCGCGGGTCCTGGCGCGCGTAGAACTCCAGGTCCACGGGCCGGCCGTGGTCCGCGACCCCGCCGCGCTGGTGCGTCTTCACGAAGTACTGCGCGCCCTGGTTGCCGCCCAGGAAGTGGTGGGCCCGGCACCAGTAGGCCTTCATCTCGGGCTCGTAGTCGACGCCGAGCAGGCCGCACACGCGGCGCAGGTGCGCGTCGGGGTCCTCGACCAGGGACTCGTAGTGCAGGACCAGCCGGTCCCGGGCGGGCAAGGCGCTCAGCCGCGCCTCGAGCGCGCGGCAGGTCGCCTGCCACTGGCGCACACGCAGCGCCGCCGGGGTGGCCGGGTACTTGCGCAGGTGGCTGGCGAGCACCGCGCGGCCGTCGCGGATGAGGAGCACCATCTTGTGGCGGATCGAGGGGTGCTCCAGGTGCTCGCGGCAGGTCTTGATCGAGGTGATGACCAGGATCGGCTTGCCGAAGAACTCGCGCGCGCGCAGGAACAAGTTGTCGGACGGGCCCAGGCGCGCCTCGAAGTCCCGCCACACCGCACACGCCCCCGGGCACAGGCTACAGGTCCGGGCGAACCCGTCGCGTGCGATCCTGTCGTCGAACTCGCCCAGGGCCGCCGCCTGCGAGTGCGACCCGGCCATGAGCCCCAGCCACGTGTGGCCCCCGTGCGCGGCGCTGACCACCTCCAGCACGGTCACGGTGTCCGGCATTCCGGTCCCCTGCGCGCAAGCCCGGGGCGCCTGGGCTACCGCCCACCCGGGTCTCTTGACGGGCTCGGGCACATGCCCCTGCACGCAGCCGGCCGGCCCGCGTCCCTGGCCCGCCGGCCCGGGCGGGCGACACCCGTGACGAGTATCGCGGCCGCGCTGCGCACGTGCAAGGGAAAAGGGAGCGCGCCCGCGGGCGGCGAGCGTCAGGCTTCCGCGCGTGCGCACGAACGCGACCGAAGGGGCACGACACACGCCGGGACCAGATATGCTGCCTCGCTGAGGCGCCGCAGCGGATCTCGACCCCAGATCCCTGCCAAATCCGGCTTGACCTTGTCGCAGAGCGTGGTATGTATGAAACGGTGCGGCTTTGGGGCAGGGGCACGCAATGCGCAGTGCTGTGTTACTCCCAACTGTGCTTGTGCTGCTGTGCTCCGAGGCTCACGCCCTTCTTGCGCTGCGGCCACAGCCTGAGGCGGTTGGCCTGCGCATCGACCCCGAGGACCCGGCCCACATCTTTGTGCTTGTCGAGGTCCCGAACGGCCTTCGTGACCACGGCGACCGATGCATCGCCCTCGAGAGCCACGACGGCGGCCAGACCTTTTCTCGAGAGGGCGTCGAAGACATCCCCGATTCTTTTGTCTCGTCCCTGTCTGCGGGCGAAGTGCGGTATGCATGGACTCCCCGGATGGTGCTGAGCAGCAACGACGGCGGACGGACCTGGGAGCAGACCGGCTATGAAGCCCACATCGACGACATCATGCATGACCACCAACAGAGACGAGAGGCCGCCTATCTTGCCCAGTACGGCGGACGCGTCCCGCGCCGATCACCATATTGGAGGCCGACCTTCGGTGTGCTCTGTTTTGCGTATCTCGGGGCCGCCTTCTTCCTCCTGTTCAAGGCGGGGTGCCTGCGATCGCTGGTGAGCGTCGTCAAGTCCGGCGTGGTGCTCGTTGTCGCGGCCCTTGGATTGTCTTTTGTCATGAGGATGCGGCACGTACTGGTGGGCTGGGAGATGCCACCTGAGCTGCCGCTGACCGTGACGATGTACGTGGCTGCGCGACCGCTCGCGCTACTTGCTGCGTTCGTCCTGTCCGCGTTGTTCTTCCCCTCGACCATTGACATCGCCCGTGTTCGGACCAAGAGCGCGCCCATGAAACGGGACTGGCGTTTCGACCTGTGGGAGCTCGTCGCCATCTGCTTTTGGGTCGCGGTCCTCTACAACTGCGCGCATGCCGCCCTGTATCTTGTGTAAGAGATGCGTTCCCCACTCGTTCGCTGACCTCGGTGCGTCCGGGCGCCTGTCCTTGACAGACGTTGAAGGGCCTTGAGAATGGCGCCAGGTCGAGGACAGGCTCGCAGCGTGGCGGGCCGCTGGCGGGGACACCGATGCAAACGTTCGCCTTCGCTCTCGACCTTGTGGACGAGCCCGGCGCCGTGGAGCGCTACGAGGCCCTGCACCGCGCGGTCTGGCGCGAGGTGGAGGCCGCGCTCAAGGCCGTGGGCGTGGAGGATCTGCCCATCTTCCGCATCGGGTTGCGCCTCGTCATGGTGGTGCGGGCGGGCGACGAGTTCGATCCCGCGCGCGACTTCGCCCGGTACCTCGAGCACAACGACCGCATTCCGCAGTGGGAGGCCCTGATGCAGACCGTGCAGAAGCGCGTCCCCGAGGCTCGGCCCGGCGAGCAGTGGGCCCGGATGAAGGAAATCTATCGCCTAGACTGACCTCTGCGGCCCAGACCAGGAGGAACGCGCCGCGGGACCGCGCCCAGGCCGCGCGGTCCCTTCGCAAGCCGGAGGCGCGTGCGGACCGCCGACCCGCGAGCGCCCTGCGCGTAGGCTGTGAATCTCCCGGGAGAGGCTCAGGATGGGTACGAGGCCTGTCAACATCCTGTTCTTCCTGCCGGACCAGCACCGGCCGGACTGGCTCGGCGGCAATTCCGACCTGCCGGTGCGAACGCCCAACCTGGACCGGCTGTGCGAGGCGGGCGTGCGGTTCTCCAACGCGTTCACGCCGTCGCCCTTGTGCGCGCCCGCGCGCGCGTGCCTGGCCGCGGCACGGGACTATGCGCACTGCCGCGTGCCCAGCAACCGGGAAAACTTTCCCCTGGACCTGCCCACCTACTACCAGCGGCTGCACGAGGCGGGGTACCGGGCCTGCGGGGTGGGCAAGTTCGACCTGCACAAGGACCTGGCCAAGCCCAGGGCCGAGCTCGACTGGCACCTGGACGGGTCGCGGCTGCTCTCGGCCTGGGGGTTCACCGAAGGGATCGACTCCGAGGGCAAGGGCGACGGGTACGCGGCCTTTCGCGCGGCGGGCCGTCCCAAGGGGCCGTACCTCGAGTTCCTGCGCCGCCGGGGACTGGCGGACGCGTACGCGCGCGAGCACGACCAGCGCAAGCTCCATCAAAACGCGTACGTGACCGTGCTCCCGGAAGACGCCTATAGCGACAACTGGATCGCGGAGAACGGGCTGCGGTTCCTGCGCGGGTTCCCCGAGGGCCGGCCCTGGCACCTGGTCGTGAACTTCACCGGTCCGCACAGCCCCATGGACGTAACGCAGCGCATGCACGATCAGTGGGCCGAGGTGCGGTTCCCCCTGCCCGTGGACAACGAAGACACCGAATACAGCCCCGAGCACCACCAGCGGGTGCGCCAACACTACGCCGCCATGATCGAGAACATCGACCGCCACGTGGGCCGGTTCCTGGACGCGGCGCGCGAACGCGGCGACCTGGACAACACCCTGGTCGTGTATGCGAGCGACCACGGCGAGATGCTCGGCGATCACGGCCGGTGGGGCAAGGCCACGTGGCACACCCCGTCCACCGGCATTCCGCTCCTCGTGGCCGGCCCCGGCGTGGAACAGGGGGTCACGAGCGACGCACTCGTGTGCCTGCAGGACCTGGCCGCCACGTTCCTGGACGTCTCCGGCGCGGATCCCCTGCCCCGCATGGAGGCCCGGTCGCTGCGGCGCGTGCTCGCGGGCGAGACCGACCGCCACCGCGACTGCGTGGTGAGCGGCCTGCGCGACTGGCGCATGGTCTTTGACGGCCGGTACAAGCTGGTGGTGGGCGCGGAGCCCGCGCTGCTCTTGTACGACACGCGCGAGGACGCGTGGGAGCAGCACAACCTCGCGGAGCGCGAGCCCGGCCACGTGGCCAGGCTCGAGCGCATGCTCCACGAACATGAGCGCGCCGCTGGACCCGCGGCCTGACCCGGAGCGCCTACTGCCCGGCTTCGCCCTGCTCCCGAGTCATTTCAGACAGTACGCGCCGGGCCGCTTCGAGCTCGGCGCCCGCCTTTTCGAACTCGCCGTCGGCCATCGCCTGCTGGAAGGCGCGGAAGTGCTCGAGTGCTTGCCGCGGCAGGTCGCCCAGGGCCGGAGCGGCTCGTTGTTCGGGACGGGCCTCGGCCTCCGGGCGGCCCAGCAGGCGGTTCAGGGCGGTCTCGAAGTCCTCGTCCCACACCACCCGGGTTTGGTCGGCCAGGGCCACGCGCTTGACCTCGGGCAAGCGCGCGTCCTCGGCCTGGATGTAGATGGGCTCCGCATACAGGAGGAACAGCTTGTCCTCGTCGAAGAGCGGGATGGCCAGCAGGTTGCCTCGGATCACGCTCGATCCGCGCTGGCCCCACAGCGTCATGGCGCGCGACATCTCGGTGTCCTGGTCGATGCGCGCCTCGATCTGGCGAGGGCCGAGCACCTCGGTACCCTTGGGGAAGGTGAACACCACCAGCTCGCCGTAGTGCTCGCCGTCGCACCGGGCCGCGAGCCAGGCGCGCATCACGTTCTTGTTCTTGGGGGTGAAGGGCGTCATGAGCACGAACTCCGGGCCCTCGCCCTCGGGAAGCTGGACCATGACATAGTAGGGCATCACGTACTGAAAGGTCTCGCGGTAGCGCTCCGTGGCCAGGGCCCACACGTCCTCGCGCTGATAGAAGACCTCCGGGTCCTGCATGTGATAGGTCCCGTAGATCTCGGCCTGCAGGAAAAACAGATCCTGCGGCACGCGGATGTGGCGGCGGATGTGCGGGGGCATCTCGGAGAGCGGCAGGAACATGTCCGGAAACATGCGCCGGTACGCGCGCAGCAACAGGTCCTCCGCGTTGATGACGTAGAAGCGCACGGTCCCCTCATAGGCATCGACCACCGCTTTCACGGAGTTGCGGATGTAATTCACGCCGTGGAACTTGCGCACCACGCCGCGATACGGGTCCGAGTAGGGGAACGCCCGCGAGGTCGTGTACGCGTCCACGATATACTGCACCCGTCCGTCCGGGGTGAGCACGGGGTACGGGTCTTCGTCGAACTCCAGGAACGGGGCGATGGCCGCAACGCGGTCCTGGATGCGCCGGCGGAACAGCACGCGGCTGTCGCGAGTCACGTACCCGGAGAACAAGAGCCGGTGGCCGTCGAACTTCCAGGCAAAGGCGAGCTCCTTGAGAAACGAGTCCAGGGTCACCCCGCCCTGGCCCGCGTACGAGGTGTACTCGTTGGTCTCGCCCGCCGGGTAGTCGAACTCCTTCTCCTTCGTGTCCACGTACACGTGGTCGGTGGTGTTCTCGCCGTAGTAGATCTCCGGGCGCCGCACCTGCAATCTCGGCGCCGCGCTTTCCGGCGGAATGTTGCGCACGAGCAGCTTGGGCTTGCCCTGGGACAGGAACTCGTGCACGGGCAAGAGCACCAGCCCGTACCCGTGCGTGTACTTGAACTGGCGGCTCACCCAGGTCTGGGACCGGGGGTCCAGGGCGCCCTTTTCCAGCTCGCGCACGGCCAGCATGACCTGCCGGTACTCGTCCTCGATCACGTACCGGTCGATGTCCACGTCCTGGAACTGGTAGTAGAGGCGGATCTCCTGCTGTTCGCGCAGATTGTCCAACAGGGCGCGAGGGTCCCACAGCCGCACGTTGTTGAGGGTTGGGCGATTCTTCTCCGTGACGTCCTCGGTGATGTGCGGGCCGAGGCTATACTCGCGCGTGGACACGTGCGCGCTGTCGATGCCGAAGGCTAAGCGCGTGAACCGGATGTTGTGCTCGATGTAGGGCTTCTCCACGGTGATCTCGTTGGGCGCCACGTAGAAGGTCATCACGACCAGCGGAATGAGCCCCCGGAACACGAGCAGCAGCACCACCGCCCCAACAGCGCCCGCCCAGGCGGCCGGACGCACCTTCACTTGCGGGCGCGGCCCTGTAGTGTCCAGCCTGGCGAACCAGGTGCGCACCCGGCCCGACGCGGCCGAGGCCAGCAGCGCCACGCCGATCGCGGCGTACACGAGCACCGAGGCATAGTACCCGAGCGTGCGGTAATGCACGTCCGTGTATCCCGCGCCCGTGACCGCACCCCACTCGCTGTAGAGCAGCCGATACACGCCCAGGTAGCTGTCCCAGGCCAGCACCAGGAGAAGCAGCCCGCCCACGACGAGCGGGGCCCGGAACAGGCGCTGCTGTGGTCCGGGCCCTTCGGGCGGCGCCCCGCGCTGCTGAGCGCGGGTCCATCCGGCCATTCCGGCCGCGCCCGCGAAAATGACGCCCGCGATCAACACGAGATACAGCCAGGAGATGAGCTGCGTGTAAAAGGGCAGCCGAAAGAGATAGAACGACACGGACTTGCCCAAAACCGGGTCCGAGAGCTCTGAGGCCGGATGATGCACGAACAGCAGGAAGGGCTCCCAGAGCTGCCCGGCGGGCAAGCCCAGGATGAACGCCACCACCGCGGCGATCAGGAACACCGCCCACCGCTCCCTGCGCTGCGCGCCGCGCAAGCTCTGGGCGGTGACCGCGGCCAGCGCCACGAACACGGCCAGGATGGCCCCGGCCGAAAGAAAGATCTGGGTGCGCAGCACGGTCCAGAACCGCGCGGGAAAGCCCACGGACTCGAACCACAGGTACTCGGTGTACAGGGCGAAGAAGACGCCGAGGCCTGCTACCAGCAGGATGGCGGCCAGCAGCACGGCCACGGCCGCCGGTAGCTTGCGCCGCCATGCTCCGCGAGGAATTCCGTCCCCCTTGGCGACCAAGCGAAAGAGCGGAATCGCCCCAAGCAGCACCACAGCGATCCCGAGGATCCGGAACATGCGCGGCTCCCTCTCACATGGCCCAACCGAACAGCGGGGCGCCCGCGCGTCGGCTGCACGGTCTACGCCTCAGGTATCGTGCGCGCCCACAAATCCGCTACCTCGGCACCGCGTATCGGCCGGGGCCGAAGTCCGCTTCATAGAACGACGCGATGCCGTCGCCCGGCGTGGCGACCTCGTCCAGGCGCGCCCGGTGGTCGTCGGTGACCTCGACCTCGAGCGCGCCCAGATTGTCCTCCAGCTGCTCCATGGTGCGCGGGCCGATGATGGGGCTGGTGACGCCGGGCTGGTGCATGCACCACGCCAGAGCGAACTGGCTGGAGGTCGTGCCCGCCTGTTCGGCGACTTCGTCCAACGCATCCATCACGTCGAAGGCGCGGTCCTGGAACTGCTTGCGGAACCGATTCTCCTTGCCCGCGTACCGGCTGCCCTGGGGCCATCCGCCCTCCCGGCTGTACTTGCCGGTCAAGAACCCGCCCGCGAGCGGCGACCAGGGAAGAACCGCGAACCCATAGGTGCGGCAGAACGGCACAAGCTCGCGCTCAATGCGCCGGTCCAGAAGGTGATATGGCGGCTGTTCGCTCACGAACCGATTGAGCCCCAGTTCCCGGGACACCATCACCGACTCCATGAGCTGCCAGGCCGCGAACGTGGAACTGCCCACGTACAGCACCTTGCCCGCGCGGATCAGGTCGTCGAGCGCGCGCAGCGTCTCGTCGATGGGGATCTCGCTCATGGGCCGGTGGATCTGGTACAGGTCGATCCGGTCCGTGTCCAGCCGCTTGAGCGACGCATCGCACTGGGCCACGATGTGGCGGCGATGGTTGCCTCGGTCGTTGGGGCCCTTGCCCATGGAGCCGTGCACCTTGGTGGCCAGCACGATCTGGTCGCGCTCGCCGCTCTTCTTGAGCGCCTTGCCGACCACCTTCTCGCTCTCGCCGTCGTTGTACACGTTCGCGGTGTCGATGAAGTTGATCCCCTGCTCCATCGCCCGCTGGATAATGTCCAGCGCGTCCTTCTCGTCCGTGCGGCCTCCGAAGTTCATGGTGCCCAGGCACAAAGGGCTCACCTTCACGCCGGTGCGCCCGAGGCTGCGGTAGTCCATGGCTCACCCTTCCCCTGCTTCGCCGAGGTACTTGTCAAAGGTCTCCTTGGTCCAGTAGAGCTGAGTGCCGGCGCCCTCCACGGCCGCGATGAGCAGGGCCTCGGTCACCTCCTGCTTGGTGCAGCCGGCCTCCAGGGCGCGCTGAATGTGCTCGCGCGTGCAGTGCGGGCACCGGTCCGTGCAGACCAGGGCCACCATCAGGAGTTCCTTCACCTTCTTGTCGAGCACGCCTCGCTCGTTGCACGCGGCGTGGAACTCTTCAAACTTCTTGCCCAGGTCCGGCGCGTTCTGCACGTACCAAAGCGGCTTGGTCGCCATAGTCCTCTCCCGCCTCGTTCGGTTCGCCCCCCATCCCCATACTGCGGACCACACACCTGCGGTGCATTCTCATCGGACCTCAAAGCAACCTCTGTGCCAGCCTGGGCTGAGAGGCCATGCGCTGCGCGCGGCTCTGCTGTCTCTACTCATCCCCGCCCGTGGCACCGAATTCGTCCGCGAGTACCACGAGCGTCCCGTGCATGCGCTCGTGCCCCGCGCCGCAAAA
>CAZOBJ010000103.1:0-10568 GCA_964577825.1 uncultured Planctomycetales bacterium
TGTCAAGACCACATCGTGCGGGATTTAAGGTGGAAGCGGTAAGGGGCGCTGTCGCGACGGAGGGAGGGCGTAGCCCGACCGGAGTTGCGACAGCGCCGGCGGTCTCCAAACCGCCGGTCGCCTCCTGCGTTCCAAAGTACGCCTCATGGGGCGTGCGCCAGCCGGGCGCCTGGTGCGGCTCGCGCACCAGGGCCGCGCTGGCATTCCGCTGGCCAAGTCCGTAGAATCGCGGTGCGGGGCGCGGGCCTTGCCCCCTGCGCCTGTGCGTGTGCATAGAGAAGGCTTCGAATGCCCCAAGACGCGCCGATCCTCCAGCCCCTGCGCACGTTCGCCGACGCGGTGACGGCCAAGATGACCGCGCTCACCGCGGGCGAGCCCGAGGACCAGGTGCGCGCGCCCTTCGAGGCCTTCATGCACGAGGTCGCCCAAGTCCTGCACGTGGACGTGGTGTGCACGGGCGAGACGCGGCTCGCGGGCCGGCTGGGCAAGCCGGACTACGCGGTGCACGCCTCGGGCCTGTTGACCGGGTACGTCGAGCTCAAGGCCCCGGGCGTGGGCGCGAACCCCGCGCGGTTCACCGGGCACAACAAGGACCAGTGGCGGCGGTTCCGGGCCGTGCCGAACCTGCTCTACTGCGACGGCAACGAGTGGGCCCTGTACCGCAACGGCAAGCGCGAGCGCGCGCTCGCCCGCCTGTCCGGCGACGTGGCCTCCGAGGGCGCCAAGGCCGCGGCGCCCCAGGACGCCGAGGCCGTGCTGGCGCTCTTGCGGGACTTCCTGTCCTGGGCGCCCATCATCCCCACGCGGGGCAAGGGCGAGGCGGCCGTCATCGACCTCAAGGGCCTGGCCGACCTGCTCGCGCCCCTGTGCCGCATGCTGCGCGACGACGTGGCCGAGGCGCTGCGCCACCCGCGGTCCCCGCTCGTGCAGCTCGCCGAAGACTGGCGCGGGCTCCTGTTCCCGGATGCGGACGACCACCAGTTCGCCGACGCGTACGCGCAGACGGTCACCTTCGCGCTGCTCCTGGCCCGAAGCGAGGGCGCCCAGCCTCTGACCCTGGCCGAGGCGGAGCGCGCGCTCGCCGCGTCGCACAGCCTGCTCTCGCGCGCGTTGCAGGTGCTCACGGACCCGAACGCCCAGGCCGAGATTTCCGCGTCCCTGAACCTGCTCATCCGCGTGCTCCACGAGGTGCCGCCCGCCGCGCTGGGCGGGCCGCGCGATCCGTGGCTGTACTTCTACGAGGACTTCCTGGCCGCGTACGACCCCAAGCTGCGCAGAGACGCGGGCGCGTACTACACGCCCGTGGAGGTGGTGCGCGCCCAGGTGCGGCTGGTGGACGACCTGTTGACCCATCGTCTGGGCCGCGCGCTCGGGTTCGCGGACCCGGACGTGGTGACCCTGGACCCGGCCGCGGGCACGGGCACGTATCTGTTGGGCGTGGTCGACCATGCGCTGGACAAGGTCCGGGCCCGCCAGGGCGCGGGCGCGGTGCCGGGGCAGGCGAGCGCGCTCGCGCACAACCTGTACGGGTTCGAGCTCATGGTGGGCCCGTTCGCCGTGGCCGAGCTGCGCGTGAGCCGCGCGCTCCAGGACCGCGGCGCGGCCCTGCCGCCGGGCGGCAGCCACGTGTACCTGACCGACACCCTGGAGAGCCCGTACACCAAACCGCAGCAGCTGCCCCTGTACCTGAAGCCCATCGCCGACCAGCACGAGAAGGCCCTGGCCGTGAAGGCAAAGGTCCCGGTCATCGTGTGCCTGGGCAACCCGCCCTACGACCGGCACGAGGCCGCGCAGTCCGACAACAAGGCGCGCACCGGCCACTGGGTGCGCTGGGGCGAGGAGGGCGGCGGCGCGCAGCCGATCCTCGCCGACTTCCTACAACCCGCGGTGGACGCCGGACACGGCACGCACGTCAAGAACCTGTACAACCTGTACGTGTACTTCTGGCGCTGGGCCCTGTGGAAGGTGTTCGAAAGCGACACCGCCCCCGGGCCGGGCGTGGTGAGCTTCATCAGCGCGTCGAGCTACCTGGACGGCGACGCGTTCTGCGGCATGCGCGAGCACCTGCGCCGGGTCTGCGACGAGGTGTGGGTCCTGGACCTGGGCGGCGAGGGCCGCGGCACGCGCAAGAGCGAGAACGTGTTCGCCATCCAGACGCCGGTGGCCATCGCCGTGGCCGCCCGCTACGGCCGGGCCGACCGGTCCGCGCCCGCCCGGGTGCACTATGCGCGCGTCGACGGCGGCCGCGAGGCCAAGCTCGCCGCGCTCGACAAGCTCAACGCGCTCGCGGACGTGCAGTGGCGAGACTGCCCCGCGGGGTGGCTGGCCCCGTTTCGCCCGGCGGACACCGGCGCGTACTCTGCATGGCCGCTCTTCACGGACTTGATGCCCTGGCAACACTCCGGCGTGCAGTTGAAAAGAACATGGCCCATTGCGCCGGACAAGGACACCCTGGTCGAGCGCTGGCAGGCGTTGCTCGCGGCCAGTGACAGGGCCGCTGTGTTCCATGAGACGAGTGATCGGTCCGTCGACGGATCGTACTCTGCAAGCCTGACGCGGAAGGAGGAAGCGGAGCCTATTGCAGCGCTACCAAGGGATGAGCCTATTCCAGACGTTGAGCCGTATGCGTACAGGTCGTTTGACCGTCAATGCCTCATTGCGGACGGCCGGGTGATGTCGCTTCCACGCCCCGATCTCTGGCGCGCGCACAGCGACGCACAGGTGTACTTCACAACCTTGCTCAACCATCCGTTGGGCGAGGGCCCAGCAGCCACCGTCGCAGCGGACATCCCAGACCTGCATCACTTCCGCGGTTCATTCGGAGCCAAGGAGGTTGCTCCCCTGTACCGCGACGCGCAGGCCACGCAGCCGAACCTGTTGCCCGGCCTGCTGGACAAGCTGGCCGAGGCGTACGGCCGCGCGGTCGGGGCCGAGGACGTGGCCGCGTACGTGTACGGGATGCTGGCACATCCCGGGTTCACCGAGCGGTTCGCCGAGGAGCTGGGCTCGCGCGAGGTGCGCGTGCCCCTGACCGAACGCGCGGACCTGTTCGACCGGGTGCGGGCCGTGGGCGCGCGGCTCTTGTGGCTGCACACGTACGGCCTCCGCTTCGTGCCCAAGGGCAAGCGGCCGGGGCACGTCCCCCAGGGCCGGGCCCGGTGCGTGCGGCCCGTGCCCGGCGACGAGGACGGGTATCCGGAGTCCTACGAGTACGACGAGGGCTCGCGCACCCTGCACGTGGGCCGGGGCGCGTTCGCGCCCGTGGACCCGGAGGTGTACGCGTTCGAGGTCTCGGGCCTGAAGGTCGTCCGCTCCTGGCTCGGGTACCGCATGAAGCACCCCAAGGGCAAAAAGTCCTCGCCCCTGGACGAGATCAACCCGCGCACGTGGCCGAGCGCGTTCACGACCGAGCTCCTGGAGCTTTTGTGGGTGCTGGAGGCCACGCTCGCCGAGTATCCGGGGCAGGCCGAATTGCTGTCCGACGTGGTCGAAGGGCCGTGCATCGCGGCCGACGACCTGCCGCCCGTGCCCGCCCCCGCCCGCAAGCCGCCCAAGCCCCGCAAGCGGGGCGGGCTGGTGGCGCCGGAGGGCGCGCACGGAGAGGCGCCCTGACCCCTGTGCGCCCGCCTACTCCTCCTCCACCCGGCGGAAGCGGGCCGGGTTGGTGAAGAGCTCGGGGTTGTCCTGGTTCTGCTCGAACGCGTGGCGCAGGGCCACGGGCAGCTTGACCTCCTTGTCCACGAGTTCGCTGTTGAGCGTGCGCAGGGTCAGGGTGTCGCCCTCGATCGCGTAGGAGACCACGTCGTACCGGTCCTGCATCTCTTCCTCCGGCGGGCCGTCCGTGGTGCCCGCGAGCCGGATCTGCACGCAGGACGTCTCGCCGATCTCGATCGGATACGCGCGGAAGTACATCCCGTCCTCCACGGAGAATGGGTAGTGGACCAGGTACTCGGTGTCCGAGTACGCGAGCACCAGCATGCGCTCGTCCTCGTCGGGCTCCTCGCCCTCGTCGGGCACGCCCTGCCACAGGCCCAGGACTTGCGGGTCCACGGGCACCTGCGCCTCTTCGACCAGGGGCGCCGCGTACCGGCACCCGGCTACGACCACCACGACCGCGGCCAACCACACGAGCGCGCTCTTCATGGCTTCTCTCCTTCCCTTGTCTGCGGCCCCGGACGGCCGGTGGGCCCGGACCATTTGTGCGCCTCACCACGCTTCGTGCGCCCACGACGCGGGCCGCACGCTTACCCCTTGATGCAGGCCAGGGGCTCGAGCTTGGCCGCCTTGCGGCTGATCCCGGCGAGCTCGCACGCGTCGACCACCTCCGAGACGTCCTTGTACGCCTCGGAGAGTTCCTCGCTGATCGTGCGCCGGCCCGCGCCCTTCACGAGAATGCCCTTGGCGCGCAGCTCGGCCACGATGTCCCGGCCCCGGGCGGCCTTGCGCGCCTTGCCGCGGCTCATGGCCCGGCCCGCGCCGTGGCACGTGCTGCCGAAGGTCTGGTCCATGGCCTGTTGCGTGCCGGTGAGCACGTACGAGCAGCGCCCCATGTCGCCCGGGATGAGCACGGGCTGGCCCACCCGGCGAAAGGCCTCGGGCACCTCGGGCCGGTCCCCGGCAA
The DNA here is from genome assembly GCA_964577825.1 of uncultured Planctomycetales bacterium. Taxonomy (GTDB): domain Bacteria; phylum Planctomycetota; class SZUA-567; order SZUA-567; family JAFGNG01; genus CAZOBJ01. Next base: position 4,622 of record CAZOBJ010000103.1, read on the forward strand.
AGGCGCGGGTCGCGCCCTTGCGGTGCACGCACAGGGTGCGCTCGACACCGTCCACCGTGTGCGTCTCGAGTTTGGCGATGTTGTGCGCGACCTCGTACACGGTGCGCAGGGCCGGGGGCGTGCCGCGGTCGCCGAAGACGTCGGCGAAGACCTCGCGCACCCGGTGGGCGATGGCCTGGCGGTTGGCGAACGCGTAGTTGATCGCGCAGCGCATGGCCCCGAGGTACGCCCGGCCCTCGGGCGACCCGAGTGGGGCGCAGGCGAGCTGGCGGTCGGGCAGCGCGATCTTGTACCGCTTGGCCGCCTGGTCCATGCGGTGCAGGTAGTCGTCGCACACCTGGTGGCCGAAGCCCCGCGACCCGCAGTGCACGGTGACCGTGACCTGGCCCACGGACAGGCCCAGGGCCTCGGCGGCCGCGGCGTCGTAGACTTCCGTCACCCGGTCGATCTCCAGGAAGTGGTTGCCCGAGCCGAGGGTGCCCAGCTGCTTGGCCCCGCGCTCCCTGGCGTGCGCGGAGACCTGGTCCGGGTCCGCGTTCTGCATGCACCCGTTCTCCTCGATGTGCGCAAGGTCCGCGTCCGTGCCCAAACCTTGCGCCACGGCCCAGCGGGCGCCCTGGGTCAGGATGTCCGTGAGGTCTGCGTCCGAGAGTTTGCCCCCGCCGGACGCGCCCACGCCGCAGGGCACCTGCTTGAAGAGTCGGTCCACGAGCGTGGGCAGGCGCGCGGCCACCTCGTCCGCGGTGAGGTCGCTGGCCAACAGCCGGACCCCGCAGTTGATGTCATACCCCACGCCGCCCGGGGAGACGACTCCCTCGTCCATGTCAAAGGCGGCCACTCCGCCGATCGGGAACCCGTACCCCCAGTGGATGTCCGGCATGGCCAGCGACGCGGCCACGATGCCGGGCAGGCACGCGACGTTGACGACCTGCTGGGGCGCCTGGTCGGCGAGGATCCGGTCCATGAGCGCGCGCGTGGCATAGATGCGTCCGGGCACGCGCATCTTTCCCGTGCGGGGGATCTCCCACAGATACTCGGTCAACTGGTTGAGGTCGTTTCGGTTCATCGCTCGCCCCATGCTCCGCGACAGGTCATACGTCGAACAGGATCGAGGCGGTCCAGCCCTGCTCGTTCTTCGCGAGCGTGAGCCCGTGGAAGGTCACGCCCTTGATCTCCATATACAGCGCATGGCGCTCGGTGTCGATAGGTTCTCCGGCGACCTTGGCCCGCAGGCGCTGGTCGGTCAACTCGCGCACGTCGAACCGAGAGAAGAGGAGCTCCTCGGTCTGGTGCACGCGATTGAGCTCCGCAAGCCAGCGCACAAGCAGGGCCTCGCGGTCGGCCGCCTCCACCCACACGTCGCGCTCCTGTTCGGGCCGCACGGCGCCCGGGTCCGTGACGCACCAGAACATCGCCCAGGCCGCGCGCGCGAAGAGCGTATGCAGGTCCGGCGCGCGCACGGTCACGCCCTCGTCGGCCGGATGGTCCAGGGGCGCCAGCCAGGGCGGCGCGGTGCGGTCGATGTCTTGCACGGTTCGACCATGCTCCTCGGCTGTGCTGGTTCCAGGGAACCGATACGGCCTTCGTCCATTCCCGGTAGAACGATCGGCAAACCTCGTGCCACGCCGGGGCTCCGGCTGTGCAAAGCGGGCACTACAGTCGCGCAGGGCTTCGGCCTGGCGTCCGGGCCGGTCGGCGGCGCAACCTACGTACCGTTCCATTGTACATCGCGGCCGCCTTCGCTGCTATGCGTCGAGCATTCCGCCCAGGGCCTCGGGGTCGGTCACCGGCTCCCGGCACGCGAAGTCCCGGCACACGTACGCGGTCGCCCGGCCTCGCCGCGTGTGGGGCCGGGTGAAGGGCGCGAGCTCGGCGATCTCTGCGCCGTGCGGGCCCGGCGGCTTGAGCAATAGGACCGCGTTGGGCAGCAACCGGCGGTCGACCTCGGACAGGAGCCTCCGGGTGTCGTCGCCCTGGGGGGCCCCGGCGACCACGATCTCTCGGCTGGGCCCGAGCGAGAAGTCCAGCGCGATCAAGAGCTGCGTGAACCCGGCCGGGGCGCGGCGCACCTGTGCGGCCAATCCCGCGAAGATGCCCTGCGCGCGGTCATCGTATTCGGTGCGGCCGGTCAGGCGCGCGAGCCGCACCAGGTTGTACGCGGCCACGGAGTTGCCCGAGGGCAGGGCGCCGTCGTATCCCTCCTTGAGCCGAGCGGGCAGCTCCTGGGCGTCCGCGGCCGTAACGTACAGGGCCCCGCCTTGCGGGTCCGTGAACCGGGCGAGCATCGCGTCGGTGAGCGTAATGCACTCCCGCAGCCAGCGCGGGTCGCGCTGGGCCTGGTGGAGCTCCAACAGTCCCCACGCCAGAAAGGCGTAGTCTTCCAGAACCGCGGGCATGCGGGCCTCGCCCCCGCGAAAGCGGCGCAGCAGGCGCTCGTCCTCGCGCAGGTTGTCGAGCACGAACGCGCCCGCCCGCGCCGCCGCCCCGGCGTACGAGGGCTCTGCCAGGGCCCGTGCCGCCCGAGCGAGCGCCGCGATCATCAGGCCGTTCCACGCGGTCAGGACCTTGTCGTCGCGCAGCGGGCGGGGCCGCTCTTCCCGTGCGGCGAAGAGCGCCTCGCGCCACGCGGCCATGCGCGCGCGCAGGTGCCCGGGTTCCATGTCCAGGTCGGCGGCCAATTGGTCGGGCGGCGCGTCGAGGTGCGGAATGCTCTCGCCCGTGGGCTGCCCGGTGGCCTGGTCGCGGAAGTTGCCGCCCTTCTCGATGTGGTAGACGCGGTTGAAGAGATCCCCTTCCTGCGCGCCGAGCACCGCGCGCACCGCCTCGGGCGTCCATACGTAGAACTTGCCCTCCACGCCCTCGCTGTCCGCGTCCTCGGCGCAGGAAAAGGCCCCGTCCGCGGATGTGAGGTCGCGCAGCACGTAGGCGAGCACCTCCCGCGCGGTGCGCGCGTACAGGTCCTTGCCGGTCGCCTGGTACGCCTCCACGTTGGCCAGCGCGAAGAGCGCCTGGTCGCAGAGCATCTTCTCGAAGTGCGGCACGAGCCAGTGTCGGTCCGTGGCGTACCGGTGCAGACCGAAGCCGACCTGGTCGTACACCCCGCCCAGGCGCATGGCCGTGAGCGTCTTCTCCACCATGCCGAGCGCCTCAGCGTCGGAGTCTCTGCGGTAACAACGCAACAGGAAGGAGAGCGTGTGCGGCGTCGGGAACTTCGGCGCAGACCCGAACCCGCCGTGGGACGCGTCGAACGCCCGCTCGAGCTGGTCGCGCGCGCGGCGCAGTACGTCGGCGGTCAGTCGCGCGTCTTGTTCGGACGTGCGAGCGAGTTCGCCCAGGCCCTCGGTCGCGCGTCCGGCCGCGTCCAGGAGGCGGGCCCGGTCGCTGCGCCACAGGTCCGCGATCCGGTGCAGGAGGTCCAGGAACCCCGGGACCGCGCCCCGGGATCGCTTCGGAAAATAGGTGCCAGCGAAGAAAGGCCGCTTGTCCGGCGCGAGAAACAGGCTCATCGGCCATCCGCCCGACCCGGTCATGGCCTGGGTGGCCTGCATGTAAAAGTGGTCGATGTCCGGGCGCTCCTCTCGGTCGACCTTGATGCTGACAAAATGCCGGTTGAGAAGCTCGGCGACCTGCTCGTCCTCGAAGCTCTCGCGCTCCATGACATGGCACCAGGGGCACGTGGCGTACCCGATGGACAGGAACACGGGCTTGTCCTGGTCGCGGGCTCGGGCAAAGGCCTCCTCGCCCCAGGGGCGCCAGGCCACGGGATTGTCCGCGTGCTGCAGGAGGTACGGGCTCTGTTCGTTCGCGAGCAGGTTGCCCGCATTCGGCGCTTTGCGCTCAGTCATCGTTCTCTCCGGCCGGGTGTCGACGAATGGTCGTGACAACGTCTCGCCTTGGGAAGTGCCGTATCAAATCCGGTGCCAGTCGGCCGACCGAGACCGGCTCGGGGCAGAATCAACGCAAGGCTTCCGCCATTGAAGGCTCGCGGAAGCGGGAGCCCCCAAGCGCCGCCGATCGCACCTATTGGCATACGGTTTGCATGGGAGGCAATCAGGTGCGAGCGGGACCAGCCTTTGTCTGTCGGTCTGGGCCGGTCCGCTCCACAGGATCGGCTCGCGCCGATCCGGTCGGATTGGACTTCGCGGTTCGGTGAGGGCAATGGAGGAAGAGCTATGCGTACGGCAGTGAGTGTGCTTGTGGCGGTGGTGCTGGCCGTGGTGGTGTTCACAGCGGTCACCGTCGGTGGTCAGCGGCACATGGGCGGAGAGAACGGCCCCATGATGCACGAACGCGGGCAGCGCATGATGGAAGGCATGCCCATGATGGGCGGCATGATGGGGGGCATGATGCACCGACAGGTCGTCGCGTTGGAGGACGGCGGCGTGGTGGTGGCCATGGGCAACATGCTCTTCAAGTACGACGAAGACCTGGAGTTCGTCAAGAAAGTGGAGCTGGAGCTCAGCGACCAGGACATGCAACAGATGATGCAACGATGCAAGCGGCACTGCAAGATGTGGGACCAGATGATGGGGGAGGAAGAGGCGGAGGACTGAGGTCAATCGCCAAGGCCTCGCGCGCATGTGCACAGCGCGCGCGGCGTGGGTGCGTTGCGAAGTCTCGTACGGTCCGTAGGCAGCGATCATACCCTTGGTGCGCAGGGCCGTGGGCAAGGAGGTGGCGCCTGGAGCACGTCCCGGGCCGACGGAGGAGCAGGACGGGGCGGTGAGAAGAATTGTCCTGCACTCCGGACGAGACCTCCAGGCGCCGCCTGCGTCTCTATGCTTCCCACATGCCGGAACAATATGCAAATACGAAAACGGGTTGGATCGGGGCAGAGTTGAGAAGGAGAGCCATGCGGCAGCGGCCCGACGCGACCGACCAGCTCCACGCCGCCTACTGGGCCTTGAAGCTCAGTTATGGGCTCATGGGCATCGTGGTGGGCGTGGACAAGTTCTTCCACGTGCTCGTGGAGTGGGGCGGATACACGGCGCCGTTCTTCGCGCGGCTGATGCCGTTCAACCCCGCGTGGTTTCTGTACGGCGCCGGGGTGGTGGAGATTGTCCTGGGCGTGACCGGTCTCATGCGCTGGACCCGGCAGAGCGCGTTTCTGATCGGGATGTGGCTCTTGGCCGTCACCACGAACCTGGTCGTGGGCGGATTCTACGACATCGCGCTGCGCGACTTCGTGCTTGCGGCAGGCGCGTTCACGCTCGCCTTCCTGACCCCGGCGGTGCGCCGCGAGGTGGGGGACCGAGGCGCATAGGCCGGTATGGCAACGCGAGGACTATGTAGAAAAGAAAGGAGAGAGCCGTGGCATCCTCAAGACTGACGCTCGGAGTGGGCATTGCGGTCGCGGCCGGCTTCGCCGTGATCATCGGGGCGGCTGTATGGGCCTTTCATTGGCACGGCTCCGGTGCGCACCAAGCCATGCATTCGGGCCACCACGGCTCCATGGAGGGGCCCGGTGCGCATCAAGGCGGAGGCGCGGCCTATCATCACGAGGGCCAGGAGGGACACGATGCCGCCGAGCATCATGAGAGCGGCGAGCATCATGAAGAGGGCTACGAACAAGAAATGAGCGCGCGTGAAGACTCGTCGGAGCATCATGGCCAGCCAGCCGACTCAACCGATACAGCAGACCTGAAGCCCACCGGCCGAGTCCAGGACGGCGTGCGCACGATCGAGATGCAGGCCCGGCAGTTCGAGTTCGTGCCCTCGACCGTGGTGGTGCGAGAGGGCGAGACCGTGCGGCTGGAGGTCACCAGCCAAGACGTGACGCACGGCCTGGCGGTCGAGGCCTACGACATCGACAAGCGGCTGCCCCCGCACGAGACGGTCACCGTGGAGTTCACCGCCGACCAGCCGGGCCGGCGCCATTTCCACTGCTCCGTGTTTTGCGGCGCGGGGCACGAGCGCATGCACGGGACGCTCGTGGTACTCGCGGACG
>CAZOBJ010000104.1:0-10426 GCA_964577825.1 uncultured Planctomycetales bacterium
GCGTCATGATCTGCTGGCGAAGACTCAAAGGCTCATTCTGTTAGAGGCTCTTAGAACCACCGCGTCGATGTGTGCGGGCTCGATGCCCAGCTCCTGCATGTTCGCCAAGAGCGTATCGCCGTCGCCGCCCGTGTCGAAGAGGATCGTCTTGTCCATCCCCTGCACCACGCACGCGAACCCCCACGCGGGCCTGAGGCCCGGTTCGCCGGGGTGGTTGTCATAGCAGATCGTGAGCATGACGTCTCCTTCCGAGCGCGGCACGGCAGCCGGTGTCTGCTGAGCCCTACGGCACAGAGCGGCCGTCCACAGCACCGCCAGGGCCAGGACTGTGCCGATGCGAACCGTACGCAACGCACGCATATCGGCTTGCCTCCGGATGGACCCGTATCTCTATCTTAGCGCACGTTCACGACGCGGCAAGCGAACTCTCGACCGGAATCGGCCAAGCTCACATCGGGGCCATGCTCGCATCCGCATGGATCCCCCCGATTGCGCCCGCCCTGCCTGCTCGATAAGATACGGGGACCGTGCCGGACTGGCTGCCGGCCGCGCGCAGGAGGCCCGTGCCCATGGTCGACACCTCGCGGTTCCTGGGGCTCGTGGCCGCGGCGGGCGTGGTGTACCTGTGCGCCGGGGTGCTGGTGGCGCGGGCCGGGGCGCGGCGGTGGGGCGTGGCGGCCGCGCACGAGTCGCGTGCGGAGCGCTGGGCGCGGCGCGGGGCCCTGGGCCTGGCGGGCGCGGGGCTCCTGGCCCTGGGGTGGGCGTTCCTGGAGCCTCACTTCCCGGAGGTCACGCGCGTTCGCATCCGCACGCCCAAGCTGCGCGGCACGCGGGCCTTTCGCATCGTGCAAATCAGCGACCTGCACTCCGATCCCGCGCCCCGGCTCGAGGACCGGCTGCCCGATCTCGTGCTCGGGCTCGAGCCGGACGCGGTGGTCTTCACCGGCGACGCGATCAACTGCAAGGCGGGCCTTGCCCACTTCCGCCGGTGCATGCGTGGCATCGCGGACCAATGCCCGACCTTCGGCGTGGGCGGCAACTGGGAGGCCTGGTGGTTCCGCGACGCGGACGTGTTCGCCACCACCGGCGTGCAGGCGCTCAACGGTCAGGCGCGCCTCGTGCGCGCGGCCGGCAACGCGGTGTGGTTCGCGGGCGCGGACGTGGAGTGCGAGGACCGCATCGGCCCGGCCCTGGCCCAGGCGGGCGACGGCTTCCGGGTGCTTTTGCACCACTATCCGTGCACCTGGCAGCTCGCGCGCAAGCACGGCGCAGACCTGCAGCTCTCCGGCGACACGCACGGTGGCCAGGTGGCCCTGCCGCTCGTGGGCCCGCTCGTTCGCATCTCTCGATACGACAAGGCCTTCTATCGCGCGGGCCTGCACCGCAAGGGCGCGTTCCACCTGTACGTGAACCGGGGCATCGGCATGGAGGGCGGCGCCGTGCCCCGGGTGCGGTTCCTGCGCCGGCCGGAGATCACCCTGATCGAGCTCGTGCCCGCGCGCGCCGGACCGTCCCCCGCCCCGGACATGCCCGCTGCGCATGCGGCCGACCGCGCAGAGTAATCTTCGTCGGCTGCCATCACGCTCTGCCGATCCGGTGCGTGCCGCCCATGGCGGCGGCAGGCCCCGTGCCGCGCGCAGCCGAGCGCGCCGCAAAGAGAGAAGCGGCGAGCCCAGGGTCGTTGACTTCCCGGCGCGCGTCGGCTACTCTCCTGGCGTGAGACCAGGGAGGACCGCGCGTGGCGAGGACCAAAGGCCGGATCGAGGCGGAGGTGAGCGACGCCATCGTCCGGTTCGAGAAGGAATACATGGGCCGCGGCCCGGTCGAGGCGAAGGCGTACCTGCTCGACGACATGGTCATCGTCCGGCTCCAGGGCGTGATTACGCAGGCCGAGAAGCACCTGTCCGATTCCGGAGACGACCAGACCGGGCGCGAACTCATCAAACAGACGCGCAGAGAGCTGATCGAAAAGGCGCGCCCGCTGCTGGAGGCCGCGGTCCGGGACATCGTCGGCGCCCCCGTGCAGAGCCTGCACACGGACATCAGCACCCGCACGGGAGAACGCCTGATCGTGTTCACGCTCGGGGCTGCGCCGCGGATCGACGCGCCCGGTCGCCCGTCCGGACCTCCCCAGAGCGAATGAATCTGTCCGTGGAGTGCGACTTGACATGAAAGAGGCCTCCGGGTAGACTCCTTCGCGGGAGCCGGGTCCGGGGCGACCTCGGGCGCGGCTTCCGCCAACAAAATGTCGGCCTAAGGCCGCGCGATACGCTTTCCGCGGAGCGCTGCGGCAGGAGAACCGAGCGAGCGGCATGCAAATGGCGGCGCTCGTTTTTTTGTGTCCGTAGATTCCGTCCGGGGTCATGGCCCGGCGTGAGCCCCTTCGAGGCGAACACACAAGCGAGCGCGACGAGCGCGACTCTTTGAGAAAGGGAAAACCATGCTTGGATGCCATCTCGGCCGCTGTTTCCAGGTGACCGTGTCGGGCGGCAGCTACCAGGACGGGCTGTCGGCCACGCTCCAGGGCGTGCCGGCGGGCATGTTCATCACCGAGCAGGAGCTCTACGGCGACCTGCTCCTGCGCAAGCCGGGCGCGGACGAGCTCTCCAGCCCGCGCAAGGAGCCGGACCTGCCCATCATCTACTGCGGGGTCAACGCCGCCGACACGGTGGAGGGGGCTGGCAACGCCTTCCACACGAACGGGACGCCCTTCACCATCCTGCTGCCGAACCTCGACCGGCACTTCATCCACATCAAGCAGTACCAGGACACGAACCGCACCCCGCGGCCGGGGCATGCGTCGTACGCGACCCTCCAGAAGTACGGCCCGGCGGACGACGCCATCGGCGCGGGCATCTTCAGCGGCCGGTACACGAGCACCATCGTCGGGGCGGGGTACGTGGCCAAGCGCGTCCTGCGTGCGTGCGGCATCCGCGTCTACAGCTTCGTGCGCGAGGCCGCCGGCGTGCGCTGCCCGGACGTCGAGCACGATGAAGCCCTGGCGTACACCGACCGGTACAAGACCATGCGCCACGACCACGATCCGTTCTACCAGGAGGTCTACGTCAAGGAGCGGGTCAAGACCGGCATGCGCTTCCTGGAGAAGGCGCGCATCTTCGCCGAGATCGAGAACGAGATCGACGCCATCCGCGACAGGGCGCCCGCCTTCGAGCCGGAGAGGATCAAGGCCGAGTACAACGTGCACCCCATTATCAACTGCCCCGACATCGAGGCCGGAGACGCCATGGTGGAGGCGTGCAACAAGGTCAGCGCCACCGGCGACAGCACGGGCGGCGTGGTGGAGGTGGTGGTCCTCGGCGCGCCCGCGGGCCTGGGGGAGCCCGTGTTCGCCAAGCTCGACGCCGAGCTCGGGCGCATGAACGGCATCGGCGCGGTCAAGGGCGTGGAGATCGGCGCCGGCTTCGGCGCCAAGGACATGACCGGCTACGAGTGCAACGACCAGATGCGCGCGAAGGACGGCAAGGTGCTCTTCGAGTCCAACAACGCGGGCGGCATCACCGGCGGCCTGACGACCGGCCAGCCCATCGTCGCACGCCTAGCGGTCAAGCCCACGCCGACCATCGACCGGCCGCAGAAGACCGTCGACAAGTACACGTTGGAGAACAAGCAGCTTGCGGCCATTACGCGGCGCGACCCGACCATTGTCGCGCGCATCTGGCCCGTGGCCGAAAACTACACCGCGTGCGTGATCCTCGACCACCTGTTGATGCATTTCGGGTATCAGGCCCTGATGGACAAGGTCCGCAATGCGTAGCCGCGGCCGCAAGCGGACCGCCGGCCTCCCGGATCGCGACGGGACGCTCGTCGATAGAGGCGGCCCACCGGCGGCGGCCCGCGCGCCGCATCATGAACTGCCGCCAAAGAGAAGACGAACATGGAGATCGAATCCTTTCTCACGCGCGCCGGTCTTCCGGAAGAGATTGCGCGCCTTCTGCGCGCGGCCCCGTCGGCAATGGTGGCGAGCAGTATCGACGACTTGGAGCATCTCGCCTGCGGAAGCAAGGAAGACCGTCGGGCCACGGTGTCCTACGAGTTGCCGGGCGGCAAGCGTGTCGACGAGGTGGACGTTGTACGGGTGCGCAACGGGATCAGCGCGAACTATCGCGAACCCTATATGCGCCGCCGCGATCCGGAATGCATGGTGGTGGCGGACCGAAAGCCCTCGGACAAGCCGCATTTCAGCGAACGATACAATTTCGATTTCCGTGACCTGAAGCGCGAAACGTTCGCCTGGCTGGAGGCGCAGCACCTGGCCGTCTTCGGCTTCGCCATGGGGCAGCCCGGCCTGGGCGCCGACGCGCTCGCCGTCTGCCCGGCCAATGCCGGCTTTTTCGCCTTCGGGCTCGGGCTGCTTCAGGGCGTGGTGGATCTCGAAGCTCTGGACCGCGTGTTCAGACCGACCACGACCATCTACGTCGCTCCGCCGTTCCGCCATACGCACTTCGACGGCAAGCAGGTCGTGGTGCACGACCGAGGCGCGGTGCACGAGATATTCTCCTACAATCTCTACCCCGGACCGAGCGCGAAAAAGGGGGTCTACGGGGCGCTCATCGAGCTCGGAGAGCAACAGGGGTGGGTGACCGCCCACTGCTCGGCGGTCCAGGTGGTCACGCCCTATGACAACATCGTCACCTTCATGCACGAAGGAGCCAGCGGCGGCGGCAAGAGCGAGATGCTGCAGCAACCGCACCGATTACCCGACGGCCGTCTGCTTCTCGGGCACAATACTCTCACCGACGAGAGGCGCTACCTGGAGATTCCCCGGACCTGCGACCTGCATCCGGTCTGCGACGACATGGCGCTGTGCCATCCCTCGATGCAGAGAGGCCGGGGCATGCTCTCGCTCGCCGATGCGGAAGACGGCTGGTTCATCCGGGTCGACCACATCAAGGAATACGCAACCGATCCCGACCTGGAGCGCCTGACCATCCATCCGGGACGGAGTCAACTGTTCCTCAACATCGATGCCGTTGCCGACGGCACGGCATTGATCTGGGAGCACGTCAAGGACGCGCCGGCAACGCCCTGCCCCAACCCGCGCGTGGTCATTCCCCGCGAGATCGTACCCAACGTTGTCGCAGGGGACGTACAGGTCGACATCCGCTCCTTCGGTTTGCGAACGCCCCCCTGCACGCAGGCGCACCCCAGCTACGGGATCATAGGCCTGTTCCATGTGCTGCCGCCGGCGCTGGCGTGGCTGTGGCGACTGGTCGCCCCGCGCGGCCATGCCAACCCGAGCATCGTAGACACCGGCGACATGAGCAGCGAGGGAGTGGGCAGTTACTGGCCCTTTACTCCCGGGAGAAAGGTCGCCCAGGCCAACCTCCTGCTGGAGCAGTTCCGGCAGGCCCGGGCGACGCGGTACGTGTTGATCCCGAATCAGCACGTCGGCGCTTGGCAGACGGGATTCATGCCCGAATGGCTGGTGCGCGATTACCTGGCGCGCCGCGGCCATGCGCGCTTCGCCTCCGACCACATCATGCCGTCCCGCTGCCCGCTGCTGGGGTATGCCCTCGAGGGCATGCGCATCGAGGGCAGCATGGTTCCGCGCTGGTTCCTCCAGGTCGATACGCAGCCCGAGGTGGGACCCGAGGCCTACGATGCAGGTGCGCGCGTTCTGACCGACTTCTTCCATGAGCAGATTCGCAAGTACCTGCAGCCGGATCTCGATGCGCTGGGAAGACAGATCATTGACTGTTGTCTGTCTGGCGGTTCGGTCGAGGACTATGCCGCCCTGCTGGAAGGCGAGGATTAGGATGCGACCAGCCGTATTCCTGGATCGCGACGGGACGCTGATCGAGGACGTCGGGCACCTGCGCCGGCCGGACCGCGTGAGGTTCTTCCCGTTCACGTTTCGCGCACTGCGGAAACTGCCGAATGATATGCTGCTCTTCATTGTGACGAACCAGTCCGGCATCGCATCGGGCGACATTCGGCCCGAGGAGGCCGAGCGCGTCAACCGGTTCTGCGTTGCAGCTCTCGCCCGGCACGGCGTGCGCATCGAGGACGTGTACACCTGTCCGCACGGCCTCGACGACGGGTGTCGATGCCGAAAGCCCGAGCCGTACTGGCTGCGGGTCGCCGCCGTGGAATACGACCTCGACCTGGCGCGCAGCTTCGTAGTCGGCGACCACCCCCACGACGCGGAGACGGCGCGCCGCGTGGGTGCCACCGGCATCTACGTGCTCACCGGACATGGCCGCAAGCACGCGGCGCAGGAGGACATGGACGCGCTGGTCGTCGACGACCTGCAAGGCGCCGTGTCTGTCATTTGCGACCGCGTCCGGGCCCCCGCCGCGCGGCCTCTACAATCGGAACCGTCGAAGGAGCTGCCTTGAGAAAGTACCTCGCGCTCGCCGCAGGGATTCTGACCCAGGCCTGCATCGGCGGAATCTATGCCTGGAGCTGCTTCGTGCCCGCGCTTCGCGAGCAGGCGGGCTTGAGCATGAAGGCCACGCAGCTGCTCTTCGGCGGATGCATTCTGGTCTTTGCGCTGGTGATGCTCAAGGCCGGCCGCCTTGTGCGTCGCGTGGGCCCGCGCGCGCTCGCGTTCGTCGGCGGCGGGCTGTACGGAGCGGGGTATCTTGTGGCGGCCGCCTCAGGCGGCTGGTTTCCGTTGTTGTTCGCGGGAATCGCGATCCTCTCCGGCGCGGGCATCGGCCTGGCGTACATCTGCCCCATCGTCACCGCGATGAGGTGGTTCCCGAAGCGCAAGGGTCTGGTCACCGGACTGTCGGTCGCCGGGTTCGGCGGCGGGGCGATTCTGCTGTCGAACGTCGCCGACCCCTTTCTGCAGGCCGGCACGCCGGTGTTCGCGGTCTTCGCGGGGGTCGGGGCCGCCTATGTGGCGATCGCCTGCCTCGCCGCGCTTTTCCTCACGCTGCCCACGGACGAGGACGTCGGGCCGCAAGCGCACGTGGCGGGCCGTTTCTTTGCCACGCGCGCGTTCTGGCTGCTCCTGCTGGGCATGTTCTGCGGCACCTTCTCGGGCCTGATGGTCATCGGCAACCTGGAGCCGATCGGCAAGGGGTTCGGCGTCGCCTCCCAGACAGGCGTTCTGGCCATAAGTCTGTTCGCGGTTGGGAACGCGGCCGGGCGCATCGCATGGGGGTGGCTCTTCGATCGTTTGCGCGCCGCGTCCATTCCCCTGTCGCTGGGACTGATCGCCGTCGGACCCCTGGCGCTGATGGCCGCGGCGGTCGAGCCCGCGCTTTTCGTGCCCGCGGCCGCGCTCAACGGCTTGGCGTTCGGCGCGTGCTTCGTCGTGTTCGTCGGCGCGGTCAGCCACATCTTCGGCACTCAGCGCGTGGGAGGCATCTATCCCTTTGTGTTCTTGGGCTATGGCCTTTCGGGCCTTGTCGGGCCCACCACGGCCGGTTGGCTCTACGACCGCTTCGGGGGGTACCACGCGGCGCTCTGGTTGGCGGTGGCGCTGCCACTGCTGGCCATCGCGTTGTCGCTCGTCCAACAGCTCCACCGCGCCCCGGAACATGAGTCCGTGTCTGCGGCCAGCGAGTCGACTTGACGCGCTCGCCGATTCGTGGGCTCGGCCTCTCGCGCTCCTCTATCCCATCACGCTCTGTCTTGATGGGGCAGGTACCTCCGCTCCGCCGGAACAGGGCCGATCGCGGGCGACAGGTCCCGGCGCCCATGCGCCGCAGTGCGTATTCCCCGCAGCCTGAGCGGGCGCACCGCACGGGGCCGCACTGCCTGCACGGAGGCAACCTGCCTGCGAACCACGGTTTCGGCAGGGGTGGTCGTATCCGGGGGGCGGTTCCTGCGCCGCCCGGAGACCATCCTGATCGAGCTCGTGCCGCAACGCCGAACCCCTCCTCTGGGCGCCGTGGGGCCCCTGCGTGCGCGCCGACCGCACAGCGTGACACTGATCCGCCGTCGCGAGGGCTTGCCCATGAGCCGCCTCTCGCCTATGATGGGCCCAGGTCCCGGGGCGCAAGTGGCTCGACCGAGGTGGGACCGGTCCCGACTCGCGCCCTTATTTGAAGACGCCCTCGTAGCTCAGTGGACAGAGCAGGGGACTTCTAATCCCCAGGTCGCAGGTTCGAATCCTGCCGAGGGTACCGACTCAGAAGGCCCCGGGGGAGCCTCGAAACGGCCCCTGGGGCCTGTTTCTTGCGCGCATGCGCCTTCGGCACCCGCCGCCTTCCGATAGGGCGTCTGTCCATTGCGGTCCACGGGATTCCGGGAAAGTGTACCGGAATGGGCACGTATACGGGCACACGATTTCGCGTCTTCGGTCCCGGTCTTGGCAACCGCCTCGGTGTGCGGGCGCGCGGACAGATCGGCCAGCCGGTCAATCGCGCCGCGGCGGTCCTCTAGGGTGTAGTGCGTGTAGTGAGTCAGGGTCAAGTCAACCGTGCTGTGGCGCATCAATTCCCGCGCGGCCTGGACGCTCACGCCCGCCTTGGCCAGGCCGGTGGCGAATTGCCCGCGCAGCGCGTGGAAGTCGAACGTGCGCCCGCTCGCGTCCGTGTACGGGATGGGCGCGAGCCCGCTGTCCGGGTCGCCCGTGCGCGCCAGATAGAAGCGCACCGCCTTGGCCCCGCAGTCCGTTGCGGGCAGCGCGAACGCGGGCGCATCGGGGAGCTTGAACCGCAGATGCTCGCGCAGGTTCGCCGCCGTGTCGGGCCGCAGGGGTTGAATGCAGTCGGTCCGGTTCTTCGCCTCGCCGCCCGCCAGCCGCACGGCCGGGGCGTCCCCGTCCAGGGCGAAGCTTGCGCGCGTCAAGCTGCGCAGTTCACTCCACCGGAAGCCCGTCTCTGCGGCCAGGCGAAAGAGAAGCGCCCACTCCGGGCCTCGCGTCCCGCGGAAGGCCGGGCCGCTCTCAGCCGCCGCGAGCAGGCGCAAGAGGTCGTCCGTGGACAGCGCCCGCCGGTCGCGTCTGCGGTCATGGCGTTGGGGCACGGTGGACAGCCGCTCCAGGGGGTTCGCGCCGATCCGGTCCGCCTTCACAAGCCACTTGCAGAAGCCCTTCACGGCCCGCACGTAGCTGTTGACCGTGCGCGCGCTCCAGTCGTCCTCTTCCCGCTTGCGGACGATCCAGCGTTCCACCTTCGCCGCGTCCAGGCCGCCCAGGGTCTTGCACCCCGCGCCCTCGCACGCGGCCCGCACCTTGCGGGGCTCTCTGATGACGTGCCGCTCGGAGTCGCCCTTCTGGCGCAGGTGCGCTTGCCAGTCCGCGACATGATCGGCCAGGGGCTTCGCGGACGCGGCCCGGTCCGGGTCCAGAAGGCCGCGCTCGGCCAGGCTCTCCTGCATGGCGGGGGGCAGGCCCTCGATCCACCGGGACAACTCGCGGTCCGGGCGCTCGCCCGCCTCGCGGAATGCGGCCAGGGCCTCCAGCTTGCGGCCCAGTTCCGCGGTCGCGCGCTTCTCCCGGTAGCCCGCCATGCGCAACCGGCCATAGCGCCACCGCAGGTCCACATGCCACTTGCCGCCACGCTTGTACAGCCTCATACCTTGCCCTCCCGCCAGGGCTTCAAGAGCATGACGCCCAGGGGCAGGCCGCGCTTCTTGGCCTCTTTGCGCCACCGCCTGTGCTCTTCGCGCGTCATGCGGACGCTGATGACGAGCTCGCGCCGAACGCGCCTGGGCAAGGGCGGACGGCCCGTGCGCTTGGCGTCGGCTGCAATCTCCGCGGGGGTGCGCTTGCGCGTTCGTTTGCTCATGGCCATAGGATATCTCCTGTATTACCGGTTGTCAAGCGTCTTTTTCGGAAAGTTCCCATTGCCACCGGGCCGGAGCCCCGGCCGCGGTCCACGCCTCCAGTTCCGCGCGCCGCCACAGGGTGCGCCGCCCCAGCTTCACGGGCGCGGGGATCAACCCTTCGGCGTGAAGGTGGTAGAAGTGGCCCCGGCTAATGCCCAGCGCCTGGGCCGCGTCATGCGCGCTCAGTAGAATCCGATCCTGCATGTCACGTGTCTCCTTCCTTCCGGGTATATACGCCGGGCTCGCCCTCGCCGGTGTACCGCGCGGCCTCTTCCGGCGTCGGCTTGCGCCCGAATCGATAGGGCCACAGCGGGCAATCCCGAGTCGGGCATAGTTCCACTTCGCGAGCACTGCCGAGCATACAATAGCCCACACAATGCTTGCGAATCGCCTTTAGCGGGGCGCGGATGCGCTTCGCCGGCCGCCTGCCCATCCTGTACTCATACAGGACGCAGTCGTGGAATGCGCACTCTCGGGCCTCTTTCTGGCTATATGACGAGCAGTCCAGGCAATGCTTGCGGATCGCCCGCTGGGACGTCATGAGGCCGCGATTCCTGGTGGGGTGTTCGGTTTGCCTGGTCATGTACGGTTCTCCCGTTGGCGACGGCATCGCGCGAAAAACCCCCTTCTCCAGGCCGGTTTTTGACCTTCGGCCTCCGGGGGGGTACTTGGGTACCCC
>CAZOBJ010000105.1:0-10363 GCA_964577825.1 uncultured Planctomycetales bacterium
TCCGATCCATCCCCTGGCGAGAGGCGCTCATCGGCGAGACCGTGGACTGGTTCGCAGCGCACCTGGGCGCGGGCAAGGCCCGGTAAGCCCTGCGCCCTCACGCCCCCGGGCGATACACCCCGCGGCCTCACCCGGTCGCGAGCGCCGCGCGCACCATTTGGGACGCGTACCCCCACTCGTTGTCGTACCAGCTCATGACCTTCAGGAGGTCCTTGTCCACCACCTGGGTCATGGACAGGTCCACGATGGAGGCTCGCCCGTCGTGCAGGATGTCCGTGGAGACGAGCGGCTGTTCGGTCACGCCCAGGATGCCCTTGTACCGGTCCGAGGCGGCCTCTTCGGAAAGAATCTTGTTCACTTCCTCGGCGCTCGTCTCGCGCTCGGTGACGAACACCATGTCCGCGATGGACCCGCACGGCACGGGCGTGCGCACCGCCACGCCGTCGAACCGACCCGCGTACTGCGGCAGGGCCCGGCCCGTGGCCTGGGCCGCACCCGTGGTCGTGGGCACCAGGTTGCACGCGGCCGCGCGGCCCCGGCGGAACTTCTTGTTCGGCCCGTCCACAATGCCCTGCGTGGAGGTGTAGGCGTGGATGGTGGTCATGGTGGCCTTGCGGATGCCGATGCGCCTGCCGATGACCTCCACGACCGGGGTGATGCAGTTCGTGGTGCAGCTCGCGCATGAGAAAATCTGCGGGGGCTTGTCCGGCGGGTTCACGCCGTGGACCACGGTCACGGTGTCCTCGTCCTTGGCCGGCGCGGACAGGATCACGTGCCTGGCCCCGGCCTGGATGTGCTTTTGCAGGTCCGGACCCTTGTCGAACACGCCCGTGCACTCGAACACCAGGTCCACGCCCAGGTCGCCCCATGGCAGGGCCGCCGGGTCCTTTTCGCTGAACAGCTTGTAGTGCTCCCCGTCGACCACGAGCTCGCCCTCGCCGTGCGAGACCTCGCGGTCGTACCGGCCGTACACGCTGTCGTACTGGAGCAGATACGCGAGGTTTTCGGCCGGGATCAGGTCATTGACCGCCACGAGCGAGAGTTCGTCCTCGTCCAGCACGATCTTCATCGTGGCGCGGCCGATTCTGCCCAGCCCGTTGATCGCAACCTTCTTCATTCCTCTCTCCCCTTTATCCGCCAGGCGAGACTTGCGCCAACCGCCCTCGTTCAGACATGAATGCTCGTCCGCCCGCGGCCGCGCGCCTGACCGCGTGCACCCGGTCTAGTCGCGTCCCGGCAGCGTGGGCCGCGGGTCCCGCTGTCCGCTGGGGACCGTCTCCAACGAGGGCCATTCGCGCTCGACCGAGGTCGCCTTGTGCTCCTTGATCGCGTTCGCGAGCCTGCGCAGCTGCTGGTCCACCTTCCAGTGGAACGTGTCCTCTTCGTCCAGGCTGCCAGCCTCTATACTGCCCAACAGCTCCAGGGCCTCGTCCACGTGGTCGACGGCCCACACGTGGAACTTCTCCTCGCGGATGGCGTCCACCACGTCGGGGCGCAGGACCAGGTGCTTGACGTTGGCCGCAGGCACGCATACCCCTTGATCGCCGGTCAGGCCCTGCTCGCGGCACACGTCGAAGAAGCCCTCGATCTTCTCGTTCACGCCGCCGATGGCCTGGACCTGCCCCCACTGGTTCACCGATCCGGTGACCGAGATGTCCTGGCGCAAGGGCACGTCGGCCAGGGCGCTCAGCAGACACACGATCTCGGCCAGGGACGCGCTGTCCCCGTCGATCATGCCGTAGCTCTGCTCCAAGGCCAGACTCGCGGAGAGGGCCAGGGGATGGTCGCCCGCGTACGTGTTGCGCATGTATCCGTCGATGATAAGCATTCCCTTGTCATAGGTGCGGCCGCTGAGCTTGCTTTCGCGCTCGATGTTGATGACCCCGGCCGCGCCCACGCCCACGCTGGCGGTCACGCGCGAGGGCCGCGCGAACGCGAAGTCGCCCAGATCCGCCAGGGCCAGGCCGTTGAGCTGCCCCGCGGCCTTGCCCTTCAGATCGATGCGCAGCGTGCCGTCGTCGATCAGCTCGCGGATCTTGGCGGCGATCCAGTCGGACCGGTAGATCCGCTCGGACACGGCCTGCTGCACGTGCGACCGGCCGACCTTGTCCGCGCCGTCCTGGCGAGCCCAGAACACGGACTCGCGCACGAGGTCGGCCAGGCGGCTGAACTCGGTGGTCAGCTTTTCCTTGTCCCCGGCCATGCGGGCGCTTGTGCGTGCGAGCTCGGCCACGCCCTCGGCCTCGAAGGGAATCAGATTCTCCTGGTCGGCCAGCTTGCGCGCGAACTGCCCCAGCATGCGCGCCGATCCGTTCTGCCGCTCCATCTCGCTCACGAACTCGGCCTTGATCTTGAAGATCTCGGCGAAGTCCTCGTCGTAGAAGTACAACAGGTGATACAGGAGCGGATTGCCCAGCACCACCAGCTTCACGTCCAGGGGGATGGGCTCGGGCTTCATGGCCGAGGTGCTGAAGATGGAGAAGGGGTCGTAGGTTTCGATCTTCACTCGGCCGCTCTTGATGCAGCGCTTGAGCTCCTTCCACACCAGGGGCTCTGTCAGGGCCTCGAACAGGTTGAACACCACGTACCCGCCGTTCGCGCGCACCAGGCTGCCGGCCTTGATGCGGGTGAAGTTCGTGACCAGCTTGCCGAACCGGTCCACGGCCCGCTCGATGTTGCCGAACAGGTTCTTGTAGTTGGGCGAGTCTTCGATGACCACGGGCGCGCCCTCGGTGTCCGCGTTGTCGACCAAGAGGTTGACCTGGTAGTCGCGCAGCCGTTCTTCGCGCCCTGGCTTGGGCGCGCCGAACATGGCCGCCATCTGCTGATGGGGCGTCCCGTCGCCTTCGCGGAACCGATCCAGGTGGTCGAGCATGTGCCCCTTCATCTTGTCGAGCCACTTCTGGAGCTTGTCCTCGTCGTACCTCTCGGCCAGCTCGCCGATGAGCGGCTCGATGCGCTCCGCCGCGAAGTTGCGCTCCACGCCGCGAACTTCGGAGCTCAGCTGCCGGCCCATCTCCTCGTGGCGGGACTGGAACACGTCCGCCTGCTGAGCCACCTCCTGCTGGCGGCGCTGGATGTCCTTCTGCTCCTCCTCGGAGAGCTCTTCGATCTCCTCCGGCTTCATCGGCCGGTCGTCCTTCTTCGGGATCAGGGCCATCTGGCCGTTGGGCATCATCTGGACGGTCAGGCCCTTCTCGTTGGCCAGGTTCTCGAGCTCCTCGGCCATGGACCGGCGCCGCTCCTGGTAGGACTGGCTGATGCGCTGCTTCTCGCGGCTGAAGTCCTCCTCGCGAAAGGCCTTGGGCAGCTCTTCGGTCAGCCGCTCCAGAAGCTTCTCCACGTCGTGCTTGAGCCGGATGCCCTGTCCGGCCGGCAGCGAGATGGCCAGGGGCCGGTCCGGCTCGTCGAAATTGTTCACGTACACCCAGTCCGGGGGGCGCTCCTCCTGACGGCTGCGTTTGCTCAGCTCCCGGCGGATCGTCTCCTTCTTGCCCGTGCCGTTGAGGCCCGCCACGTACACGTTGTAGGTGGCGTGGCGAACGCCCAGACCCAGGTCCAGGGCGCGCAGGGCCCGCGGCTGGCCAACCACCTCGTCGAGCGGGTCGAGGTCCTCGGTCGTCTTGAAGTCGAGCCCGGACGGGTCGATGGCCAGATCCACGTCCTCGGGCTTCAGGCGCCGGGCTTGCCGGTTGCGGTCCATGCAGGGCTCCTTTCCTCGAGTTCGTTGCTGCGCATTTCTCGCGGACGGGCGCTCGATCCGCAGCTACTCGCTCTCCTCGGCTCGGCCGCGCCCACCGGCATGCTTGGGAATCCACGCCCGGAACAGACCGTTCTTGTACGTCGCCTCGGCGCGGTCCGCGTCCACGGGCTCGTCCACGGTGAACGTGCGGCAGAACCGGCCGCGCGCCCGCTCCACGTACACGTCATGGCCTGCACGTCCCCATTCGATGCTGCGCCGCGACCCGTGGAGCACCACCTGGCGGCCGCGCACGCGCAAGTCGATGTCCTCGCGCTCGACGCCCGGCATGTCGGCCACCAGAATGTAGGCGTCCTCGGTCTCGTACAGGTCCACGGGCGGCCACCAAGTCGGCGCGCTGGGCGCGAGCCGCCCCCACGGCATGTCGATGAGCTCGGCGAACGCGTCGTCGATCTCCTGCTCCAGCCGCCGCAAGCGGCGCAATCGGCGGCATGGATCGGGTTCGAGCGGCATGGGGCGTCCCCTCTTCCGTACGACGAACGTGCCGCCTCAGCGCGCGTTCGCGCCCACGCGCTAGCGGTCGAATTCACGCGAGCGGGCTGCGCCCGCGTGCTGGCTCACACGTGCAAGTCTTATTCCAAGGGAAACGTGCTTTTGGAAAGGGCAGATCGGATCGGCCGAGGACGTCGGCCGGCAGGCCGCACTAGAGGTCTCAACCTGGATGCGCAGTTGACTGTCTGCGCCGGGCCGGGCAAAGCGTCCAGCCGAGGGGACCGCGCCGGGCGCACAAGAAGACCCGGAGACGACGGATGCATCGCGGCAGCACGCCCCGCGCGCCTAGACCACGTCCTTGAGCCCGTTCGCCGCAGTGTACGTGCTGCCCACGCCGCTGATGTAGAAGGCCACGCGCAGGGCCTCGGCGATCTCCTGCTTGGTGGCGCCCGCGTGCAGGGCAGCGCGCGCGAGTGAGTTCACGCCGCCCACTGCGCCGTGCGACGCGTCCAGGGCCAGGGCAATCAGGAGCTTCACCTTCTTGGGCAGCGCGCCGTCGGACAGGGCCAGGTCCTGGCTCGCGCGCACCGTGTGGAGCAGTTCGGAGTCCAAGCCCTCAAGCACCTTGAGCGGATCGTCCGGCATGCCTGTTCCTCTCGTTGGTCCAGCGCGTCCTTCTTCGCCGCGCTGGCACGAACCCGTGCATCGGCCACCGGCCGCGCACCTCACACGCGCCTGAGCCAGGTGTCCCTACAGCCTGTGCAGGTGGAACCCGCCGTCCACGTTGATCACCTCGCCCGTAGAGAACGAGAGCGCCCCCTCGGCCACGGCCGCCACCGCCGCGGCCACGTCCTCCGGCTCGCCCCACCGGCGCACCGGCGTCAGCCCCTCGCCGATCAGGCGGTCGTACTTGTCGCGCGAGGGGCCGGTCATGTCCGTGCGGATGATCCCGGGCCGCAGCTCGTAGACCAGGATCCCGTGCTCGGCCAGGCGGTGGGCGTAGACCCGGGTCATCATGCCCACGCCCGCCTTGGACAGGCAATACTCGGCCCGGTTCGGGCTGCTCGCGTACGCGCTCACGGAACCGATGTTCACGATCTTGGGGGAGGCGATCGCGCCCGCGTCCACGAGCTCGATCATGCGCCGGGCCACCGCCTGGGTGAGGAAGAAGGGGCCCTTGAGGTTCGCGGCCATCACCCGGTCGTAGCTCTGTTCGGTGGTCTCCAGGATGTCTCGCCGCTCCAGGGGCGCGACCCCCGCATTGTTGACCAGCAAGTCGATGCGCCCGAAGCCGTCCATGGCGGCGTCGACCAGCCGCTCGCGGTCGGGGCGCTGTGCCACGTCGGCCTGTACGGTCAGTCCTTGTGCGCCGCACGCCTGCACCTGGCCTAGGGCCTCCTCAGCGGCTCGGGCGTTGCGCACATAGTTGATGACCACGGCCCAGCCCTTGCGCGCCAGGGCCACGGCGATGGCCCGGCCGATGCCCCGGCTCGCCCCGGTGACGAGCGCGACGGGGCCCTCGCGCACTGGGACGTCCTCAGGCGGGCTCATCGGCGAGCACCTCGCACAGAGCTTCGAGCAGGAAGTAGTCGCCCCACATCACGCTCTCGTCCACGCCCAGGCCCTTGCGCTGGTGGTAAATGGCGTGCTTCAGCGCCCCCTGCCAGCCCGGGGTGTCCACGGCCAGGAACTCGGGCTCGGTCAGGGTGTCGAGAATGCGCAGCGCATACGCGCGCAGGCCCCGGGCCCGGAGGGGGTCGTCGGTCAGGCGCGCAAGCCGCCACATGCCGCTCGCGGCCGCAGCGGCCGCGGAGCTCTCGTACGGGAACGCGGGCTCGGGCTCGTCCCAGTCGTTGGGCGGCACCCCGGTCTCCGGCGTGCGCGCCGTGTAGTACTCCGCGCACGCAAGGGCCGTGTCGAGGAACGCCCGCTCCTTCGTGAAGGCATACGCCGTGCCGAACCCGTACAGGGCCCAGGCTTGGCCCCGCGCCCAGGAGCTGTCGGCGCGCCAGCCCTGGCGCGTGCTCTGGCGCAGGAACGCGCCCGTGTCCGTGTCGAAAATCCCCTCGTGGGCCGTACTCCCGTCCCCGCGCACGAGGCACCGCCGCGTGGTGCGGCAGTTCGTGCGCGCGATCCGGTCGAGCTCCGGGTCGCCGGTCTGCTGCGCGGCGTAGAAGATGATGCCCACGTTCATCATGATGTCGATGAACAGGCTCTCCGCGCCCAGGAACGAGCACAGGTACCCGCCCCGCTCCTGGAACCGCTGCGCCAGGGTGCGGCCGGCCTCGATAACCACCTCGTTCCTGTACGCCTCGCCGGTGAGCTCGTACCAGCGCTTCCAGGTGGGCAGGAACACGAACCCCAGGTCGTGCACGTCCCGGTCGGTCTTGCGGTGCTCGACGAGGCGCGAATAGTGCTCGGCTTTCTCGCCGTACCACGAGTCGCCGGTCTGCGCATGCAGGAGCCAGAGTTCGCCGCCCAGGAACCCCTCGCACCAGTTCGTCCAGGACTCGCCGGTATGCTTCCACTTGCCCCCGCTCGTATACATGGGAAAGAAATCGGGATGCGCCTCCACCAACGCGCGCACCTGGCGGGCGTAGAACTCCACGGCTCGCTCGCACTTGTACCGCACGCGCGCACTCATGCGCATATCGGTCTCCGTACGCCTTCGCCCCCGGATCAGGACACACCTCTACAGGATCCGGCGCCTGACGCTACCAGGCTCGCGCGCGACCGTCAAGCGCGTGCGCCCCGCCCTGGCAGCGAGTCGGAAGCCGGTTGACAACTCCGCCGCGCCGGTACAATGGCGCGCGATTCGACACTACGGCCCGCACACGGAGAGGACTGCATATGCCCAGCACCGCCAATGTGCGCGACTACGGAGCCCGCGGCGCGGCCGTGAAGCGCGGCCGAGTGCGGCTGACCACGGACGGCTACCGCGACTACCGGTACCAGCGCGGCATCGAGTTCGACGTGTACGGCGCACAAGGCGACGCGCTCGACTCGCCGGGCATCCAGCAAGCGATCGACGCGGTGGCGCAGGCCGGCGGGGGCACGGTGTACGTGCCGCCGGGCGCGTACCTCATCGCCCCGATCCGGCTGCGAGACAACGTCCGCCTGCACCTGGAGGCGGGCGCCGTGCTCTATGGCACCACCGACCTGGAGCACTACCGCGACCCCGCCGCCCCCGCGGCGGACACGCTCGCCGAGCGCCGCGCCGCGCCCACGGACGGAGACAGCGTCTTCCGCCGCCTGATCTCGGCCGTGGACGCGGTCAACGTCTCTCTCACGGGAGCGGGCGAAATCAATGCGCAGTCGCCCGCGTTCTTCGTGCCGCACCTGAACGCGGATCTGAAGACCCCCCTGCGCCGGCCCCGCGAGATGCTCCTGTTCCGCAACTGCCGCAACCTGGCCCTGCGCGACGTCACGATCCGCAACAGCGTCAACTGGACCCTGCACCTGCTCGAGTGCGACGGCGTGCTGGTGGACGGCGTAAAGATGCACCACTTCGACGGTCCCAACGCGGACGGCATCGACGTGAGCGCGTGCTCGAACGTCACCATCTCCAACTGCCGGCTGTGGGTGACCGACGACGCCATCTGCCTGAAGAACCTCGCGCCCGAGGTCACCATGCGCAACATCGCGGTCACGAACTGCGTCATCCGCACCCTGTGCAACGCGGTGAAGATCGGCACCGAGACCGTGGGCGACGTGGAGAACGTGGTGGTGGGTAACCTCGTCGTGCACAGCCCCGAGGGCGACGTGCGCGCGCCGCCGTGCGGGGTGCACCTCTCCAGCATGGACGGCGGGCACATCCGCCGGATCCTCATCCACGACCTCGTGCTGGAGCGGTGCCAGTGTCCGGTGTTCCTGTGCCAGGGCAAGCGGACCAAGCTCCAGGCCGCGGTGCGCGAGCCGCGGGCCGGGTCCATCGCCGACGTGACCGTGGCGAACGTAACCGCCGAGGGCGCGGCGCGCCCGTGCTTTGTCAACGGGCTCGCCGAAAGCCCGATCCGTAACGTCCTGATCCGCGACCTCGCGTTCACTTCGCCGCGCATGCCCGCCGGCCCCGTGGCGTCCAGGGACCTGCCCGAGGACCCGGAGGCCTACCCGCACGACCACCGGTTCGGCCCGCTGCCCGCGTACCTTCTGTACTGCCGACACGCGGAGCACGTGCGCGTGCGGAACGCGAGCGTGTGGCCCAGACCCACGCTCCAGCGCGAACCGGTCGTGTTCGCCGACTGCCGCAACTGCTCGGCCACCACGGACCTGTAAGGCCAACGCGAGCCGGCACCTCTGCGGCGCGAACAGGCCCCGAACCCGGCGCCGAGGCCCTCCGCTCCCCTCGCCTGTCGCGCAATCGGCGGGCGCGGACTTGCAAACGCGCCTCGCGGCGACCATAATGCGCGCTTCGGCCGGCCGCGGCGTCGCGCCGGCCCGACCGACGAACCGACAGGCACAGGACCGCAGGAGGACGACATGGGCAAGACGCGCATGGGCTTTATCGGGGTCGGACTGCGCGGGGCCGGACAGGCCCGCCGCGTGGCCGAAACCTTCGCCGACCGGGCCGAGGTGGTCGCGCTCGCGGACGTGAACGAAGAGAACCTGCGCCGATGCGCGCAGAGCCTGCCCGGCGCCGAGCCGGACGCGTACGCCCACTGGAGCAAGGTGCTCGAACGCGACGACGTGGACGCGGTGTGCATCTCCACGCCGCAGTACACGCACGAGGAGATTACGCTCGCGGCCTTTGACGCGGGCAAGCACGTGTACTGCGAAAAGCCCCTGGCCCTGACCGTGGCCGCGTGCGACCGGATGATCGACGCGAGCCGCAAGGCGGGCAAGGTGTTCGTGGTGGGCCAGCAGATGCGCTACCACGCCCACCTCAACCGCATGAGCGAGCTCGTGGACCGGGACCTCATAGGAACGCCGCAGCTCGCCTGGCTCAAGGAGTTCCGCAACCCCTTCCCCCACAACATGGTGTGGGCCTTCGACAAGACGAAGTCGGGCGGCGGCATCGTGGAGAAGTCGTGCCACCACTTCGACGTGTTCTCCTGGATGCTGCGCGCGCCCGCGGTGCGGGTCCTGGCCTCGGGCGGGCAGGCCGTGCACAAGCAGATCTTCGGCGTGCAAAGCGACATCGTGGACCACGCCTGGGTCACGGTCGAGCACGAGCACGGCCGCAAGGCGATGCTGGGCCTGTGCTTCTTCGCCGGGCTGCCGCACACGCACGAGGGCGGGTCCGGCACCCACATGCGCGACATCGGCCTGGTGGGCGACAAGGGCATGGTCACGACCGAAGGCTTCCACCAGGGCCGCAACCTGGAGGTCCACTTCAGCGACCGGCCCGACGTCGTGCGCATCGACGTGCCCGAGCCCAAGCGCCCGGGCAAGGGCCTGTTCGAGCGCGGGGGCAACTTCGGCATCTGGACGGACTTCTTCAACTGCGTGGACCGGGGCGGCGAGCCCATTGCGGACGGCCGGGTCGGCCGCGATGCCCTGGCCGTGGCCCTGGCCGCCGAGCGCGCCATCGAGACCGGCCGGCCCGTGCTCGTCAGCGACGTGGCGTAGGGGAGCAGGCTAGCGGGCGGTTACTTGCCCCTCGCGGCCCGAGAACGCCAGCCGGGTGCCCACGCACGCGGGGACGTAGCGCTCGCCGAAGCGCTCGCGGAACAGCTCGCGCGTCTCGTCTCCGGAGCAGTGGCAGGGGGCGGCGCGCTCCACGCCCAGGGCCTGGAACCGGTCGATGACCGCCCGGATGCGCGCCGGGGGCGCGCCGCCCATGTGAAAGCCGCCGAGCACCAGGTGCAGGGGCTCGCCCACGACCTCGGTGGCGCGCGCGGCCATCTCGGCAATGCCCGGATGCGCGCACCCGGTGACGAGCACCCAGCCCTGCGGGGTCTGCACGCACAGGCCGTGCTCCTCGATATGGCCCTGGCCCAGGGTGCCCGTGGTCCGCGCACACGGGCGTGGGGTCGGCGGCCGTGACGGACTCGGCCCCGAGCTCCCGGACCCGCGCATGGAACGACGCGGGGAACCCGGCCGGCATGACCACCGGCACCCCGCCGCGCGCGCGCAGAAACGCCTCCAGGCCGCCCGTGTGGTCGCCGTGGATGTGGCTTAGAGCCTCTAACAAAAAGGAGAATTGCCCTCAACTTGTACCGTATGGCGCGT
>CAZOBJ010000106.1:0-10247 GCA_964577825.1 uncultured Planctomycetales bacterium
CAGCGCTCGGCGGCCAACAGATCCGCGGGCAGGTACGTCCCGCAGAAGCGCGCGCCAGCCAGCACCAGACCCATGAGCGCGCCCGGAGCAAGCACGGCGGCGCTTGCGTCGATCGCCTTGTCGAGCTCCGCCACATACCGGCGTACCAGGCCCGCCTCCTTGCGCCGACCCGCCCGGGCGAGCTGCTGGGCGGCCTCGTCCCCGGCCGGGTGGAGGTCCTCGCGTGGGCCGCGCGCTCGTGCCTCACGCCGCGCGGGGATCTGGTCCCGACGCGCGGGCCGCGCGTTGTGGTCCGCGTGCCAGAGCCGCTCCAGGGGGCGGACCTGGCGAGCATAGTCGTAGCGGCCCAAGTACGGCGGGCTGGTGAGAATGCCCCCGACCGCCCCCGCACGCAGCGGCAGGCTGCGCGCGTCGGCCTGTATCGCGTGGCCCAGGGGGTCGGGTGCATGGGCGCGGTCCTGGCAAATCACGGTTGCGCAGTCTGTTACAAGCGTTGGGAAGTCCGGGTCGTCCCGCCGCGGACGACCGTCGGCGCGCACCGTGCGCGCAGCAGCGAGCAGGACTGCGGCCCGGTCCAGGGGGGTGCGGGCCTGTTGCCAGGCGCGCTGCGGCTCGGCGGGCACGGGCCCTCGCGCAAAGGACGGGTCTTGTTCGTAGGCACGCAGACGCAGGCGCACCTCGGTGAGGAACACGAGGCTGCCGATGGACTCGACGGCCAGGGCAGGCCGGCCGCGCCGCGCGCATGCAAGGGCCGTGGTGCCGCTTCCGGAGAACGGGTCGAGGATCGGTCCTTGCGGGGCGGGGCTCCGTTCGAGGAACCAGTCGACGAGCGCGGGGCTGAATCCCTGCCGGTAGGGAAGCCACCGGTGCAGGGGCGCCGCCTCGGCCTCGCGATGGACCACGAGGCGGGCGAGCTCGGGTGCGAGCGCCAGGCGCGCGTACCAGGCGCGTTCGAGCCGTTCGCGCGCGGCGGCCTCGTGGCGCTGACGCGCGCGCACCTGGGGGTTGCGGTCGCGACGGCGGCGTCTGGGGGACATGCGGCGTTCCCTGGGCCGGGCCGAGCCCCTAGCGTGCGCTGCGGTCTCTGCCGAACGGGATCAGGTTGCGCAGGTTGCGCACGACGTCGAGCGCGTCGCCACGCTCGAGGCAGCCCAGGGTTTCGGAGAGCTGGTACTCGGTGGCAAGCCGCACGATGCGCTCGCGCAGAGCCTCGTCGTCCGGGTGCTCGGCGAGCTGGGCCATGAGCGCGTGCGCCTTGCCCTGGGCCCACGCCCGGGCCACGTCGGGGTGGTCGGCGTTCTCCCGCGGCAACATGGTGCGGAAGAAAAACTCCCGCGGCCCGTCCGCGCCCAGTCCGGCCAGCCGCATGGTGACCGTGCGGCCCGCGGCGCTGCGGCCCACGATGACCAGGGGATGCGCGCGGTACAGGTTCGGCAGCACCTGGGGGTACACCTCCTGCGGCTCCAGGTTCGCGTAGTTGAGCACCACGTGGGTGAGCACCGGTTCGCGATACTGTTCGGTGAACCGGTCGAAACGGTGCTCCGCCACGTCCAGGTCGGGCGCTTCCTCGTGGAAGCCGCGCGAACGATAGGAGAGCAGCCGCAGCAAATACCGGTTCCCGTCAGGCCCCGCGTCGAACGTGAAGATGGAGAAGTTGTCTCGGCGCACCCGCTGGAAGTCCTGCACAATGGTTTCGACATCCGTGCGGCCACGCGTAGCGCGGCCGTCCGAGATAAGGTACACATTGCAGGGACGCCGTCCGCCGGGCAGGCCCGCAAGCAGCTTTTGGGTGGCGTCGAACACGTTGGTGGTCCGCTCGGAGAGCCGTCGGCGCACGAACCGGGCGACCTGTTCGCGCTCTCGGGCAAAGGCCTCGGCCGGCCTCCAATCCTCGGCATAGAACCGGACCTTTTCGCTGAAGGTCGCTAGGTTCCACCGGTCCTCTGGCGACAGATGGGCGAGCTCCTCGAGCACGGCGCGGCGCATGACCACCAGCTCGCGTTGCCCGACGCTCCCGGAGATGTCGAACAAGAAAAGAACGTCCTTGGGAATGCGCGGCAGCGGCGACTCGGGGCGCAACGCGACCTCCAGCCGGAAGAAGCTTTCATCGCTGCCCGGCACCCGGTGCACGGTGAACTCGGCGGATACGTCCTCGTCCAGGGAGGGGTACCCCGCGGCCGGACGCTCCTCGATGAGGGTCCGGGTCCACAGACGCGTGTCCTCCACGGGCCGGTCGCCCAGCGGCGCGTAGGACGAGACGCGGCTGACCGCGGCGGGCGCCGGATCGACCGGGGGGTTGAATCGGGGCTTGGCCGCCTCTGCGCCCAGGGCGCCGGGCCGGCCCGGACCGCCGCCGCCCTCTCCGCCGGCTGCGTAGAGGTCGTTCAGGTCCGGGGCCTCGACCGCCGGGCCCGCTCGACCGGGCCGGCGGACCAAGGCGCCGTCCGCGCCCGCGACCGCGAGCATGGCCCCGGCGCGTTCGGCGGTCTTGAGGGCCTCGCGCCTCGGGTCGGCGAGGCTCTCCGGCAGGCGCACCGGCGGGGCCGCGGGCGGCGCGCTGCGCGTGATCTCCTCCAGGCGCGGGCGGTCGTTGGCCGTTTCGTGGTTTTCGAACAAGTTCTCCTCGACCTCCGAGAGAAGGTCTTCGTGCGCGCGCGCCACCTGGTGCGTGGTCTCGCGCGTGCTGGCTGGCGACCGGGGCGAGACCTGCTCGACCCGGAAGAACCGGCTCACGTGACGGCGGAAGTCGCCCAGGTCGAACACATAGGTCATCGTGCTGAGCACGAGCAGGCCGGCCAACACCACCACCGCTCCGAGTGCGGATGCGTATGCCTCGGGGCGATGCGTGTGCGCCGGGGAGGGCGTGGGGCTCAGTCCGCCTCGGGTCACGGCCTACCCTCCGGTACTCTCAGGGGCCGAGGGCTGCTCTTCCGAGGGTGCCTGTTGCGTCGCGGACAGGGCCTGGAGGCGCTCTTCGGCCTTGCGCGACCAGGGGCTCTGTTCCGCGTACTTGGCCCCGTAGGAATGCGGGGTCGCACCGGTGAGCTCTTCATAGCAGGTCCGCGCCTTGTCGTAGTCCTCCTGGGCCTCGGCCAGCCGGCCGGCCTCGTACAAGGCGCGCCCGCACACCTCCAGGTCGTCGTACAACAGGCCCACGCGCAGGAATCGACGCAGAGCCATGTCGGCTCGGCCCTGGGCCTTGGCCAGGAGCCCGCGTTCGAGTTCCAGCGCGGCGCGTAACGGATCGTCGGGACTGAGCTCCACCTCGTCCATGGCTGCGCGCGCCTCGTCCAGGTGGCCCGTCTCGCGCAAGCAGACCGCAAGCCCGAAGTGTGCCATGGACCGGTACCGGGCGTCCTTGTCGCTTGCCAGCAGTCGGTAGTTCTCGATGGCCGCGTCCCAGTCCTTCTGCTCGCGCAAGATCTCGGCGAGGTAGAAGAGCGTCATCGTCCGCACCTTGGGACCGGGGTGGCGTTCGAGCAGCGCCCGGTACACGGTCACCGCCTTGTCGAACGCGTCCCGGCGCATGTAGTGCGTGCCCAGCCATAGGAGCTCGTCCTGGCCGATTTCGATCTTCGGGTGCTCGGTCAGGATGCCGTAGAAAACCTCCGCGGCGCGGTCCGCGTGCCCGGCCTGGTACTGGCTCATGCCCAGGCGGTAGCGAACCTTGTCCGCGAGCGCGTGGTTCGGGTAGGTCTCCAGGAATTGCTGGTACTGTTTGATCGCTTCCGGATAGTGGCGCCTGTGCTGCGCGCCCCATCCGACCCAGTACCGGGCCTCGGGCGCTGCCGCGCTGTGCGGGAAGGCCTCCAGAAGCGACCGGTAGCATTCGTCCATGGCTTCGTAATCGGCCAGCTCGTAGTGGGCCACGGCCTGGTGGCTCCAGGCCTCCTCGCGTTGCGCGGGCGTGGACGACTCGTTGTCCAGCACTCTGCGATAGGTCTCGACCGCGGCCTCGTACTCTTCCTGCCGGGTTTGTGCCGCGCCCATGCCCAGAAGCGCCGCGGGCACGAGCTTGTGGTCCGGAAACGCCTGCACAAACTCCGCGTAGGCGGCCTCTGCCTGTGCATGATCGCCCGTACGCTCGTGCGCGAGCGCGGCCTGATAAGCGGCCTCGGCCCGGTGGGGGGTCGCAGGATCCTCGCGGGCCTGCTCGAAATGGCGGGCCGCGGTGTGGTATTCGGCCTTGCGGAACGTGATTACGCCCAAGAGATAATGGGCGGTCCCGGGCTCCCGGTCCGGATAGCGGCTCAGGTACGCGCGCGCGCAATTGCTCGCGTCGTCGATGCGCCCCGCTCCCAACAGCGCCCAGGTTCGGTCGCGCAGCGCCGCCGGGGCCTCGGGGCCGTTGGTGATTTGCGCCAGCTGGGCCTCCGCGGCCTCGTACTTCTTCTGCCGCAGCAGCGCCACGCCCAACAACCGCCGCAGAGCGGGCGCGATGTCCGCAGGCGCCCCGTCGAGCGCGCTGCGTGCGGTCTTCTCGGCCTGTTCGTAGTCCTCTCGGGCCAGGGCGATCCAACCCAGGCCGGCTTGGGCCTTGCGCGCCTCGCGCGAGTCCGGATGGCGGTCCACGACCGTCCGGTACGAGCGGGCGGCTTCGTCGATCTTGCCTTGCGCGCGCAGGGCCTCGGCGAGGCGCAGAGTCGCCGGGTCCGCGAGCCGGTGATCGGGGTGCTTCTGGAGAAAGGCCTGAAGGCGGCCGGCGGCCTGCTGATGGGCGCCCAGAGCCAGCTCCACTTCGCCGAGGGCGTAGAGGGCCAGGGCCTCGAGTTCGCTCTCGGCGGACAGGGCCTTCTGCAGGGCTTCGCGGGCCTCGGCAAGCTTGCCCGAGTCCTGTAGGGAGCGGCCCAGGTAGTACCACGCCGCGTGCCGCACGGCCTCGGGCGCGTCCGTGCCCGTGAGCGGACGCAGGGCCTCGATCGCCTGGTCGAACTCCTGTCGCTCGATCCGCGCGCACCCCATGCGCAGGCGCGCCGCGGGCGCGGCCTCGTGGCCCGGGTATCTGCGCAGGAAGAGCTCGAACGTCTTTTCGGCGCGGGCGAAGTCGCCGATCTCGAAGTAGGCCTCGCCCAGGCGTGCCAGCGCCTCGGGTGTGCGCGGGTCGTCCGGGTGCTTCTTCAGGAACACGGCGTATTCGGCCGCGGCTTCCTCGTAGAGCTTGCGCGCGAAAAGCCCCCGCGCGAAGTCGAACTGGACCGAAGCGTCCGAGAAGGGCTCCAGGGCGGACCCTTCGGAGGCGCCGCCGAGCGTCTCGGCCGCCTGCGCGGGCCAAACCAGGAATCCGGTCAGCACGGCGGCCAATGCGAGTCGAAGCAACGGCGTGTTACGAGCCCCTTGCATCCGCGACCTCCTCAGCGCGGGTGTTGAAGAGCACGTGGCGGACCTCGGCTTGCGCGCAGATATCCATGACCGCGACGATGTGCCGCCAGGCGCACGCCCGGTCCGCCCGGATGATCACCGCGGGTACGCCTCCGGGATCGAGCTGCGCGAGCCGCTCGAGCCGGTCCAGCAGGGCGTCGAGCTCCATGGGGCGGCGGTTGACCGTGATCTCCCCCTCGGCGCCCACGTTGACCACGATCTTGTGGATGCGGCTCGAGGCTTGATCGGCGTTCTCTGCGCGCGGCAGGCTGACGCTCAACTCGCGCTCGATCTGCGCCATGGAGTACGTGACCACGAAGAACACGAGCAACAGGAACACCACGTCGATCATCGGCGTGATCTGGAATTCCGCGCGCGTATGGTCACCGGTCGAGAAGTTCACCGCGACTCCTTCAGGGTGGCCACCACGGTCTCCACGGCGAGCTCCAGCTCATCGCTGATCCGGTTGATCCGGCCCGAGATGTAGTAGTACGCGGCCATGCTCGGAATGCCCACCACCAGGCCCACGGCCGTGGTGATCAGCGCCTTGCCGATGGCCGCGGTCAGCATCGCCTGCTTGGCGCTCACCTCGAGCTCCGCGCTGAAGCTCTCGAACGCGGTCACCATGCCCAGGATCGTGCCGAGCAGCCCCAGCATCGGGGAGATGGCGCCGATGTTCGCCAGGTAGTTCGCCCGCCGCCGCAAGGCACCGACCGCGCGGCGCCCCGCGCCCTCGGTGACCTGCTGAAGCCGGTCGAGCGGCCGGTCGTGCAGCCGGAGGGCGGGCAGGGCCACGCGCCCCAGCAGGGACCGGTGCTTGCCGGCACGCTGGCCGGCGCGCTCGATGTCCCCGGAGGCGATGTCGTCCAGAATCTCCTGGTAGAGCCCCGGAGGAACCGTCAGTCTGCGCCGGGTGACCAACATCACGTGGAAGAACAGGAACAGGGCGAAGAAGGCCAGGATCCCGAGAACCAGGTTGATCTGCCACCCGTGGGTGAGGAGGACTTCCCAGTAGGTCGCGCGCTCGGCCACCAGACCGGCGAGGGACTCCTCTTCGCCTGCTTGCGCAGCCGCCGCCATGTACCACAGGCCCGCGAACGCCGGAATTCCAAATCGGCATGCACGCATCGGTTGGCACTCCTCCGGTCTCGCGGGAGCGTTTCGCCTGGCGGCGGGCGACGATGCGCCGCTGCCCCCGACCCCATAGACACCGTTTGGCTCGCATTGGCCGCACGCGTTGCGCCGTGGGCCCTCCTCTGTAGAGTCTGTGTCGAAATCGGACGATCGGCCCTCGCGCGGGCACGAGTGTAGGACGCCCGCGTCGCGCGTCAACGAAAATCACCGCCCGGTGGAGGCAAACACGACTTGACGAGCTCCGGGCCCTGGAATACAGTGGGGACACGCCGCACGCAGGGGGCCCGGCCTGGCCACGCGCGCGCCCAGGAGGAAAGCCGACCGCCCATGCCCGACGACACTGACGCGCAGCTGTCCATGATCTGTCCGGCCTGCCGGTCGAAAATCGCCGTGCCCTCGGGCAAGGAGGGCGAGGGAGGGCGCTGCCCGGTTTGCGACGCCCTGATCACCTATCCGCACCGCGGAACGGAAAAGGTGATGGTGCGCTGCCAGGCGTGCCGCGCCAAGTTGCGGGTGGAGCGCAGGCGTCTGGGCACCCAAATCACCTGCCCGCACTGCCGCAAGCCCACCATGGCCCGCCTGCCGGACGAAGCGGACGGCATGAGCGTGGAGCAACTCGAAGAGGCCAGGGTCCGGCGGCTGCGGCGCAGAGAGCGCCGCTCCAAGCTCGCCTGGGAGGAGATGGAGCGCAGGAAGAAGGACAGCTACTACAAGGCGCTTGCGCGCGCCTTCCTGTATCCCATCGACGCGCTCGGGCTGATCGTGTTCTTCGTGTTCGGTGTGCCCCTGGTGGTGAACATCATCCAGGAGGCGGGCGACTATGTGCTCAGGATCGCGGGGCCGCCGGGCGAGGGCGGCACGAACTACGTGGCCGCCGTCGTGGTCCTGGCGACGCTGGTGTGCTTCACGTTCGTGGCGGGGGTGCTGGCCACGTTCGTGTTCGCCATCATTCGCGTGGGCGCGGTGGGTTCGCACAGCGTGCCCGTGGTGCAGGGCGAGCCGTATCGACGCAATCTTGGCGCGTTCGCCTTGTGGTTCTTCGCCTACCTGGGCCCGGGCCTGTTCGTCGGGTTCGCCGGGTCGGGGGCAGAGCTGTGGCAGCTCAACGGCTGGGCCGTGGTCTTCTTCGCGCTGCTCGGGCCGTTGGCGCCTGCGGCGCTCCTGTTCGTGGTGCTCGCCAGCCCGGAGAAGGCCTTCAGCCTGGGTGGGATTTTCCGGCTGATCGGCCGGACCTTCGCGGACTATCTGTACCTGTTGCTCATGGGGGCCGTGTCCGCGGTCGTGTTCTTCGTTCTGGGCGAATGGTTCTCCGGCGCGGCCGCGCGCGCCGCGGCCGGGGAGGAGGGCAGCCCGGTCCTCGCCTTCTTCCTGCGGCTGGGCGCCGGGTGCCTGTACATGTTTCCCATCGTGATCTTCACGCGGCAGGCGGGCCTGTTCGTTCACTACCACCGCCGCGCGTTTCCCTACCGGGTCGACATCGAACATCGGACTACGTATTCTCTGCTGGCCGAGGTCGTTCTGTTCGTCGGGCTGGTCGCGCTGTACCTGCCGCTCAACGCCCATGCCCAAACCCAGAGCGTACGCGGAGGCAAGCTGCAGGAGTGCGCCGCCCATCTGGAGTACATGAGCGAAGGGATTTGGCGACAGCGCAGACATCGCCGGCGGCCGAGGACCGAGCGCGAGCTCGTGCAGCGATTCGGGAGCCTGGCCCGTTGTCCGTTCGTGGAGGCCCGCCTTGCGGCCGAAGGCGAGGCCCGGGACGCGCCTCCCGCCGACGCGCAAGGCGAGGAAGAAGGGGCGCCCCCCGCCGCGCCCGAAGCCGAGCCCGCGCGAGCGGAGGGCCGCTGCGACTACGTGGTCGAACGCCTGCCCGACGACCCGGACGACAACCTGATGTATGTCTACGACAAGGAAGGCAATCATCCGGATGGCTCGCGCAATGTCCTGTTCGTCGCGGGCAAGGTGGGGCGGTTCTCCCCCAGTCGGTTCGCCGAGCTGAAGAAGCTGCAGGATCAGATTCTCGCCGATCCCGACGACCCGGAAAACATCCAGCGCCTGCGGCGCATGAAGGTAATACGGGTCGTGAACATACCGTAGCGCTCTCGTGCGTATGCCTCTGTCGGCCGACCGGACCGCAGGACAGTGGCTCCCCCGGGACGGAGGAGAACCGTCCGCGGCGGCTTTGCGCAAGGGGCGCGGCGTGCCCGGGCTCGCGGGCCTGCGAATCCGCTGACGCGCTTCGGAAGGCAGCTCCATGACCGTCCGCGCGCCGAACGTCGTGTTCATCCTGGCCGACGACATGGGGTACGGCGATATCGGGGCCTTCGGGTCCGGGGACGTGCGGACGCCGCACCTGGACCGGCTGTGCGGCGAGGGCGTGCGCCTGGTGCAGCACTACTCCGGGTCGCCAGTGTGCGCCCCGGCGCGCGCGGCGCTCATGACCGGCCGCTACCCCCATCGCTCCGGGGCGATCGACACGCTGGAGGGCCGGGGCCTGGACCGGTTGGCCCTGCGGGAGGTCACCTTCGGAGACGCGTTCCGGGCCGCCGGGTACGCCACGGGCCTGATCGGCAAGTGGCACTCCGGGGCCCTGGACCCGCGCTATCACCCCAACCGCCGCGGGTTCGACGAGTTCCTCGGGTTCCGGGGCGGGTGGAGCGACTACTGGTCCTGGCGGCTGGACGCGAACGGCCGAATCCGCAAGGCTGACGGCCGGTACCTGACCGACGTGTTCACCGACCAGGCCGTGGACTTCATCCGGCGGCATCGGCGCGAGCGGTTCTTTCTGCACCTCGCGTACAACGCGCCCCACTTTCCGTTCCAGGTCCCGGACGAGGAGGTGCGCCCCTTCCGCGGAACGGCGCGGTTCACTGAAGGGGTGTGCCGAGTCTATGGCATGAACCGGCGCATGGACGCGGGCGTGGGCCGCGTGCTCGACACGCTGGAGGCCTGCGACCTGGCCGAGCGCACCCTGGTCGTGTTCACGAGCGACAACGGTCCTCAATTCGCGGGCAAAGGCGAGTTCTGCCTGGAACGGTACAACGGCCGGTTCGCCGGATGCAAGGGACACGTGTACGAGGGCGGCATCCGCGTGCCGGCCGTGTGCCGGTGGCCGGACGGTCTGCCCGGCGGCGGGGTCGAGGTCGCGGACATGGTCCACTTCGTGGACTGGCTGCCCACGTTGCTCGAAGCCGCGGGCGTGGACCGCCCCGAGGGCCCGCCCCTGGACGGCGCAAGCGCCCTGCACGCCCTGCGCGGGGAAGGGCGGGTCGCCGTCCCGCCGCGCTTCTGGCAATGGAACCGGTATACGCCGATGGTCACGTGCAACGCGGCCGTGCGCAACGGTCCGTGGAAGCTCTTGCGCCCGCGGCTCGCCGAGGCCATGCAGGTCGCGCCCGAGGACGCGGAGGTGGACCGGCGGCTCAAGTACGAGCCCGAGTCCGTCACCGACATCACGCGCGCGCCCCCGCCCGAGCGCCAGGTCCCGGACCCGCCCCCGCCCATGCTCTTCCACATCGAGGACGACCCCTGGGAGCGGCACGACCTTGCCGACCGCGACCCGCAGCGCGTGCGCCGCATGCTCTGCGACCTGGAGACCTGGTTCGAACAGGTCGAGACCGAGCGCCGCGCGGTCCGGGACTGACCCGAGCGGCGCAGCCCCCCACCACGCGTTGAGACGCCCTTCGCGCTGCCGCTGCCGCTACCGCCGGTAGTCCTGCAGCATCCGGTCGTGGAGGAGCGTCCAGTAGCGCCAG
>CAZOBJ010000107.1:0-10167 GCA_964577825.1 uncultured Planctomycetales bacterium
CCTTGCGCTCAATCAACAGCTCTTGCGCGCCGACCGCGAGGACCGCCATCCCGGCCACGGCTCGGCCGCGGACGCGATGGTCTCCGCCGTGCGCGACGCGCTGGGAGAAGCGGACATCGTGCTCGTGAGCGATTATGCCAAGGGCGTGGTGGTGCCTCCGGTGATGGACGCATTGCGCGCCGCGGACCGACCCGTGGTCATCGACCCCAAGCCCATCCAGCACCACCTGTACAAGGGGTTTCTTCTCATGACTCCCAATCACCGAGAGGCCGCGGCCATCGCCGGCACGGATCCGGCCGACACCCCGCCTCGCGAAGCCGCCGATGCCATTGCCGCGTACACGGACCACGTGCTCGTCACCTGCGGACCGCGGGGGATGCTCCTGCGCGAGGCCGATGGCCGCACAACCGAGCTCCCCGCACGGGCCCGCAGCGTGTATGACGTCAGCGGCGCAGGCGACACCGTGGTTGCGGTGGCCGGTCTGGCGCTGGGCGCTGGGTTGTCCGCGCTTGAGGCCGCCGAGCTCGCCAACCACGCCGCGGGCGTGGTCGTGGGCAAGGTGGGCAAGGCCACGGTCTCGGCCGACGAACTGCGCCGCGCCGTTCGCGAGGATCTCGCCGCCCCCTAGCCGACCGAGAGGAGCGCCGTATGCCCACCCTGCAAGAGCTCGCTGACGGGATGCCCGTGGAGGGATTCTTCGCCGTTCGCGAGATGACCCTGCGCGAGACGCGCACCGGCACGCGCTACATCCGGCTCATCCTGGCGGACGCGACCGGCACGATGGTGGCCAACGTGTGGGACGCCTCCGAGGAGCTGCACCAGTCGCTAACCGGCGCCGAGGTCGTCAAGGTCCGCGCCAGCGTAGAGACCTATCGCAACGCCCTCCAGATGAACGTGGCGCGCATCCGCGCCGCGGCCCCGCACGAGATCGACCGCAGCGCCCTGGTGCCCGAGACCCCCTGCGACCGCGAGGCCCTGCGCGAGGAGCTGCGCGGCCTCGTGGACACGATCACCGACGAGGATTACCTGGCCATCTGCCATCAGTTCCTGGACGACGCGGAATGGCTGGAGTCCTTCAGCCAAGCGCCCGCCGCGCGGACCCTGCACCACGCGTACCTGGGCGGGCTCCTGGAGCACACCGTATCCGTCATGCGCATCGCGGACCGGTACGCCTCTGTGACCCCCAGCGTGCGGCGCGATTTGCTCCTGGCCGGGGCCTTTCTCCACGACATCGGCAAGGTGAGTGAGCTGCAGGTGGCTACGGCCATCGACTACACGGACGAGGGCACGCTCGTCGGACACCTCATTCAAGGGCTGCTCGCCATCGAGGCGCGTATCGCCCAGCTCCCGTCCTTCCCGCCCGAGAAGCGCAACCTCCTGTACCACCTGGTGCTCAGCCACCACGGACGCCACGAGTACGGCTCGCCCGTGCTCCCGGCCGTGCCCGAGGCGGTGGCCCTCCATCATCTGGACAACCTGGACGCCAAGGTGTTCGCC
Organism: uncultured Planctomycetales bacterium; assembly: GCA_964577825.1. GTDB lineage: Bacteria > Planctomycetota > SZUA-567 > SZUA-567 > JAFGNG01 > CAZOBJ01. The sequence goes on from CAZOBJ010000107.1 coordinate 1,498, forward strand.
GCCCACAAGGCCATTGACGAGGACACGGACCCGACGCGTCACTGGACCCAGCGCTCCTACGCGCTGGATACCCGCGTATTCAAAGGGTAGGCGCACGTCGCCCCGGACCTTTGCCCTTGACCCGGCGCCAGGGGCGTGCTATGGTCCAGCATACGGTGCGCGCGGCGCGCAAGGCCACGTCGCCCCGAAGGGTTCGGGCAGTGGCCCACAAGCGTAGGCGCGCAGGCGAATACGATTACCAAGGCGCCCGCGGCCTTTTCCGACGGTCTGGGCGATGGGGTCGCGCGGGAACGAGGCCGCGGTATGAAGATCGCCCTGATCTCGGACATCCACGCCAACTACGAGGCTTTGCAGGCGGTGTTCCGTGACATCCAGGCCCAAGGCGACATCGAAAGCGTCTATTGTCTCGGCGACCTCGTCGGCTACGGTCCGGACCCTGAGGCCTGTACGGACCTGGTGCGCGAGCGGTGCGAGTTCTCGCTCATGGGCAATCACGACTTCGCCCTGGTGAACACCGTGGTCGGCTTCAACCCCATCGCCGCCCGAGCGATCACCTTCACGCGGGTGCGCATGGAGCCCGGAGGCGCTGATTCGGACCGGAAGGCCGCGCGTTGGAACTGGCTGCGCGACAATCCGGAACGCCGATCGCTTGGGCAGGACTTGTTCGTGCACGCCTCGCCGCGCGACAACATCTTCGAGTACGTGTTGCCCGACGATCCAGTGTACGATCCGAGCAAGATCTTCGCCATTTTCGACATGATCGAGCGCAACGTGTACATCGGCCACACCCACCGGCCCGGGATCATCACCCAGGAGCCGCGGTTCTACGCGCCCGAGGAGCTGGGCATGGAATACGCGTTTGAGCCGGGGGAGAAGCTCATCATCAACGTCTCCTCCGTGGGGCAGCCTCGCGACCGGGACCCGCGCGCCTGCTACGCGACCCTGGAGGAGGACGGACTCGCGTACCATCGCGTCGAATACGACGTAGAATCCGTGGTGGCCAAGGTGGAAGAGACCGAGGGTCTGGACGACCGCTGCGGCACGCGCCTGCGCGAGGGGCGATAGCGCCGCCCCGCCGAGGCATCAAGGGAGAGATGGGCATGGGTAAGGACCGGGAGCTCGGGGTGATCCACGACCGCGGCACCTATCACCTGGTGCGCAAGCTCGCCCAGGGCGGGATGGGCACGGTCTACGAGGCTCGCCAGTCGGGCACCGAGGGCTTTGCCAAGACCATGGCCGTCAAGACCATCCTTCCGCACTACACCAGCAACCGCGAGTTCGTGGACATGTTCATCGGCGAGGCGAAGCTCGTGGCCAACCTGGTGCAGGAAAATATCGTCCAGATCTACCAGCTGGGCAAGGACCCCCACCACGGCTACTACATCGCCATGGAGTACGTGGACGGCATCAACCTGGAGCAGTTCTTCCAGCGCCACATCGAGCTGGGCCGCGACGTGCCGATGGAGCTCGCGGCGTTCATCGCCAGCCGGATCTGCCGCGGGCTCGAATACGCGCACAGCAAGACGGACGAGAACAACGTGCCCCTGGGCATCGTGCACCGGGACGTCAGCCCCAAGAACATTTTGATCAGCACGGAAGGCACGGTGCGGCTCACGGACTTCGGCGTGGCCAAGGCCGCGCACTTCATGCAGCAGAAAGAGGGCGAGGTGCTCATGGGCAAGGTGGAGTTCATGAGCCCGGAACAGGCCAACTACGAGGTCACCGACGCGCGCAGCGACCTGTTCAGCCTGGGCACGGTGCTCTACGAGCTGCTCACCGGGGTCAACCCCTTCGAGGTGGACGACGTGTACGAGACCCTGGAACGGGTCAAATCCCTGCCCGTCCCCGACCCGCGCGAGCATCGCGAGGAGATTCCCGAGGACCTGGCCGCCATCGTGCTCAAGGCCCTGGAGCGCGACCTGGACAAGCGCTACCAGCAGGCCGGCCAGATGGGCTATGACCTGGAGTACCACATGTACCACGGCGGGTACGGCCCCACGGTCCAGGCGCTGGCCCGGTACCTGGCCGAGCTGTATCCGGACAAGAACTTCCGCCCCGGCCCCCGACGCGATGAGACGGTCAGCACCAGCGCCGAGACGAAGGTGGCCCACCCGCCGCGCGGCTCCGCAGGCGGATCCGCATGACCAGGTGGCCCTCATGTGGAAGCAGCCCCTCAAGTACGCGGCCTACAAAGGGATCATCCTGCTGTGCATCACCCTGCCCACCCGGTTCCTGTACTGGGTGGCGCTGCGGCTCGCGGACCTCAACTGGGCCCTGGACAAGCGCGGCCGCAACGCGGTGAAGGCGAACCTGCGCGTCATCCTGCCCGAAGCCAAGGAATGCCGCATCGCGTACGAGACCCGATGGGTGTTCCGCAACTTCGGCAAGTATCTGTCCGAATTCTTCCGCTTCCGCCGGTTCGGCCCGAGCTTCTTCGAAAAGCACACCGCGGTGCGCGGGCGCGAGCACATCGACGCCGCGCTCCAACGCGGCCACGGTTGCCTGATCCTGTCCGCGCACCTGTCCAACTGGGAGCTCGGGGCCGGGATGCTGCGCCGCGTGTGCGATTACCCGGTGAGCGTGGTGGCCGAGCAGCACACCCACGCGCGAGTCAACAAGCTATTCATGCGCGAGCGCGCGGCCTTCGACATCCAGGTCATCCCCACCAGGCGGGCGGGCCGTCCTGTGCTGCGGGCCCTGCGCAACAACCGGGTGGTGTGCATGCTCGGCGACCGAGACACCACCGGTCATGGCGTGGTGGTCGACTTCTTCGGAAAACCCTGCGCCTTGCCCCAGGGCCCGGCGCGCTTCGCCATTGCCACCGGCGCGCCCATCATCCCCGGGTTCGTTCTGCGGCGCACCAACGACAGCTTCACCCTGTCCTTCGAAGAGCCCATCCCGGTGCCGCAGACCGGAACCAAGCAGGAGAAGGTCCTCGCCATGATCCAGGCCTATGCCAAGTCCATCGAAGACGCCATCCGGTGGCACCCGGAGGAGTGGACCGTCTTCTACCGCGTCTGGGAGGAGACCTGGACCCCGTGAGAAGTCTGGCCATCATCCCCGCCTGCAACGAGGCGCGCGCCATCGCCGGGGTCGTGCGCGGCGTGGCGGCGCACGTGAACGCCGTGGTCGTGGTCGACGACGGGTCCACGGACGAGACCGGCCGCCTGGCGCAGGAAGCCGGGGCCCAGACCCTGGTCCATGCGCACAACCTGGGCAAGGGCCGTAGCCTGCGCGACGGGCTCAACTGGGGCGTGGAACACGGGTTCGAGGCGCTTCTCACCCTGGACGGGGACGGCCAGCACCTGCCGGAGGAGGCGCCGCACCTGTTCGCCGAGCTCGGGGCGGGCGCAGACCTCGTGGTGGGCAACCGGATGACCGAGTCCGCGACCATGCCCTGGGTGCGCCGAAAGACGAACGAGTTCATGTCCTGGCTCGTGAGCCGGCTCGCGCGCGCACCGATCCCGGACACGCAGTGCGGGTACCGCTTGTTCCGGGCAGCGGTATGGACCCGGGTCGAGCCCCTGGTGCGCACGAGCGGCTTCGACTTCGAGAGCGAGGTCCTGGTCCACGCGGGGCGGCTCGGCTTTCGCATCACCCCGGCCCAGATAAGCACGGTCTACGGCGAGGAGCGCAGCAACATCCGTCCCGTGCGGGACACGATCCGGTTCTTCCGCATGGTGCTGCGGCTGATGCGCCGGCCATCCGCGCCTCCCTTCGCTCGGCCAACCCGCAGAGAGGATCCGGCCATGGATACGCACAACCCCGGCTACGACTTCGAGCAGCAGCGCGACGACATGGTCCGCCGCCAGCTCGCCGGACGCGACATCACTGACGAGCGCGTGCTCGCCGCGTTCCGCGAGGTGCCCCGGCATCGGTTCATCGACCCCGCGGCCTGGGACGAGGCCTATGACGACCATCCGGTGGGCATCGGCAAGGGCCAGACGATCAGCCAGCCCTACATCGTCGCGCTCATGACCCAGTTGCTCGAGGTGCAGCCCGGCATGAAGGTCCTGGAGGTGGGTACGGGCAGCGGCTACCAGGCGGCCATCCTCGCCCAGCTCGGGGCCACCGTCCATGGCGTGGAGCGCCACGAGGCGCTCACCCGCGAGGCGCGGGCGGCCCTCGACGACCTCGGGCTGGGGGACCGGGTCTTTCTGCACGTGGCCGACGGCACGCTGGGCCTGCCCCACGAGGCCCCGTACGAGCGGATCATCGTCACCGCGGCCGCGCCGGGCGTGCCCGAGGCCCTGAAGCAACAACTGAGCCCCGGGCAGGGACGCATGGTCCTGCCCGTGGGACGCGCGCACCAGCAACTGACCGTGGTCATCCGCGACGGAGAGGACTTCCGCGTCGAGCCGAAGCTGGCGGTCATGTTCGTGCCGCTCATCGGGGAGCAGGGCTTCTGAAAGGCATCCGCCGAGCATCCGGGTCAACCCCGGATCATGGGCCGGTCGCTCTCTGTGCCTCTCTCTTGCTCGAGTACCCGTGCATACAGATCCTGGTAGCGCGTCACCATGGCCCGCACGTCAAAGGCCTGCGCGCGTTCGCGCGCGGCCGCGGCCATGCGCGCGCGGCGCTCCGGCGCGTCCAGCAGTCGGCTGATCGCCTCGGCCAGAGCCTCGGGGTTCTCGGGGCGCACGAGCAGGGCGGCTCTATCGGCTCCGGCGAGCTCGGGCACCGAGTCCACCCCGGCCGCAACGGTCGGCACGCCGCAGGCCATGGCCTCCACGAGCACGAGGCCGAATCCCTCGTACCGCGACGGAAAGGCCAGCACGTCCAAGGCATGGTACAGCTCCGCTGGATTGTCGACCCGCCCCAGGAACCGCACCCGTCCGGCCAGGTCGGGCCGGGCCATGCGCTCGCGGAGGCGCGCCTCCTCCGGGCCGTACCCCGCGAGCACAAACTGTACGCCCGGGTGCCTGGGCGCCAGACGAGCCACGGCCTCCAGATAGATGTCCAGCCCCTTCTGAGGGTCAAGCCGGCCGAACGCGCCTACGGTCAGCGCCTCGCGGTCCAGTCCCAGCGCAGCGCGCGCAGCCCCCCGATCCGCGGAAGGAGTCATCCGATCCAGGTCGATCCCGTTGTGGATCACTTCGAACCGACCCCGCGCAATGCCTGTCCGCCGCGCGTGGAAGTCGGCCACGGCCGCGCTCACCGCGGTCCACGCGGCGCACCATCGCCCGGTCCATCGATCCAGGCGGAAGTGCCAGGGCCGCCTGCGCCGCTCCGCGATATGCACGGTCGCCACGGTGGGCAGTCCCAGCCGCGCCGCGGCCAAGCGGCCGACCACCGTGGCATGGATGAGGTGCGTGTGCACAAGCGCGGGGCGTTCTGTGCGCAGCAGGCCTGTGAGCCGCTGAATCGCGCCGAAAACCTGTACCGGCCGATGAGCGCCCAGTCCGTACACTGGCACGCCCGCCGCGCGCAGCCGGTCCGCGAGCGGCCCCCGTCCGTCCAGGGCCGCCACGGCAGGATCGAACCGTGCCTTGTCCAGGCGCCGGGCAAGGTCGCAGACCACCCGCTCGGCCCCGCCCATGCGCAGCTCGGTCGTGAGCAGCAGTACCCGGTCGGGCATGGCCTTGCCCCGGCGCTCCTGCAGGCCGCCCGGTCCGGGCCGCCCTAGATGCCCTCTTTCTTGAGTTGCTTGGTCGCGGCCTTGGCTCCCTTGGTGCGCGGCCACTTGCGGGTCACGTGTCGGAGCACATCGGCGCCGAAGCGGCGCTCTTCGTTGATCCGCTCGCTGAAGTGAATCCCGACGTACAGGTAGTCCTCCGGACCCAGTGCGGGTTCGGCGAGGAATGCGCGCGCGAACTCCTTGCCCCCGTCCATGAGCAGGCGGCTGACCTCTTCCAGGGCCGGGTCGCGCATGCGCTGCGAGCGGTCCATGTCCTTGCGGCTGGACTTGATCCGCACCACGGCCAGGCGCATGCGAATCTCCGGGGTGATGTGCGCAGTGCCCTCCAGAAGCGCCAGGCAGTCGCGTTCGCGGTGATGGTCCTTCGCCTTTCGCGCCGCGTTCGCTCGGGCGAGCACGGAGCGGCGAAAGCCCTCTCTCTGCACCGCCAACAGGGCGTTCCTGTAGACTTGGGCCCTGGGGTCGCTGGCCGCCACCAGCTCGAACAACCGCTGCGCCATGCGCCGGGTCGCTTCCTGACCGACGCGCTTGCGATGGTCGCCCAGGATATCCACCAAGTCCGCGGCCGCGGCCGGGTCTTCGATCTCCTCGATCTCCTCCACGAGCACCTGGGCCGCATTCGACATGTGGCTGAGCGCCTCTCGCGCCGCATCCCGGAGGTTCCGGTCCTGGTGGCCCAGAAACTGCCGGATCAGCCGCGCGTGGCCTACCGTGTCCAGTTGCCCCAGGGCCCGCACCGCGTATGCCTGCACCTCGCCATGCGGGCTTTCCACCAGCTTGCGCAGGGTCTCGGCGTCCTTGCGCCGGGGCTTGATCTGCTGCAAGACCTCGACCGCATGGTGAACGAGCTGCGGGTCCTCTTCGTCCAGGATCGGCAGCAAGGCGCGCACCACGTCCCCGTGCGTCTCGCCCTTGTACGGCAGCCGGGCCAGACTCATCAGCGCGTGCCGGCGCACTCCCGCGTCATGGTCTCGACTCACGTACGGCAGCAGGGGCTTCTTGCATCGGTTCTCGCCCACAATGCCCAGGCTGATCAGCACGGCCGACAGGGCGGTCGGACTCCTGCGGGTGCGACGCTCCTCGAGCATCGACCGCAGACGACGCACCAAGTCGTTGCGCTGCTTCTTGTTGAAGTTGTCGATCTCCTCGCGCAAGGCATGGACCGCCGCGCGGACAACCTCGTGGTCCTCGTGATAGAATAGCTCGCACAGGAACCCCAGCGCCGGCTCGGTGCGGATCCTGGGCAGGACTTCCGCAACCACCTGATGCACGGACGGATCAAGCTTGGGATACAGCCGCTTCAGGGTCATCACCGCGCGGGGACCGGTGTTGCCCAGCGTCTCCAGCACCGCGTGGCGGTCCAGCGTCTCGTTGGTTACAGCCTGCAGCAGGTATTTGACAGCCGAGTCGTGCGGGGCCCGACGCAAGGCCGCAAGCAGGGCCTCGGCAATCTCAGGGTCGCTCGTGCCGGCGAGCGTCTCGCCGATCGCCTTGATGGCCCCGGGCTCGCGCGGTCGGATCCGCGCGAGCACCACGGCTGCGGAACGTCGGATCTGCGTGTCCTCATCGCGCAGCATCGCGCAGATCGTTTTGAGCGTGCCGTTCAAGCTTCGCTCCTACAGGGCATTTCCGACACCGTACCGCCTCCGTACGCATTGCCCCTACACAAGACGCCGTATTATACGCCCCCCCGAGGGGATGTCAACCGCAAAACCCGGTCTCCAGCGGCCCACCACCTCCTCTAACTTACTCAATTACATTGGGTTATGTTTACGGTTGCCGGTGAGGTGCAGGGCCGCGCGCTGGCACCCGGTGACCGTAGCCCTGCAAAAAGCCCAGAAAAGGCCTTGACGCGCATGCCGGAGAATCTATACTAATGCCGTAATCGGCGGGCCTTGAAGTACATGCGTGGATTCTCCGAGCGCTTCTCGGATGCAAGGCCCCGCATCCCAGTTCCAGTCCCTCTGAACGGCCAAGCAAGCAAGTGTTCTGAGCGGACTTTGGCGACCCCACAGAGAGACGCTAGCGCATCTCATCATCCTCTACCGGCTTACATCCGAAGGAACCCTGGATATAGGCGTCCGCGTCGGTCGATATCCGGCATGCCCCCGCCACAAACGCGGGAAATGGGACGCGCACAGAACCAGGCATCCGCGAATGCCCAAACGGCTTTTTCTCGTTGACGGACACGCGCAGACGTACCGTGCATTCTATGCGGTCGAGGGGCTGCGCGCGCCGGACGGCCGACCCACGGGCGCCGTGTACGGGTTCACCCGCATGCTCATGGATACGATTCGTCGCCATCGCCCCGACTACCTGGCCGTGGCCTTCGACGCGCCCGGCCCCACCTTCCGGCACGAGGCCTATGCGGACTACAAGGCCACGCGCAAGCCCACGCCGTCCGAGCTCACGGCCCAGGTGCCCTTGATCCACCAGATCGTGGAGGCGTTCGGCATCCCCATCTATATGATCGACAACTACGAGGCAGACGACGTGATCGGTACCCTGGCGCGCAAGGCCCTGGACCAGGGCCTCGATCAAGTCGTGCTCGTGAGCGCGGACAAGGACCTCGCGCAGCTGCTCGCGGGCCGCGTGTGCATCTATGACCCGCGCAAGGACGAGTTCACCACCGCAGACGAATACGAGAAGAAGAAGGCGTTCCCGCCCCATCTGCTGCCCGACGTCATGGGGCTGGTCGGCGATTCCTCCGACAACATCCCTGGCGTGCCCGGAATCGGACACAAGGGCGCGGCGCAGCTCATTGGCCGGTACGGCAGCCTGGACGCCCTGCTCGAGCACAAGGACGAGGTCAAGGGCAAGCGCGGTGAGAGCCTGCGCCAGCACGCCGACCAGGCGCGCCTGAGCCGAGACCTGGCCACCATCGACCGGCAGGTGCCCGTGGACCTGGATCTGGACGCGTGCCGGCACACGACCCCGCACGAGGCGCAGCTATTCTCTCTGTACGACGACCTCGGGTTCCAGACCCTGAAGAAGACCCTCAGCGACGCGACGCTGCAGCGCAACGCGGTGGA
>CAZOBJ010000108.1:0-2594 GCA_964577825.1 uncultured Planctomycetales bacterium
GGTGACGATCGCGTCCGCGCCGAGGTCGGCCAGGGGCCCGTTGTCCTCGGTCACCCGGTCGACCACCTCGGCGCGCCCGGCCAGCCAGTCCGCGGCCCGGTGCATGGCGGCCACCGCCTCGGTGCGCTCCGCGTTGGCCACCAGCACCAGCCGCTTCATGACACTCGCCCCTCGCCCGGGCTCGCGCCCGCGGACGCCTTCTGGAACGCGGCCAGGAACCGGCGCGCAAGCCCCTGCGCGTCCAGCCCCAGGTCCGCGAGCAGCTCGTCGCGCGCGCCGTGCTCCACGAATCGGTCCGGAATGCCCGCTTGCTCGAAATGCTGCGGCATCGCCCCGCGCCCGGCCAGCACGGCGGCCACCGTGCTCCCCACGCCGCCCCGGACCGCGCCCTCCTCCACGGTGAACACCGCGCGCTTGCCCTCTGCGGCCTCGAGCACCGCGGCCTCGTCCAGGGGCTTGGCGAACCGGAGGTTGACCACGGTCAGGTCCACGCCCTCCTGCGCGCAGCGCTCGGCCGCGGCCCAGGCCGGGGCGACCATGGACCCGTACGCGAGCACCGCGCCGTCCCGGCCCGAGCGCAAGACCTCGGCGCGGCCCCGCTCCAGGGGCGCGGGCGCCACGGGCAGGGGCGCGGGCACGGCCGCGCGCGGATAGCGCACCGCCGCCGGACCGCCCAGGTCCAGGGCGAAGGAGAGCATGCGCGCGAGCTCCTCGCCGTCACGCGGGGCCATGAGCGTCAGGTTCGGCAGCGCCTGGAGCATGGAGATGTCGTACGCGCCGTGGTGCGTGGGCCCGTCCGCGCCCACCAGGCCCGCCCGGTCGATGGCGAAGACCACCCCGAGGTCGGGCTGCAGGCACACGTCGTGGAAGATCTGGTCGAACGTGCGCTGGAGGAACGTGCTGTAGATGACCACCACGGGCTTGAGCCCCCCGCGCGCCAGGCCGCCGGCGAGGGTGACCGCATGCTGCTCGCAGATGCCCACGTCCATGTGCCGGGTCGGGTACCGGCGCGCGACCGCGTCCAGGCCCGTGCCCGCGGGCATGGCCGCGGTGATGGCCGTGACCCGCGTGTCGCGCTCGCACGCGGACAGGAGCGCCTGCGCAAAGGCCGCGGTGTACGTGTCCCGGCCTCCGCCGCGCGCGCGCACCTCGCCCCGGGCCAGGATCTCGAAGGGCGGCGCGCTGTGGAACGACTCCGGGTCGCGCGCCGCGGCCTCGAACCCCTTGCCCTTGGTCGTGGTCACGTGCAACAGCCGCGGGCCGCCCAGGTCCTTGAGGTTGTGCAGCTCGGACTCGAGCAGCTCCAGGTCGTGCCCGTCGATGGGCCCGAAGTACCGGAACCCCAGGTCGCTGAAAATGTGCCCGGGCTCGATCATCTGCTTGACTCCGTCGAGGAGGGTCTCGCGCAGGCCCTCCAGGTGCGCGCCCACCAGGGGCACGTGCTGGAGCGCATGGCGCAGGTCCTCGCGCAGCCGGGTGTACATGGGCTCGGACCGGATGCGCGACAGATACCCCGACAGCGCGCCCACGGTGCGGGCGATGGCCATGTCGTTGTCGTTGAGCACGACCAACAGGTCCGCCTGGCAGCAGCCGGCGTGGTTGAGCGCCTCGAAGGCCATGCCCCCGGCGATGGACCCGTCGCCCACGAGCGCGACCACGTTGCGCTTCTCGCCCTTCAGCCGCGCGGCCAGGGACAGGCCCAGGGCGCTGGAGATGCTGGTGGACGCGTGCCCGCACACGAACAGGTCCAGCGCGCTCTCGCGCGGGTGGGGGAATCCGGTCAGCCCCCCTCTCGTGCGCAGGGTGTGGATGCGCGCGCGCCGCCCGGTGACGAGCTTGTGCACGTAGCACTGGTGGCCCACGTCGAAGACGAGCGCGTCCTCGCGGAAGTCGAAGGCCCGGTGCAGGGCCAGGGTGAGCTCCACCACGCCCAGGTTGCTGGCCAGGTGCCCGCCGTTCTGGCCCACGACTTCGGTCAGGACCCGGCGCACCTCCGCCGCGAGCGCGGGAAGCGACGAGGCGGGCAGGTTGCGCAGGTCCTCGGGACTGTCGATGCGATCGAGCAGCGGGGTGTCGGCCACGATGGTCTCCTCAGAACTTCATGTAGCGAACCGTCCCTCACCCCGGCCCTCTCCCGAGGGGAGAGGGAGCGTTCCCCCTCCCTTCGGGAGGGGGCGAGGGGGAGGGATGATCTGTCAGCTCTCCCGCTCGGCCACGAAGTCGGCCAGCAGCCGCAGCATCGCCGCGCGCTCGTCAAAGGGCGCGAGCGCCCGCTTCGCGTCGGCCACCGCCTCGCGCAGCAGCTTCTTCGCCTCGTCCATGCCCAGGACCGCGGGGTAGGTGAGCTTGCCGCTCTTCTGGTCCTTGCCCGCGGTCTTGCCCAGGACCTCGGCCGGGGCCTCCACGTCCAGGATGTCGTCCTTGATCTGGAACGCGAGGCCCAGCCGCTGTCCGTAGGCGCGCAGGGCCTCGCGCGCCTCGCGCGGCGCGCGCGCGCTGATCGCGCCCATGTGCAGCGCCGCAGTGATGAGGGCCCCGGTCTTGCGGCGGTGGATGGCCTCCACGCGCTCGCGCAGGGTCGGGGCCGCCTCCTC
>CAZOBJ010000108.1:2694-9858 GCA_964577825.1 uncultured Planctomycetales bacterium
TCGTCCCCGCAGGCTGCCGCGGCCATCAGGCACAGGAGCGGGCGCAGCCGCTTGCCGCCCGCGAACACGCTGTAGCGCACGGCCTCGTGCAGAGTGGGCGGCTCCTCGGACAGGCGCGGGAGGTACTTCTCCAGGGCCGCGTCCACGGCCTTGCGGCGCTCGTCCATGTAGGCGGTCAATCGGTCCACAAGCAGGGTCCTTATTCGGGCTCGTCGGAGGTGGTGTCGGGCTCGTCGCCCGGTTCCTGCGCGTGGTCGCCCTCGCCCGGGGCCTCAAAGGGCGCCAGGCGCGCTTCGCCGTCGCCCTCCCCCTCCAGGAGCTGCTCGACGCGCTGGTGGGCATCCTGGATCAACTTGGCGCAGGACTTGAGGTTGCGCACGCCGATCTCGTATTCTTCCAGGGCCTTCTCCAGGGGCAGCTCGCCGGACTCGAGCCGCTCCACGGCCTGCTCGGCGCGCGCGAGGTGCTGCTCAAAAGTCAAGGGCTTGGGCTTGGACTTGCGGCGGGCCATAGAAGTCTCCGCTGGAACAAGGCGGCAGAAAGACAGCAGAATAGCCGGAGGACTCCGCCCGGGGGCCGCATGCGCCCCGTGTTCGCCCCTCCAACCGCTCACCCGCTCTGTTCCTGCGCGCCCGGGTGCTCGTCGTGGGCCCTGGCGTCCGTCACGCGCGAGCGTAGCCGGCCCCGAGCCAGGCGCGTCTCGATGTCCGCCCCCATTGTAACCTCGCCCGCGTCCCGCACAACCCTTCTTTTGTTCGCCAGGGTGGTGATGCTGTACCCGCGCCCGAGCACGGCCAGGGGGCTGAGGGCCTCCAGTCGCGCGCCCGCGAGGGCCAGTCCGCTGCGGCGCTCCTCCACGACGATCCGGCCCGCTGCGCGCAGACGTGCGGCGAGCTCGTCGATCCGTTGGGCCTTGAGGCCCACCAGGGTCGCCGGGTCGCGCAAGACCGGCCGCCCGGCCAAGGCCTCCACCCGGCCGCGGGCCTCGCGCACGCAGCCCTGCAGCCCGACGCGCAGGCGCTGGGCGTGCCCGTGCAGCGCGGCGCGCAGGTCCTGGGCCTCGGGCGCCGCGATCTGCGCGGCCTCCGAGGGCGTGGCCGCGCGCCGGTCGGCCACGAGATCCGTGATGGACAGGTCCGTCTCGTGCCCCACCGCGCTCACGACCGGGGTGGCGCACCGGGCCACGGCGCGGGCCACGGCCTCCTCGTTGAAGGGCCACAGGTCCTCCAGGCTGCCGCCCCCGCGCCCGAGCAGAATCATGTCGCACAGGCCCGCGGCGTCCAGCCGCCCGAGCGCGCGCACGATGTCCTCGGCCGCCCCCGCGCCCTGCACCCGGCAGGGCGAGAGCACGATGCGCACGCCCGGCAGGCGCGCGCGCAGGATGCGGATCATGTCGCGCACCGCAGCGCCGGTGGGGCTGGTGACCAGGCCCACGGTGCCCGGCACCGCGGGCAGGGGCCGCTTGCGCCCCGGGTCGAACAGGCCCTCGGCGCGCAGCTTGTCCACGAGCTCCTCGAACCGGCGCCGCAGCTCGCCGCGGCCCACGGACTGCACGCTCTCGCACACGATCTGGTACCGGCCCTGGGGCTCGTACACCGTGACCCGGCCCCGGACCGTGACGCGCATGCCGTCCTCGGGGCGCACGCGCAGCCGCGCCACGGTGGATCGCCACATCACGCACCCGATGGCCGCGTACTCGTCCTTGAGCGTGAAGTACAGGTGCCCGGACCGGGGCGCGGACAGGTTGGAGACCTCGCCCTCGACCCACACCCGGCCGACGTTCGTCTCCAGCAGATCCTTGATCGTGCGGGTGAGCTCGATCACCGTGGCGGGCCGGTCCGCGCCTTCCTCCGGCGCGCGCGGGGGGCCCGCGCGGTCCATGGCCCGCGTGAAGAGCTCTGCCTGGTCCCGGTTCGGATCGCGAAATCCGCGCGGCATGGGGCGTCCTCTCAACCGGCCCGCCGGCCCTGCGAAGGCTTGCTCTACGGCCCGCCGGCCCTGCGAAGGCTTGCTCAACGGCCCCCTGGCCAACGGGCCCGCGTTCCGACGCCTTGTCAAAGGGCCCGCTCTGCGAGTCCTTGCCGAAGGGCCTGCCCTCCGAAGCGTCAGCGAACGAGGGTCAGCTCGCCTTGTGAATCCGCTCGAGCCCCAGCACCCGCGCCAGGAGCTGCCCGGTGTAGCTCTCCGGCACGCGGGCGACCTCCTCGGGCGGGCCGGCGGCCACGATCTCGCCCCCGGCCTCGCCGCCCTCCGGGCCCAGGTCCACGATGTAGTCCGCGCACTTGATGACGTCCGGGTTGTGCTCGATGATGATCACGGTGTTGCCTCGGTCGACCAACCGGTTGAGCACGGACAACAGCTTCTTGATGTCGTCGAAGTGCAGGCCGGTGGTCGGCTCGTCGAGCACGTACACGGTGTTGCCCGTGGACCGCTTTCCGAGCTCCGAGGCGAGCTTGACCCGCTGGGCCTCGCCCCCGGAGAGCGTGGTCGAGGCCTGGCCCAGGGCCACGTACCCCAGGCCCACGTCCGCGAGGGTGAGGAGCGCCTGGTGGATCTGCGGGTGGTTCTTGAAGAAGCCGACCCCCTCGCCGATCTTCATGTCCAGGACGTCGGCGATGTTGAGCCCCTTGTACGCGACCTCCAGGGTCTCGCGGTTGTATCGGCGGCCCTTGCACTCCTCGCAGCGCACGTACACGTCGGGCAGGAAGTGCATCTCGATCTTCATGACCCCCTGGCCCTGGCAGGCCTCGCACCGCCCGCCCTTCACGTTGAAGGAGAACCGCCCCGCCTGGTACCCCCGGATGCGCGCCTCCGGGACCTTGGCGAACAGCTGACGGATCAGGTCGAAGACCCCGGTGTACGTGGCCGGGTTCGACCGGGGCGTGCGCCCGATGGGCGTCTGGTCGATGGCGATGATCTTGTCCACGTTGCCCGTGCCCAGGATGCGGGAAAACCGTCCCGGCTTGGTGCGCGCGCCGGCCAGCTCGCGGGCCAGGGCCTTGTACAGGATCTCGGTCACCAGCGTCGACTTGCCGCTGCCCGAGACCCCGGTCACGCAGGTGAGCACGCGCAGGGGCAGGTCGACGTTCAGGTTCTTGAGGTTGTTCTCGCGCGCGCCGCGCACGCGCAGCCCGGTGCGCGGGTGCACGGGCCGGCGCTTCTCGGGCAGGTCGATGGCCAGCTCCCCGGTCAGGTACTTGCCCGTCAGCGACTCCGGGCACGCGGCCAGGTCCTCGGCCGTGCCCTGCGCGACCACCCGGCCGCCCTGCGCGCCCGCGCCGGGCCCGAGGTCCACCAGGTGGTCGGCGGTGCGGATGACCTCCTCGTCGTGCTCGACCACGAGCACGGTGTTGCCCAGGTCCCGCATGCTGCACAGGGTGTCCAGCAGCCGCCGGTTGTCGCGCTGGTGCAGGCCGATGGTGGGCTCGTCGAGCACGTAGCAGACGCCCACGAGGCCGCTGCCCACCTGGCTGGCGAGCCGGATGCGCTGGGCCTCGCCGCCGGACAGGGTGCCCGCGGTGCGGTCCAGGGTCAGGTACTCCAGGCCCACGCCGTGCAGGAACCGCAGCCGCTTGCGGATCTCCTTGACGACCGGCTCGGCGATGCGCGCCTCCTCGCCCGCGAGGTGCAAATCGTCCAGGAACGCGACGGCCTGCTCGATCGTGAACGCGGTGAACTCCACGATGCTCGCGCCGCCCACCAGCACCGCCAGGCTCTCGGGCCGCAGGCGCGCGCCCTTGCACGTGGGGCACGGATGCATGGACATGTACCGGTGGATGCGCTGCTTCACGTACTCGGAGTCGGTGTTGTTGAACCGGCGCTCCAGGTTCGGGATCACGCCCTCGAACCCGGGGCCGCGCTTGCCGCCCCCGTCGCCGTAGAGCAGCACCTCGCGCGCGTGCTTGGGCAGGTCGCGGTACGGGGTGTCCAGGTCCACGTCGTAGTCGCGGGCGAACCGGCGCAGCACCCGCGCGTAGTAGATGGCCATGCGCTTGCCGCCCTTGCGCCAGGCCTGCACCGCGCCCTCGCCGAGCGAGCGGCCGGGGTCCGGGACGATCAGGTCCGGATCGAGCTCGAGCTTGGTGCCCAGCCCGTCGCAGGTGGGGCACGCGCCGTAGGGCGAGTTGAAGCTGAACATCCGGGGCGTGAGGTCCTCGAAGCTGATGTTGCACTTCGGGCACGCGTAGATCTCGCTGTACAGGCTGTCCGACCACACGCCGTTCTGCTCGAGCACACTCGCCACGCACAGGCCCTCGCCCAGGCGCAGGGCCGTCTCCACGCTGTCGTTGAGCCGGGCGCGCACCCCGGGCTTGAGGATCAGCCGGTCCACGACCGCTTCGATCGTGTGCTTGCGGCGCGGATACGGGCAGCCCTTGATCTCGCGCGCCTCGACCAGGCCCCCGTCCACGCGCAGGCGCACGAATCCGGACCGCTTGGCCCGGCCGATGACCTCGCGGTGCTCGCCCTTGCGCCCGCGCACGAGCGGGGCGAGGAGCATCAGCCGACTGCCCTCGGGCAGGGCCAGGATCCGGTCGGTGATCTTCTGCGCGCTCTGGCGCTGGATGGGCCGGCCGCACTTGGGGCAGTGCGGATGCCCGATGCGCGCGTACAGGAGGCGCAGATAGTCGTAGATCTCGGTGGTCGTGGCCACGGTCGAGCGGGGGTTGACGGCCGCGCGGCGCTGCTCAATGGCGATCGTGGGCGGCAGGCCCTCGATGTGCTCGACGTCGGGCTTCTGCATCTGCTCCAGGAACTGGCGCGCGTACGCGGACAGGCTCTCCACGTACCGGCGCTGCCCCTCCGCGTACAGGGTGTCGAAGGCCAGGCTGCTCTTGCCCGAGCCCGACAGCCCGGTGACCACGGTCAGGGTGTCCCGGGGCAGGTCCAGGGAGATGCCCTGCAGGTTGTGCTCGCGCGCCCCGCGGACGCGGATGAATGCGTCGCCGGCCATGGGCTTCCTTCGCAGCTTCGGACCCCGGGGCCTCGCGCGGCGGCTCGCGCGCGGGTCGTTCCCAACGGCGCGCCACGCGCCCGCCGCCTGCTGGCCTCTCCCAGGGGCCGCCCGGAAACAGACTAGGGTACCCTGCCCGCGGCCCGGCGTCAAGCCGGATTCCGAGACTCGGGATTGCGCTCCCGCCGCGCCCGCCCGGCCGGGAACCCGGTGAGAATTGTCCGCCTCACGACTTGACGCCCGCGCGCGGGTGTGGTAACAGAATCGCGCAGAGCGGGCCTGCGGCCGATGTGCGCGGCCCACGCGCCCGCCGCAACGGACTCGGACGCGGGAGGTCGGGCGTGGCCGAGATCGACCGGTACCTGCGGTTCGTGGCCAAGCACGGGGCCTCGGACCTGCACCTCTCCTCGGGCACCCGCCCGAGCGTGCGCCTGCACGGGGTCATGACCCCGCTCAACACGGACCCCGTCTCCGCCGCCGAGGCGGAGGAGCTGCTCAACGAGATCATGCCCCAGCGCAACCGCGAGGAGTTCGAAGCCGTGCACGACACGGACTTCGCCTACGAGCTCGACGAGGTGGGCCGCTTCCGCACGAACATCTTCTACGACCGCATGGGCATGGGCGGCGTGTTCCGGCTCATCCCCTCGGACATCCTGACCGCCGACGACATCGGCCTGTCCGAGGCGATCCGCAACTTCTGCCAAATGCCCAAGGGCCTGGTGCTCGTGACCGGGCCCACCGGGTGCGGCAAGTCCACCACGCTCGCGGCCATGATCGACGTGGTGAACAAGTCCCGGCGCGAGCACGTCATCACCATCGAGGACCCCATCGAGTTCGTGCACCAGAACCAGCAGTGCCTGATCAACCAGCGCGAGGTGCACACCCACACCAAGAGCTTCGCGGCCGCGCTGCGCGGCGCGCTGCGCGAGGACCCCGACGTGGTGCTGGTCGGCGAGATGCGCGACCTGGAGACCACCCACATCGCCATCGAGACCGCGGAGACCGGGCACCTGGTGTTCGCCACCCTGCACACGAACACGGCGGCCAGCAGCGTGGATCGGCTCATCGACCAGTTCCCGCCCGACCACCAGGAGCAGATCCGCACCATGGTGGCCGCGTCCCTGAAGGGGGTCATTAGCCAGGTGCTGTTGCGGCGCAAGGCCGGCGGGCGCGTGGCGGCCATGGAGGTGCTGGTCGTGAATCCGGGCGTGGCGCACATCATCCGCGAGGGCCGCACGCACCAGATCCCCAGCATGATGCAGACCGGCGGCCGCGAGGGCATGTCCACGCTCAACGACGCGATCCTCAAGCTCGTGATGGACGAAATCGTCAGCCCGGAAGAGGCGCTGGCCAAGACCGTGGACCGGCGCGACCTCCTCGACAAGTTCAAGGTCGCCGGCCTCGCCCAGCACGGGGCCTAGGGCCCCGTTCGGCAGGAGGACAACGATGCAGGTTAGCACCCAGCCGCTGGCGCCGTTCGGCCGGGAGTTGCTGTCCGTGGAGGTGGACACGAACCTGAGCCACAAGGCCCCGCTCATGTTCCGCCTGGTGCACTGCCTGATGGAGGCCGGGTGCGTGGCGCCCCAGCGGCGCGAGCTCGCGGAGCTGTGCTTCGACGAGGCGCTCACCAACGCCATGCTCCACGGCAACGCGCTCGACCCCGCGAAGAAGGTGCGCGTGCAGCTCTTCTGCGACGAGGGCCGCTGGGGCGCGATCATGGAGGACGAGGGCCAGGGCTTCACCCCGCCGCCCATCGCCGAGGAGCCCGACGAGGAGACCCTGCTCGCGGACTTCGGCCGCGGGATTCTGGTCATGGACGCCTACCTGGACGAGCTCCTGTACTCGGAGCGGGGCAACCGGCTCCTGATGGTCCGAAGCCGCGACCCGGAGGCCCGCCCCGGACAGACGCCCGCCGCGGAGGCCCCGGCCTACCAGCCGCCCGAGGCCCTGGACTTCGAAGAGGAGCCGGCCGCTGCTGCGGGCGCCTTGGCCAAGGAGGGCGCCCCCGCCGCGGCCTCGGCGCAGGAGAGCCCGACCTTTGCCGCGCTGCGCCGCGAGGGCGAGGTGGGGGTGATCGAGGTGCTCGTGGACCGGCTCGACGACGCGAACGTGGACAAGCTGCGCGCCGAGGCCGGGGCGCTGGCCGAGGACTGCCGCTGGCTGCTCTTCGACCTGGGCCCGGTGCGCTACATCTCCAGCGTGGTGCTGGGCGC
>CAZOBJ010000109.1:0-9772 GCA_964577825.1 uncultured Planctomycetales bacterium
ACCCGGACATCACGCAAGGCCGGGCGCAAGAAGTCGGGCAAGGGCGCGGAGCAACAGCGCGGCGCCGAGAACGAGGCCCAGAGCGGGCAGCAGACCGAGGAGCGCGTGCTCACGGACAAGGAAGCAGAGGAAGAGCAGGAGCGCCGCGAGGCCCAGATGACCAAGGAGCAGCGCGCCGCACGCGAAAAGCTGCGCGACGAGGTCTATGAGGAGATCAAACGCGGCGAACTGCACATCAGCCAGCTCAAGGAGATGACCGTCTCCGAGCTGCGCAAGCTCGCGAAGATGGAGGACATCGACGGCCTCGGGGGGATGCTCAAGCGCGACCTCATTTTCGCGATCATCAAGAATCGCGTGAACAAGAACGGACTCCTGTTCGGCGAGGGCGTGCTGGAGATCATGCCCGACGGCTACGGGTTCCTGCGCAGCCCCAACTTCAACTACCTGCCCTGTCCGGACGACATCTACATCTCGCCCAGCCAGATCCTGCGGTTCGGCATGCGCACGGGGCTGACCGTGAGCGGCCAGATCCGCCCGCCCAAGGACAAGGAGAAGTACTTCGCCCTCCTGCGGGTGGAGGCCATCAATCACGAAGAGCCCGAGAAGCTCAAGGAGAAGCTGGTCTTCGACGATCTGACGCCCCTCTTCCCCGAGGAGCGCTTCATCCTGGAGACCGCGCCCGAGCGGTGGTCCATGCGCATCGTGGACCTGATCACGCCGGTGGGCAAGGGGCAGCGTGCTCTCATCGTGGCGCCGCCGCGCACGGGCAAGACCGTGCTTCTCCAGCAGACGGCCAACTCCATCACGACCAACAACCCCGAGGTCAACCTCATCGTGCTCCTCATCGACGAGCGGCCCGAGGAGGTCACCGACATGCAGCGCTCGGTCAAGGGCGAGGTGATCAGCTCCACCTTCGACGAGCCGGCCAGCCGGCACATCCAGGTCGCCGAGATGGTCATCGAAAAGGCCAAGCGTCTGGTGGAGTACGGCAACGACGTAGTGATTTTGCTCGACTCGATCACGCGCCTGGGCCGGGCCCACAACACGGAGGCCCCGCACTCGGGCAAGATCCTGTCCGGCGGCATCGACGCCACGGCGCTCCAGAAGCCCAAGCGATTCTTCGGCGCGGCGCGCAACATCGAGCACGGCGGCAGCCTCACCATCGTGGCCACTGCGCTCGTGGACACGGGCAGCCGGGGCGACGAGCACATCTTCGAGGAGTTCAAGGGCACGGGCAACGCCGAGCTGCACCTGGACCGTCGCCTGGTCAACCGCCGGCTGTACCCGGCCATTGACGTCAACCAGTCCGGCACGCGCAAGGAGGAGAAGCTCTTGCACCCGGACGAGCTCCAGCGCGTGTGGCTGCTGCGCAAGTACCTCAACGACATGAACGTAGTCGACGCCATGGAGTTCCTGCACAGCAAGATGAAGTCGTTCAAGACGAACGCCGAGTTCCTGATGAGCATCAACGTGTAGCGCGCGGACGCCGTCCCCCGCCCCGCGCGCACGGCCGTCAGGCATCGACCGCGCGTCCGTTGGGGAGCAAAGACATGGACCCGGCGCGCTACGGTACGGACTTCTCGGAAGTCGTGCCCGCGGCGGCCGAGAACGCCCTGAGTCGCCGGTACCTGGCGCTCATCACGCGATGGATCCCCCATGGCTTGGGCTGGTTCGAGGACTGGCCGGGCCGGCCCGACTGCGGGCACTTCTTCGGCGGCGCCCTGTGGTACGGGCAGGACACCGCCTTTCCCATCCTGCTCCTCGCGTCCGCGGCATCGAGCCCCGAGTTCGATCCCGTCCTCGCCGGCGCGAGCGCCCAGGAGCTCCACCTCGTCTGCCGCAGGGGGCTGCGGTACCTGTGCTTCACGCACGATACGGGTCCCGCGGACTGCGTGCGTCCGGCCAAGACCTGGGGGCGCGACAACCTGGCCGGCACCAAGTGGGGCGAGCGTGGCAAGGGGTTCTTCCAGCGCAGCCAGTGCGGCCGCGTACTCGCGTCGCTTTTCACGACCGCGGCCCTCATCCGCCATCTGCTCGGCCACGAGGAGCGCGCCATGCTCGCGACCATCGCGGAGGAGTACGCCGGCGAGTTCGGCCGCATGGCGCCGCGCTCGGGCATTTTCCTGGACACCCAGACTGAGGAGAACGCGTGGACCGCGCTGGGCGTGGCCGCGTGCGTGTGCCTGCTCCCCCGCCACCCGGACCGGAACGTGTGGGAGGAGCATATGAAACGGTGGTTCTTCTGCGCGACCACCCGGCCGGAGGACCGCAGCGACCGCACCGAGATTGAGCCAGGCCGCACCGTGCGCGACCTGTGCGGCAAGGTCTTTACCACCCTGCCCGATGGCACCGCCGAGAACCACGGTGTCGTGCACCCCTCGTACATGGCCAGTTCCATCAACCTGACGGCCATGGCTGCGAACCTGCTGAAACTCTACGGCCGCGACCTGCCGCCCCAGGCCCTGTGGCGGCGCCGCGACACCTACGAGCTCGTCAAGTGGTGGGCGGACGAGACCGGCGCCTTCCAGCCGGTGCAGGGCATGGACTGGCCGTATTTGAATTACCCGGCATTCGCCATCACGCACGCGTTCGCCAATCTGCACCTTGCGGACCCCGACGCCGCGCTCCTGGAGCGTCGCGCCCTGGAGGTGCTCGAATCCTCTGCCCAGGCGCGCGACGGGCGCATGGTCGCCGAAGACGTGGTCGCGCACTGCGGCGCGCCGCAGGACCCGCCAATCATGTACGAGCGCATGGCCGCCCGCATGGCCGACGCGTACCTGTTGCATCGCCTCGGCGGCCCCGGCCAAGCGCCCGCCGACCCCGTGGCCCTGCGCGAGCGCATGCAGGGCGTTCGCGTCTATCCGCACGGGGGCGCGCTCGTGCACCGCCACGCCAGGGGACAGACAAGCTTCGCTTGGCGCAACAGTCTGATGACCCTGCCCTGGACCCGCGAGGGCCTGCGCCACATCGGCCCGCTAAGCGGCAGCTTGCGCGGCAAGGTCCGTCCGCGCGGCGTCCACACCCTGCGTCCGCCCCGGCCCGTGCTCGTGCGCGTGCGCGAGGGCGCGGACCGCGCCGCGGCCGTATGCGCGGAGGACCTGTTCGAGGGGCGAGTCCGCAGGCAGTACGTCTTCGCAAGCCTCCCCGACGGCCGCGCCCTGGTGGCCGAGCGATTCTGCGCGCATGAGGCTCTGTGCGTCGAGGAGCTCGCTCAGGGTCCGCTGAGCGTACTCAACGACGCCTACTTCGCGCATTCGCCGGACCGTGAGGCGCACCGCACCGTGTACTGGGCCGGCGGCGAGCGCGTCGTATCCGGGTATGCCGCGCCTACGGGCGCCGAGGACGTGCGCATCGATCTCGGGCGCGAAGGATGGCTCAACGTGGACGACCGGTTCGGCCTGGTCTTCCGTGGCACCGGCCGGGCCGAGTACCACAATCGTCACCGATTCGAGACCTGGCGCGCCACCGACGACCTCGTCAGCCTGGGCAAGGGCGGGGTGCCCTTCGACGTCGCCCCGGGGGCAGAGATCGCCCACCTGGTCGTGCTGTGGTGCCCGGAGGAGACGCACGGACAGACGGCCGCGCAGCCCCTGGCCGTGCTCGGCTTTGACGACGGCCTGTTCGCCGCAGAGATCGCCGGCTGGATGGTCGCGGCCAACTTTTCCGACGCGGCCCTGCCCTTGCCGCGAC
This sequence comes from uncultured Planctomycetales bacterium, assembly GCA_964577825.1. Lineage (GTDB taxonomy): Bacteria > Planctomycetota > SZUA-567 > SZUA-567 > JAFGNG01 > CAZOBJ01. The sequence goes on from CAZOBJ010000109.1 coordinate 3,691, forward strand.
CGGTGCGCATGCCTGCGGGCGAGCCGCTTGCCCTCGGTTGGGGGGTGGAGGCGACCGCGCACGCCGACGCCGAGCTCACGCTGCGCGTGGCGGCAGAGGAGCCTGCGCTCATTCCGCTAGGCTGAGTCCCCTTGTTGGCGTAGGGCCCCTGCGGGTCCGCTCGCCTTACAGCGGCACGATAAGTTCATCCAGCGTGCGCTTGGGCACGTGGTGCACGTCCTTGTCGTCGCGCCAGTAGGCTACGTTCCCGCCCTCGCGCGGGCCATCGAGCACCACCTCTTCGGCCGGGGTCCCGAGCGCCAGCACGAGCCGGATGTCCAGGTGCGCGGGCACCTTCAGCGCGTCACGCAGGCCGTCACGGTCGATCGCACCCAGCATGCACCCGCCCAGGCCGCGCTCCGCTGCGCCCAGCCGCATGCTCTGGGCCGCGATGCCCACGTCCGGGCCCAGGCAGCTGGGGCGGATCTGGGCGTCGTTGACAATCACGATGTACGCGGTCGGCCGCTCGTTCGGGCCGGGGCCCGGCCAGTCGCGCAACGCACCCGCCCACTCGGTGTGCTCAAAGATCCGGGCGTTCGTCTTGCCGTCGCAGGAGAGGAAGAACTTCAGTGCCTGGAGATTGCCCCCGGACGGCGACCAGCGTGCGAGCTCGACCAGCGACCGCAACGTTTCCATGGAGATCGGGTCTTGACGGAATCGGCGCACGCTGCGCGCGCGCTGCACCAGATCGCGCAGAGCCATCCTCTTCCTCCTTCGCAAAGTCCGGACAGAATCGTCCCCACCCTCACGAGGTGCAGTGTACCCGCTGGCCAGGGTTTGTCCAGGAAAAGACCCGGCGCGCTCAGGCCCTTGCCGAACGCAAAGGCTCAGAAGTCGAGGAGCATGTTCGCGAAGTGGCCGTGGTCGCCCTCTGTCGTGACCCGCGCGTTGTAGCCCAGGGACCAGTTGTCGCGGTAGTAGCTCGCGCCCAGGGACAGGCCGCCGTACGTGTGATTCCGGTCCGAGAGACCGGGCAGGTTCTCCACGTCGAAGTCGTCGTTGACCACGAACACGCCCCCGCGCGCAGTGACGGTCTCCGGCACCACGATGAGTTCCCCGCCCGCGGACCAGCGGATTACGGAGTGCTCCTCGAGCTCGCGGTCCGGCGCGGGGTCTGCGGCCTTTTCCACGTTCTGGAAGGCGATATCGCTCGTCAAGAGCCAGGCGTCATTGAGCCGCAGCGCGCCGCCCAGGCGGAACTCGCGCCAGGCCAGGTCGCCCTGGTAGTTGCCGGTAATCAGGTTCTCCTCGTAGTCTCCCCAGCCCAGGCTAACCACCGCGCCCAGGCTGAACTCCCGGGTCAGACGCACGATCAGCCCGTTGCGTAGCTCGTACCCGCACAGGTCAGTGTCGAGCTCGTCGTTGTCGCCCCAGCTGGTCAAGTCCGTGCCGAAGCTCGTGCCGGCGAGCACCCGGCCGTAGTTGAACGACCGGCCGTACCCCACGGTCAGCAGGTTCGTGCCCTGGTCGAAGCCGTTCGATCCCCCGGCGTCCCCGGCCAGGTGCGTGTATCGCAACGCCAGGGCCTGGTTGCCCATCTGCTCGCGCGAATAGTAGTCCGGTCGCCACGAAGCGAAGTGGAACCCACCCCCGTAGGTGCCGCCGTAGTACTCGGCGTGGCGGCCGCCTTCATTGATCTGCTCGAAGCTGAGGTGGCTGAACACCTCGTGGCTGGAGAGCGCGCCCAGGGACGCTGGGTTTTGGTACACCCCGTGGGCGCCGTCGTTCAGGGCCGCGTAGCTGCCGCCCAGGCCCGCCGAGCGCGGCGAATGGATGTAGTGCAGGAGCATCTTCTCGCCGAGCCGCACCCGGAACTCGGTCTCGTCCGTGTGTGCGGCCGCCGCGAGCATCAATAGCAGCAGCCACCCGACCGTCCCGATCAATGCATAGGCCTTATGGCGGCTCAGCGACGGGAACATGGCGATCCTTTCCGCAGGATTCCGAGGGGGCGCGCCGAGCCCTCTCCGGCGAGGGTGCCGGCGCGCAGCTTCCCTTCCTATGTTATATCGTCCGCTGACAGCAGAACTTGACTCCAGTCGGATGCAAAAGCAGCCCACGAGTCACCTTCCCCCTTGACCGCGCCCCGGTCGCGCCGATAATACGAACAGGTTCGAACAGGTTCCCCATAACACCCTGGGCACCCGGCCAAGGGTGCGTCGCGCAGGCCTGGAGCCGACCATGGCCGAGACGGAGCAGACGGACGTCTCTCAGGAATCGCGGCCCAGCCGCGGGCTGCTCGGCTTCCTGTTCTCGCTGCTCGCGGACGCGTTTCGCTTCTTCGGCGTGGTGGTGCTCGGAGTGCGCGACTCCACGCGCGTGTACGAGCGCAATCTTCGCGCCGCGGAGCGGTACGTGCGCTGGGCCCGGGAGCGCGAGGACGTGCGCGACTACCTCACGGCCATCGACTACTGCCAGGCGTGCGAGGATCGGGACGCGCCCAAGCCGGACTTGCTCCTGCGCAAGTACTCCGTGTACATCGAGGCGCTCGTGGCCGTGATGCGCCACACGGTCGAGCGCTTTCGGGTCCGCCGCGAGCGGACATTGGAGCGCGTCGGGGAGTTGCGCGAGGAGCTGGCGGCCGCCCACGAGGCAATCGACCGGCTGCGCAAGGAAGTCGAGCGGCTCCAGCGAGAGGGCGCCCCTACCCGCGCCCAGGAGACGACCACGCGGGCCCAGTCCCTGGAGAAGCGCCTCGCCCAGCTCGAGTTCGACCGACCCGACGTACCGGCGCTCGAAGACCTGGCCCAGGAGAACCACCGCGCCGCGAGCGAGCTCTTCCATCGTATCGGCCAGTTCGAGGTCGCGGTCTCTGCGCTCCAGCAGACCGAGGACGTGGACATCCACAGTCGCGAACAGCTCATGGAGGCAAGTCGCCGCGAGGTGAGCCGGCTGCGCACCGAGTTCGAGCGGCTCAAGCCCGAGGCCCCACCCGCGCCCGCGGCATCGGACCAGCCACCCGCGCCCGAGGCATCTGAGGCATCCGAGGCGCTCGAAAAGCCCGAAGCGCTCGAGTCCACCGCGGCCTCCGGCCCGGAGTCGGCCCAGGGGTCCACGGAGGCGCAGCCGCCTGCCGAGGATGCCCAAACCCCGCCCGCGTCGCCCGGACCGGGCGCCCAGGGCGGACCGCAGCAGGAGGGCGCGCCGCAAACAGAACCTGCGCCGCCGGGATCGCCCGAGGCGGCGCCCAATGAGCGCTCCGAGCCGTCCGCTCCAAGGCAATCGCGCTAGCGCGAGCCGTGTGCTCGCCTCGGGCGCGGTGCGAGGAGACCTGCCTAGCTAGGCACATCAGTCCGAAGGGGGACTCTGATGCATGAGGACACGCCGCAGATCACCGAGCTCCTGGTCGAGGCGGGACGCCAGGCCCGCGAAGAGGTGCCCACGGACACCGAGACCCTGGTCGCCCGCAAGGAGACCTGGCCCGTGGAGGCCACCATCGGCCCGGGCCTGGAGGGGGCCATCGCGTGCTACACCGAGATCGGGCATGTGAACGGCGCGCACGGCCAGCTCACCTACCGCGGGTACAATATCTTCGACCTCGCCGCACACAGCACCTTCGAGGAGACCACGTATCTCCTGCTCTTCGGCAAGCTGCCCACCGCGCGCCAGCTCAAGCAGTTCCAGTCGAGGCTCGTCGCGTACCGCCATCTGCCCGACACTCTGCGTCTGCTACAGACCTTCCCGGTGGAGGAGTGCACCCCCATGGAGGGGCTGCGCCTGGCCGTGTACCTGCTGCGGCGGATCCTCACCGTTCCCGGCGGCGGGCCGGCCTCGCGCGAGCCGAGCACCACCATCGGCGCGGACGAGGACTCCATCCCCGAAGAGACCCAGCCCATGGGCTTCGAGCACGCGGTCTACGAGATGGTCGACGGCCGCGCGGCCACCCTGGACGACGTGTACCACCTGATCAGCGGCATGGCCACCCTGACCGCCGCGATTGCGCGCATCCGCACCGGGCACCTCCCTATCGAGCCGGACCCGGAGCTTGGGCACGCCGCGAACCTGCTGTACATGATGACCGGCCGCCACCCCACCCCCGAGCAGGCACGGATCATGGACGTGTGTCTGATCCTCCACGCGGACCACGGCATGAACGCCAGCACGTTCGCGGCCATGGTGGTCGCGAGCACCCTGTCGGACATCTACTTCTCCATCGGCGCGGGCGTGGCCGCGCTCAACGGGCCCCTGCACGGCGGGGCCAACGAGCAGGTCCTCTACACCCTGGAGGAGGTGCTCGCCTCCGGCGACCCCGTGGCCTGGTACAAGAAAGCGCGCCGCCAGAAGCGCAAGATCATGGGCTTCGGGCACCGGGTCTACAAGACCTACGACCCGCGCGCGCGCCTGCTTGGCCCGCTTGCGGAGCACCTGGCCAAGCAGCAGCCCGAGATCCGGCCCATGATTAAGGTCGCCCGCGCCCTGGAGCACGAGGTCGTCGCCAGCCTGGGCGCGGACAAGGGCGTGTTCCCGAACGTGGACTTCTTCTCCGGGCTCGTGTACAGGGCCCTGGGCATCGACACGCCGATGTTCACCCCGCTCTTCGCGGTGAGCCGCGTGTCCGGCTGGGCCGCACGGTGCCTGGAGTATCTGCGCAGCAACCGGATCTTCCGGCCGCGCGCCCTGTACACCGGCACGTTCGACGAGCCGTATGTGCCCCTGGCGCAACGGTCCACAGAGGCCCGCAAACGCACCCGCTCTGCGGGCCGCAAATCGCGCAAGCAGGGACGATGACGCGCGTCGATGCCGCGCTATTTCGCTTGCCCGCAGGCACTTGGGGACCCCCGTCCCAACCCCTTGACAGTTCGCGAGGCGCGGGTATAGTAAGGAGTCGCAAACGCCGTATGGGGGATTAGCTCAGTTGGTAGAGCGACAGGCTGGCAGTCTGTAGGTCGTCGGTTCGAATCCGTCATCCTCCACCAACCATTCGCCCCTTCTGCTCCGCGAGCCGAAGGGGCTTCTTGTATACACGCAGTAAGGCCGCGCGGAAGAATCCCTCCGAACAGCAGAACGGCCGGCCAGCACCCTTATCTGCCTGCCCGGGCGGGCTACTTCTCGCGCACGAGCTCCACGGAGACCGCCTGCTGGTCCTGGTCCGCATCGAGCTCTCTGATCCTGCGCTGCGCGTACCCGGGCGCCGTAACCTCCGCCACATAGGTGTAGTCGATCCGCTCCGGCTCTGGCGTCTCTGTTGCCTGCACGAGATAGTCCCATACAAACAGTGCCCGCTTCGTCTCCGGCAAGGGCGTTCTGCCGTCGGCACCGGTCACCGCCGTGCCCTGGGCCACGGCGTACGCATGGGCCGGGGTCGCGGGCGTCAGGGTCACTCGCGCCCCCTCGATCGCATCCCCCTGCGCATCGGTCACTTCAAACACCAGATGACGCTCGGCCAGGAAAACCGGCCGGTGCTCTGCTCCGGTCTTCGGGTCCGCGTGGCCTGTGCACACATATCGCTTTTCGTCGGCGGGACTGAACAAGCAGTCCACGGCGCGCAGGCCCGTGCGCGAATACTGGAGCTGCCAGTGCACGTCATTCGCCTCGAACCGGCACCGCACGAGCATCCCGGACAGGCCCCCGCCGTCGCGAATCGCCGTGCCCATCCGACGGAAGGTGCAGTCCTCGAAGTACTGGGTTCCATTGACGACCCCCTGGTCCATGTCCGAGAACACGGTGTCGCGTACGCGCAAGTCCGCTCCGTATCCGGTCCCGAAGCCGTACAGTCGCGTAAACCCGGCCACGGTGCACCCGATGACCCGGGAATAGTCCCCCGTGCCCTTCCAGGAGGCGCGGTGCGCGCCGTCCAACTGTGCGGCGGCGATGATGGCGTTGTAGGCGCGCAGGCACGCCCCCACGCCGATCTCCAGGCCGAACTGTCCGCTCTCTTCGCAGTCGAACAGGAGCTTCGCGGCGAGGCCGGCGTCATCCTCGACGCCCAGCATGAGGGTATTATGCCCCACATAGACCTTCCAGCTCTCCTCCTTGCCCGGCGCCAGGGACAGGTTGCCGCGCATGCGCAGCGTCTCGCCCGGCCGGTCCGGCGCGCCGACCCGCA
>CAZOBJ010000110.1:0-9572 GCA_964577825.1 uncultured Planctomycetales bacterium
GGGCTATCAATGGCGATACCTGGACCTCGTGGAAAGGGCGCGCGAGCTCATTGACAAGTCCCCCGTACTCCTGGCCCAGGGCTATTGGCTCAGCCGCAAGCCCGGCGCGGCTTGGTGGCACGACCCGTCTCTTTCGGGCGGGCAGATCGTGGAGCAGGCCACGCATATGGCGGACCTGCTACGCGTTTTCCTGGGCGATCCCGAGCAGGTGTACGGCGTATTCTCCGCGCCGGGCACGGACAGCCGAGTACCGGCGGCCTCAGCTGCGACGCTGCGCTTTCCGGGCGGCGTGCCGGGGACGCTCATCTGCGCGTGCGCGCTGCCCGTGCGGTATCGCAACGGATTCGTGGTCCACACCGAGCAGCAGGTCGTCGAACTTGTCAGCACGGCGAGCGGCATGGAAAACGTACGCATGACCGTGCGCACGGCAGACGGCGACGAGACGGCCGCCCCGGCTATGGACCCGGTGCTGGCCCAGGACCGGGCGTTCGTGGCGGCGGTGCGAGCGAGCGATCCGCAGGGGGTGCGCTGCGACTATGCGGACGCCGTGCGCACGCTGCGCGTGTCCCTGGCCGCGGCGCAGAGCGCGCAGAGCGGAGAGGCTGTGCGGTTCTGACGAGCTTGTGAGCTGATGTGCGGATGCGAATCATTGGTACTCGGCGAGGATAGCGAACGATACGAACAAGAGAGGAGTGACCCCATCATGGGCAAGACAGACCCGAAGATCCCAAAGGCCGTGCCGATGTACCCGGGCGGCCTGGAGATCGGCGAGGAAGAGAAGAAGGAGGTGCTCGAGGTCCTGGACCGCAAGTACCTGTTCCGCTACTACGGGCCGGAGGAGTATCCGTCTAAAGTGCGCGAGCTCGAGGAGCTCTTTGCGAAGAAGGTGGGGGCCAAATATGCGTTGGCTTTGAACTCGTGCACCTCGGCGCTCGTGACGAGCCTGGTGGCGCTGGGGATCGGCCCCGGAGACGAGGTCATCGTGCCGGGGTACACCTTCTTCGCCTCGGCGGCCGCCGTGGTCTCGGCCAAGGCCGTGCCGGTCATCGCGGAGATCGACGAGAGCCTGACGCTTGACCCCAGGGACGTGAAGGAGAAGATAACCCCCCACACCCGGGCCATCGTGCCCGTGCACATGCGCGGGATGCCGTGCAAGATGGACGAGCTGCGCGCCATCGCCAAGACCTACAACCTGAAGATCATCGAGGATACGGCCCAGGCCACAGGCGGCACGTACCAGGGCAAGCACCTGGGCACGTTCGGAGACTGCGGCGCGTACAGCTTCCAGTACCACAAGATCATCACCGCTGGGGAAGGCGGGATGCTCGTCACCGAGGACGAACGCACGTACAATCGCGCCATGGGCTACCATGACACTGCGGCCTGCTGGCGGCCCAACCGCTACGCCTTGCCGCGGTTCGAGGATGAGAACTTCTGCGGCATGAACTTCCGCATGAGCGAGCTGCACGGCGCGGTGCTGCTGGCCCAGGTGCGAAAGCTCGACGGGCTCCTGGACCTGATGCGCCGCAACAAGCGGATCATCAAGCAGGCGCTCGACGGGCTGGAGGATATCCGGTTCCGCGAAGTGACCGAAGAGCGGGGCGATACGGGCATCTGCGTAGTATGGTACATGGACAGTCCCGAACGCGCTGCGGAGGTGGCTCGTCGCCTGAAGCAAGACGGGGTGGACGCCAAGCACCTGTACTCGCCCGAGCGTCGCGATTGGCACGTGTACGCGTATTGGACGCATTTGTTGGACAAGGTCACGCCCACGGACGAGGGCTGCCCCTGGGCGTGTCCCTACTACAAGGGCGAGGTGGCCTATGCCCCGGACATGAACCCGCGCACTCTGGACATCCTGGGGCGCGCGGTGCACGTGAACGTGCCGCCGCAGCTCTCGAAGGACGATTGTGCGCAGATCGGCGCGCACATCCGTCGGATCATCGAGGCCACACGCTGAGACGGGCCTCTGCGAACAGAAGGGGGACAGGCATGCTGGAGATGAACCTGGACGGACGGGCGACCCTGGTCGTGGGTGGGTCGCGCGGGATCGGGGCCTCCGTGGTGGAGCAAGTGGCCGCGGCGGGCAGCAAGGTGGCGTGGACCCACCTCGGAACGGACAAGGATCAGGCGGACTCGGAGAAGCTCATGCGGCTGGTGGAGCCGCACGACCGAGAGGCGATGCACTTCGGCGTCGACTGCACGGACGAAGTGGAGACGCGAAAGCTGGTCGAGACGCTGCTGGAGAAGTGGGGCGCGCTCGACCACATGGTCTACTGCGCGGGGTATACGTCTCCTGTGTCCATGCTCGACCTGGACGCCGAGGAGTGGCGCCGGGTGGTGGACATCAACCTGACCGGGGCGTTTATCGCGGTGCGCGCGGTGCTGCCGCACATGGTCGGCCGAGGCAGCGGGAGCATGGTGCTCGTGGGCTCGGCGGCTATCGTGGCCGGCGGCGGCGGCCGCGCGGACTACGTGTCCGCCAAGGCGGGCATGGAGGGGCTCAATCGGGCCATCACCAAGGAGTTCGCCAAGCAGGGCATCCGATGCAACGTGGTGCATCCGTCGCTCATTGATACGGAGCTTCTGCACACGCGCCATCCGGACCCCGAGACGCGCGCGGAGCTCGGCAAGAAGGTGCCCATCGGGCGCCTGGGGCTGCCCGCGGACGTGTCGGCGGCCACGGTGTTCCTGCTCTCGGACCTGGCCGGGTATATCACCGGTCAGAACCTGTTCATCGACGGCGGGCGCACCTTTTGCGGCTGAGTACGCGCGCGGAAAGGGCGGATTCCCGTTCAGGGGCTCGAACCACGGCTCTCGCATGGCCCTTGCGACGAACAAAGGCCGGGAATGGGTTGGCCCGGGCGGACCGTGGCGGGCAGGCGCCCGACGCCGTCCGGCGCCGATAGAGAGGCGCAAAGGGCCTTGCCTTTTCCTGTTGACCCTGATTGAAGCACACGCCTATAATCCGCCGATCTATATGGTTGGGGAGTGCGTGTGCGCCCGCGCGTCGTGATGGAGTGAGGCTCCCATGGAAATCCTCAAGGGCATCCCCGTCTCGCCCGGATTCGCCACCGCCGAGGCGTTCGTGATGGCCAGCAAGACGCTGGACATCCCTCGACGGTTCATTGCGGCTGAGGAGTGCGAGCGCGAGCGCGACCGGTTCTTCGAGGCCGTCAAGAAGGCCCAGGAGGACATCCGCACCCTGCAGGGCCGTATCGGCACGGACATCGGGCAAGAGGCGCGTCCCATCTTCGACGCGCACGTCATGATCCTGGCCGACAGCAGCCTGCACGACGAGGTGGTGCGGCGGATCATGGAGAACCGTTTCAGCGCCGAGTACGCGGTCAGCCGGTCCCTGCGCAAGTTCGAGAAGGCCTTCTATTCGATCGGAGACAAGTATCTGGCCCAGCGTGTGGCCGACGTCCAGGACATCGAGCGGCGTCTCCTGCGGGCGCTGCTCGGCGAGCGGACTCATGATCTCCAGAACCTGGACCGGCGGGTGATCCTGGTGGCGCGGGACTTGACCCCGAGCGAAGCCGCCAGCATCGATCGCGAGCACGTGGTGGGCTTCTGCACGGACGTGGGCGGCGCGACCGGGCATGCGTCGATTGTGGCACGCGCCATGGAGCTGCCGGCGGTGGTGGGCCTCGGCAAGGTGTCCACGGATGCCGGCATGGGAGAGACCCTGATCGTGGACGGCAACCGAGGCATCGTGATTCTAGATCCCGACCAGGAGACGATCGAGCGCTACCACCGGATGGCCGAGGACTTCCGCCACTTCGAGGAGGCCCTATACTCCGAGCGCGCCCTACCCACCGTCACCACGGACGGCGTCAAGGCCCAGGTGATGGGGAATATCGAGTTCCCTGCCGAGATCGAGCAGCTCATCCGATACGGCGGGGAAGGAGTCGGCCTGTACCGGACCGAGTTCCTGTACCTGTCCACGGATTCGGAGCCCACCGAGGAAGACCACTACCAAGCCTATCGCCAGGCCGTGGAGGCGATCGGCGGCCGGCCCCTGACCATCCGCACGTTCGACCTTGGCGCGGACAAGTTCATGGGCCACGGGACGGCCTTACAGGAGCGCAACCCGAACCTGGGCTCGCGGGCGATTCGCTATTGTCTCGCGCATCCGGAGATTCTGCGCACCCAGATGCGGGCGGTGTGCCGCGCCTCGGTGGAGGGCGACGTGCGCTTGATGATCCCCCTGGTGAGCAACCCGGAGGAAGTGCTCCGGTCCCGGCAGATGCTGACCGAGGTACAGGAGGGGCTGGCCGCGGAGAACATCGCGTACGACCCAGAGATGCCCTTCGGAATCATGGTGGAAGTGCCGAGCGCGGCGCTCATGGCCGATTCCTTTGCGAAGGTGGTCGATTTCTTCAGCATCGGGACGAACGACCTGATTCAGTACACCTTGGCCGTGGATCGCGCGAACGAGCACGTGGCGGACCTCTTTCTGCCCAGCCACCCAGCGGTACTGTACCTGATCAAGCGGGTGATCGATGCGGCCAAGGCGCAGGACGTGCCGGTGTCCTTGTGTGGCGAGATGGGGGGAGACCCCGCGTATGTGATCTTCTTGCTGGGACTGGGATTGCGTACCTTCTCGGCGCCACCGCCGCTCATCCCGGAGGTGAAGAAGCTTATTCGCTCCGTGTCTATCGAACAGGCGCAGCAGGTGGCCGTTCAGGCCACGGCCATGGACAACCCCAGAGAGATCAATGCGTATCTGCGCGGCGTGACGCGCGAGATCGTGCCCACCTGGACGTTCATGTAGGCGAGCAGACCTGCCGAGGACGTACGCGGGGTGCGAGTCAACAGAGAGGAGCCTATGATGCGAAGCTTGAGAGAGCGAGTCCGGTTCGCCCTCGCGGTGGCGATCCTCACCCTCGGCGCGGCCTTGGGAGCCGTGGCCGGGGAAAACGAGAGCAGGCCCTTCTTGTGGAAGGCGACGAGCGAAAAGAACACCGTGTACCTGCTTGGGAGCATCCACCTGGGCAAGCCGAGCTTCTATCCGCTCAGCGAACCGGTGGAATCCGCCTTCAAGGAGTGCCCGGTGCTCGTGGTCGAGGCCGATCCGAACCAGATGGACCTTGTAGAGACCGCACTGCTGATTACCGAGAAGGGCATGTATCCCCAGGGCAAGACCGTGTTCGATGCTTTGAACCGGGAGGAACGCGCCCGACTTGAGAAGGTGGCCCAGGAGATGGACTTGCCGCTGGGGCATGCCGCGCAAATGCGCCCGTGGTTTCTAATGCAGACACTCGAGGTGGCGAAGGCCCAGCAACTAGGATATTCTGCGATGTTCGGCGTGGACCTGCATTTCGTGAAACAGGCCTCGAACCAGGGCAAGGTCGTCAAGGAGCTCGAGTCCATGCGCGAGCAGATCGAGATGCTCAGCAGCTTCTCTCCGGAGCTGGAGCGGAGCTTCCTGCTCCAGGCTCTCGACGAGATGCAGAACTTCGAGGCGCACCTGAACGAGCTCTTGGCGGCCTGGCGCGCGGGCGACGCGGAGAAGATGGCCGAAGTCGGAGGCCTGGGCGGCGAGGCCGAGGAGGAGTATCCTGAGCTGTTCGAGAAGCTCGTGTATGAGCGCAACGACCGCATGACCGACAAGATCGTGGGGTACCTCGATCTGGACACGCCGCACTTTGTGGTGGTGGGGAGCCTGCACCTGGTGGGCGACAAAGGGATTGTGGCGCAGCTTCGCGACCGCGGCTTCAAGGTGAAGCAGGAGTAGGCAGGTACGCGGCGTCGCCTCAAAGGCGGCTGCCGAGCCAGTTGCGGCCCTGGCCGCGGACGAACGCAGCCCGCGCTCATGTCGTGTGGATATGCAGCGGGCGCGTTCAGCGCGCCTCAGTGCTCGATCTTCATCACGAGCGCGAGCAGGTGGTTGTGCTCGGTGCTCGTGTGCCAGCGAGACAGGAATTGGCGGATCTTTCCGCGCGCCTCGGCCGGCGGACTATAGTTGTACGTCGCCCCATCGCCGATACGCTTGAGGACGTCCAGGCGCGAGAGCTCGCGCATGGTTCGTGCAATCTCGCGCTGCGGCCGCCCCAAGACCCTTGCTACCGTCGACACGTCCGCTACGTCGTGTCCTCGCCCGACGAAGTAGTCGACCACTTCGACAGCGGTCCGCCTGGGCAGGAAACGCCGTAGAAGCCGGAGGATCATCGCGTCGTCCATCATCGAGGTCTCGTGTTTGCCGGGCTCGACAGCCGCGCTGGAGCCTCCATGAGGGTGCTGACGCTCTGATCGGGTGGGCAGGCCATCCCGCAATGCCGCAAGCGGCGCGCCCAGGCGCGCCATGGCGTCGTCGTCATCGGAGGCCGTGTCGAAGAAGTCCTTTAGCTCCGCCGCCTCGAGCATGTACCGCATGCTGGCGGGCACACCGGCCAGCATGAGGCGTCCGCCCGCTGCCTTCGTACGGTCGTGCGAGCGCACGAACAGCCTGATCCCCGCACTCGCGAGGAATCGCGCTTGCTTCAGGGACATGACCACATTGGGAAAGCCCGCGTCAATGACCTCGTCCACCTTGTCGTCTAGGTCCTGTGTATCATGATGACACAGATTGCCCTGCACGGTCATCAGGGCCACATTGCCGCCCGTACGGATTGTGGCAGGCATATCATCCCCTCCTTGCCGCGGTCCGACCCGAATCATGCAACGACCGATAAAGTCGTATCATGCCCTGTAGTATTGTAGAACACGGCAGCGCATGTGCAAATAGGAGATACGGGGTCGGAATCGCCTTGGCCGCAAGTGGTTGTGAATTGGCGGGTTAGGAAGACAGTTCGTTGGAAAGTTTTTGCTGGAGAATGCAACCGGGTCGGGAGAGCGCCTGGACTTGCAGGCCTGGGGGCGGCCCCGCGGCGTCCTTGCCAAGCCGATCAGAAAGAAAATGCATGGTCTGCGCCGCGGTCACGGGCTATATTGAGAGCGCGTGATGGCGGATGCGGCGTATGCGCTCGGGGAGGATGGAGGCTTGCCAAACACGCAATCGGATGGTACGGATAGCTCAAATGCCGCGTGCACGGCCGACAGATAAGGAGGCGAGGATGAACGCTCTGAGGGCGACGGTGCTGATGGTGGCGGCAGGCGCGCTGTTTGCGGTCGGGTGCGATCCGAACCCGAACGAACCCGAGCCGCCCCTGACCCCACAGGAACGCGCCGAACAGAAGAAGGAGTACGACAGAGCGCGAGAGCGAGCCAGTCAAGAGGCCGAGGAGGCCTCGCAGCGGATGCACGAGCAGCGGATTCCGCCGGGGCGTTGATCGGCCGGGCTGCGGGGCTGCGACGAGTCGCAATCCGGGGCGAGGCTCAGTGCGAAGGGCGTTGCCGCGGAGCCGGCGCGTGGAAGGATGCGACGCCTTGCGGTTGTGGGCCGAGGCTAGCCAACCCTACGAGCCTGAGGGTGGCCGGCTCGCAGGGAACAAGCCCCGAACCGCGCACGTGGACGTTCGATCGAAACTGCGGTACGGGTAGACGAGAGGGGAAGGCTATGCTGACAGCGGTTGTGCTTCTGGACGTGAAGCGGGATCGGATCAACGCGGTGGCCGAGGAACTGGCCGAGCTCGACGGAGTGAGCGAAGTGTACTCGGTCACGGGCCGGATGGACCTGATCGCCATGCTGCGCGTCAAGGGACAGGAGGACTTGGCCGAGCTCGTCACCAACCGAATCCTGCGGGTGGAGGGAATCCTCCGCTCGGAGACCCTGCTGGCCTTGCGCGCGTACTCGCGCCATGACCTGGAGGGCATGTTCACGATCGGGCAGTAGCCTCCGCGGGTTGGACAGGGGGGAGCCCGGCGGATGCGTGATCGCCTACTGGGTTCCGTGTCGACAAGCGCGAGAGGCGGTCCTCAAGTACCACCGGGAGAGCCTTGGTGCAAGGCGGCCTTTGACGAGCCCGACCCAAGGAGATAGGATACTCACCGTCCGACGGTGCAGGGGGCGCCGCCATGCCCGCTACCACGCAGCTGTACCAGCCTCGACCGGCGGCGAGCGCGCTGAAGATCCTCCTGTTTCTGGGCGCCATTTCGCTGGCGAACTTCTACCACTACCTCCTGTTTCACAGTATCGCAGAGATCTTCAGCGTGGTCGTGGCTTGTGCCACGTTCATGCTCGCCTGGAACTGTCGCTACTACATGCGCCAGCACTCCATCGTGTACCTCGGGATCGGGTACGTGTTCGTCGCGGTGCTCGAAATGTTCCACGTGCTCAGCTGCATGGGCATGGGCATGCAGCATCAGGACGTGAACCGGACCACGCAGTTCTGGACCGCCGCCAGGCTCGTGGAGGCAATCACGTTCGTCTGTGCCGGACTGCTCGCCCATCGCCGCCTGCGGCCGGTGAGCGTGTTCCTGTTCTATGCGCTGGTCATGTTCGCGGCGATCGGGCTCATCTTCGCCGGGCACTTCCCGACCACGGTGGCCGACGGGCAGGTCACGCAATTCAAGCTCCTGAGCGAGTACGCCACGGTGCTGCTCTTCGCGCTGTCGCTGCTTCTCTTCCGCCGCGTGCGCGACGTGTTCGAGCGCAATGTGTTCGTTCTGCTGGTCCTCTCCATCGTGCTACGCATGCTGGCGGAGCTCGACTTCGCGTATCACGCGCCCGGGTACGCCGAGTCGAACCTGGTCGGCCACATGCTCAAGCTCGCAGCGTTCTGCTTGGTGTACAAGGCGATCATCGAGAGTGGTCTGCGTCGGCCGTACGGGTTCCTGTTCGAGAGCCTGCGACGCAGCGAGGACGCCCTGCGCGCGGCGAATCTGAACTTGCGGCGGCGCACCGAGGAGCTCGAACGCGCCAACGAGGAGCTCGACGCCTTCAGCCATACCGTGGTGCACGACTTGAAACGGCCGCTCACGTCCGTGCAAGGGTTCGCGGACCTGCTGGCCGAGCAAGAGGCGCCCAGGCCTTCCCAGTGCCGCGAATGGGGAGAGCGCATCGGCGCAGCCGCAAGGCGGATGGGCGCGCTCATCGAGGACCTGCTGTCTCTCTCGCAGGTCAAGCGCGGAAGGCTCAATGAAGAGGCCTTCGATCTCGCGCCGCTCGCGCGCGAAGTGGCCGACCGCGTGCGGGAGACGCAACCCGGACGAGAGGTCGATCTGGAGGTCGAGGGAGGGCTGGTCGTGCGCGCGGACCCGAGCCTGATGCGCGTGGTGCTGGAGAACCTACTCGCCAACGCCTGGAAGTTCACGCGCACGCGTGCGGAGGCGCGCGTGACGGTGCGCGCAGACGACCCTCCGGGCCCGGGCATGCGCACGATCGTGATACAGGACAACGGCGTGGGGTTCGAGACGCGTCACGCGGCGCGTCTGTTTCGGCCCTTTGAGCGGCTGCACCGTTCGGACGAGTACGAGGGAACCGGCGTGGGCCTGGCCACCGTCCGGCGCATTATCGAGCGCCACGGCGGCACGGTGTGGGCGCACGGCGCATCGGGCGAGGGCGCCGCGTTCTACTTCACGGTGCCGGCCTCACTGGCCCCGGCTGACAAGAGCCGGGAAGGCCGGGCCGAGTCAACAAGCTAGGTCAGGCCTCGCCGTCCATCTCCCGCAATCGACGCTTGGCCTCG
>CAZOBJ010000111.1:0-9328 GCA_964577825.1 uncultured Planctomycetales bacterium
TCGCCCTGGTGGCGAGCCGATTCAACGAATTCATCGTCTCCAGGCTGATCGAGGGTGCGCAAGACGAGCTCAGCCGGCACGGAGCCTCGGACGAGGCCGTGGACGTGATCTGGGTGCCGGGCGCCCTGGAGCTCGCTATGGTGGCGCAGCGCGTGGCCCGCAGCAAGCAGTACGGGGCCGTGCTGTGCCTCGGGGCCGTGATCCGGGGAGGCACGCCGCACTTCGACTACGTGGCCGGCCAAACGGCTCGCGGCATCGCCCAGGTGGCGCTGCAAGCGGACGTGCCGGTTGTATTCGGGGTACTAACCACGGACACGATCGAGCAGGCCGTGGAGCGTGCCGGCACCAAGGCGGGCAACAGGGGCGCGGACGCGGCGCGCGCGGCTATGGAGCTCGTGAACCTGTACCAGCAGATCTGAGGCCGCGCTGCGGGAGAGGGCGATGTACGCAGGTCGGCCTTGGACATGGATCCTGTGCGCGACGGGGGCAATCGTTGCCTGTGGATGCACCGGTCCCCTCGGCACGGGCGACTCGGGCACCACGGTGCGCATGCATGTGCCGTACGCGGCGGTGGCCGCGGTCCTCATCGACTGGGAGCGCACCGCGCAAGAGCAGGGCGTGGCCCGCAGGCAGCCGGTGGTGCGGCGGAATCCGTCTCTCGGCATCGAGCTCGTGAGCTTATCCGACCAGGTCCTTGTGCAGAGATCGCCAGACAAGGATCGCGTGGAGGTACGCGTGGTCCAAGACGCCGGGCCGAATGGAGCCGGGTTGGCTCGCAGCACAGGCACGATCGTCCTGTCCGCGCAACGAGAGGGCCCCCAGACCACGCAGGTCGAGGTGACCGCGCGAAGCGGCTCGGGCTTGTTCGCCGCCCGGGACGTATCTCTGGAGCGGCGGCTGCTGAGCAGAATCGAGCTAGCGGCGGGCCGAGCCCACGCCTCCGCGGACGCGCCGTAGAGGGTCCTGCCATGCGTCCGCGGACCCTGGGGCGGCGACTGGCCCTCCAGTACCTCTACCAGCACGACCTCACGGGCCCCGGGTGCGAGCCCATCGACGAGTTTCTGGCGGCCCACACCGACAAGCAAGCGGTTCGCTCGTTCGCCCGTGAGCGGATTCGACAGGCGCTGGACCGATGCGAAGACATTGATCGCCGCTTGCGCAGGTCGACCGCGAACTACAGCCTGGAACGGATCGCCACGGTGGAACGTAACGTCTTGCGGCTCGGTGTGGCCGAGATCCTGTCGGGACGGACGCCGTACAAGGTGGCCATTGACGAGGCGGTCAAACTGGCCAAGACTTTCGGCGGCCCGGACTCCGGCGCGTTCGTGAACGGCATTCTCGACCGAATCGCGCACGAGGAACGCCAGTGAGCACCTCGCGCATCGTTGACCTGCACACGCACACGACAGCGTCGGACGGACTGGTAAGCCCCGAGGCGCTGGTCGCGCGAGCCCGAGAAAAGGGGCTCGCGGCCGTGGCCGTCACGGACCATGACACCGTGGCCGCGCTCCGTGCCGCGTCCGAGGCCGGACGGGCCCAAGGCGTGGAGGTCCTGTGGGGCGTGGAAATCAGTTGTGTGCACAGCGGCCGCGAGGTGCATGTGCTGGGCTACCTGCTGGAGCGGCCCACGGTGGTCGACGAGGCAGTGCGCAGGTTGCAGACCGGACGCGAAGAGCGCATGCGAGCCATGATCGAGCGCGCCAACGACCTCGGCCTGAGTGTCACCTACGCGGAGGTGGCGGCGCTCGCCGGGGGCGAGTCCCTGGGGCGGCCGCACCTCGCGCGGGCCTTGGCGCGCCTGGGGTATGTGCGCAGCGAAGAGGAGGCCTTCGGCCGGTACCTAGCTGACGACCGCCCGCTCAACGTGCCCAAGACTCGCTTGTCGATCGATGAGGCCGTGAAGACCGTCCGCCGAGCGGGCGGACTGCCCGTGTTGGCCCATCCGGGTCTGCACAAGCTCGACGACATGCTCGACGAGCTTGTGGACGCGGGCATTGCGGGGTTGGAGGCTTACTACCCCATGCACACCTCGGCGCAAACGGAACGATATCTTGCCTACGCGCGCAAGCGCAACCTGGCCGTGACCGGCGGCAGCGACTTCCACGGCGACGGCCTGCCGGACAGAGAGCTGGGCGGCGTGCGTGTGCCGTACGCGTGCGTCGAAGCGCTCAGAGATCGACGTGCGGGAAAGGACGCTTCATGGCCTTGAGGATGTTCGAACATCTGCGCCAAGGATTGGCCAAGACGCGGGCGCGCTTCGCGTCCGCGCTGGGCGGCCCACAGGCCTCCAGACGCAACGTGGACGAGGAGTTCCTGGAGAACCTCGAGGCCGCGCTGGTGGCCTCGGACCTGGGGCCTCGACTGTCGCTCGAGCTCGTGGACGAGGTCCGCGACCGCCACCGCAAGCGCGAGGTGCGCACGCGCGAGCAAGCGATTTCCTTTGTGCGGGAGTCCCTCGTCGAGCGGCTGGAGGCCGGGGGAACCGAGCTCGCCCGAGCGACGGAGAGCCCGACCGTCTATTTGCTGATCGGGGTGAACGGAACGGGAAAGACGACCACGGCGGCGAAGCTGGCCCATCGATTCAAAAGCGAAGGCCGCAAGGTGCTTCTTGCCGCGGGGGACACCTTCCGTGCGGCGGCGGGCGAGCAGCTCGCCCTGTGGGCCGAGCGCGTGGGCGTGGACCTTGTG
This sequence comes from uncultured Planctomycetales bacterium, assembly GCA_964577825.1. Lineage (GTDB taxonomy): Bacteria > Planctomycetota > SZUA-567 > SZUA-567 > JAFGNG01 > CAZOBJ01. The sequence goes on from CAZOBJ010000111.1 coordinate 2,689, forward strand.
CGCCACCGCGAAGGCACGGACCCGGGGGCCGTGGTCTTTGACGCCTGCCAGGCCGCGCGCACCCGAGGCATGGACGATTTGCTGGTCGATACCGCGGGGCGCCTACACACCAAGCAGAATCTGATGCGCGAGCTGGAAAAGATTCGCCGCGTCGTAGCCAAGCAAATCCTCGGGGCCCCGCACGAGGCCCTGCTCATCGTGGACGCAACCACGGGACAGAACGCGCTGTCCCAAGCGCAGACCTTCGCCCAAGGGGTGGGACTGACCGGGCTCGTGCTCGCCAAGATCGACGGCACGGCCAAGGGCGGGATCGCGATCGCCATCAACCGCGAAGTGAACCTGCCGATCAAGCTCGTGGGCGTGGGCGAACAGGCCGAAGACCTGGCGTCCTTCGACCCGCGAGCATTCGTGGCCGCCATGTTCGAGGACCTGACGAAGTCCGACGAAGAGACGCCTGGGGGTCCGCAGGTTGCGCCCAACCCCGACCAAGAAGAGCAAGAGTAGGCGGCAGCCCATGGACACGGCGGCCCTCACCGAAAAGCGGTCCGGCGCGATACGGCGCGTCACCATTGCGGGCCTTGTGGCCAACGTGCTCCTGGGCGCGCTCAAGTGCCTGGCCGGATGGTTCGGGCACAGCCAGGCCGTGCTCGCCGACGGGATCCACTCACTGGGTGACCTGATCTCCGACGTCGCGATTCTGGTCGGGGTGCGGTTCTGGTCCAAGCCGCGCGACGAGTCGCACCCCTATGGGCATGGGCGCATGGAACAGGTGGTCACCGTATTCCTGGCACTGGTGCTAGGCGGCACGGGCATGGTCGTCGGGTATCGGGCCCTGGTGGCGCTCCCCGAAGGCCCGGCACAAGTGCCCACGCGCATGGCTCTGTGGGTGGCCCTGGCCAGCATCGTGACCAAGGAACTCTTGTACCAGTGGACCGCGCGCGCAGGGCATCGAAACAAGAGCGCGGCCGTGGTGGCCAATGCATGGCACCACCGGTCGGATGCCCTGTCCAGTATACCGGCGGCCCTGAGCGTTGGCGTGGCGATTGTCGAGCCCTCGTGGCTATTCGTGGATCACATCGGCGCCGTGATTGTGGCGCTGTTCATCCTACAGGCGGCAGCGCGGATCGCCTTTCCGTCGCTGCGTCAGCTCGTGGACACAGCTCCGCCGCGTCGTCTGCGGCAGGCCGTGCTGGACAAGGCCCGCGCGGCACCAGGTGTCGACGCTGTCCATGAGCTGCGCACTCGCTACGTGGGGCCGGACCTTGCCATGGACCTGCACGTGGAGGTGGACCCGAACCTGACGGTGCGCGAGGGGCATGATATCGCCGAACGCGTCTCCGAAATGCTGCAAGCAGAATTCAGCGAGATCGTAGACGTGGTCGTGCACTTGGAGCCGCGTGGGGCGCACCATGGCGCGGACGGCCAGATGGAGCCGGCCAAAAGGCCTTGACCCGATCGGTCTGAGGCAACTAAGATCGTACAGATCTACATGGTCCTGCACGGGGACGCCGATGCGCCATTGGCTCGATGCATCAGCGGGTCGTCTGCGCCATCCGCGGTTGCGGGTGTGCGCAGCGGTCGCTGCCGTGACCGTCGGTCTGGGCGCGTGCCGGGCGATGCGGCGGCAAGAGTCTGCCAGGGGAGCGGACGCGGGCCCGATCCGCGCGACGGATGCGCAAACCGCACGGGTCCTCGGTCCTGTGGGCCACGAGGAGGGAGCGCGGTACTACGTGGTGCGTCGCGGAGACACGGTGGCTGCAATCGCCGGGCGCACGGGCGTGCCCGTCGGCACGCTTGCTCGCCGCAACGGTTTGGGAGACGGAGACCGGATCGAGGCGGGCCAGCGCCTCTTGATTCCTGAGATGAACGAAAGACCCATGCTCGCGTCGAGCAAGCTCGTTCGCGAAGTGCGCGGGCCTCGCGAAGGCGGTGCGCGATGACCGAGAATACGAGCGAGGAGGTACTCTATGCGCCCTGGCGGATTCCGTATATCCGCCGCGCGAGCCGGGACGAGCAAGAAGGCTGCTTTCTGTGCGAGGCGCGCGATGCGGACGATCCCGTGCCGCATCTGGTGCTGGCCCGCGGAGCCCAAGCCTTCGTGCTCATGAATCGATATCCGTATCACCCGGGGCACCTGATGATCGCCACGCACGCGCACCAGGGAGAGGTGGAAGAGGTAGGCGAAGAGGCCGCACGCGAGGCGTGGCGGTGGCTCGTAGTGTGCAAAGCGGTGCTGGCGGAGGTCATGCATCCGCGGGGCTTCAACATCGGGATCAATCAGGGTCGGTGCGCGGGCGCGGGGGTGGTCGACCACTTCCACATGCACATCGTGCCTCGTTGGAGTGGAGACAACAACTTTATGCCGGTGCTCGCGAATACCCGCGTGTTCAGCCAAGCCCTGAAAGAGCTGTACGCGGACTTGCACGCGGCCTTCGATGCGCACGAAGGCCCCGGCAGAAGGGGGCGTCCGTGACTCGCCTGCGGCAGAGAGGCACCCAGGCGCGCGCTACTCGCGAGCTCCACTCGTGCGCGATGCGTCCCGAGGACTCCCGGTGCCGAGTCCATCCAGAGGCCGAGCACCCGTACCGCAGCGCCTTCCAGCGGGACCGGGACCGCGTCATTCACAGCACTGCATTTCGCCGCCTGGAATACAAGACCCAGGTCTTCGTCAACCACGAAGGCGACCACTACCGCACGCGACTGACGCACACGCTGGAGGTCGCGCAGATCAGCCGGTCGCTCGCCCGGGCGCTGGGGCTCAATGAAGACCTGACCGAAGCTATCGCCCTGGCGCACGACCTGGGACACACGCCCTTCGGCCACGCCGGCGAGGAGGCGCTCAACGGGCTCATGTGCCATCACGGTGGGTTCGAACACAATGCCCATGGGCTGCGAGTAGTGGACTTGCTGGAACGTCGGTATCCGGACTTCCCCGGACTGAACCTCAGCTTCGAGGTGCGCGAGAGCTTTGCCACGCACAGCACGCGCCACGAGTTCCCACAGCCCGTCGCGGACTTTCCGCGGGGGGGCATGCCCACGCTCGAGGCGCAGATCGTGTGCGTGGCCGACGAAATCGCCTACGACAACCACGATCTGGACGACGGTCTGCAAAGCGGGGTGCTGGACGAAGCGGACGTCGCGGAGCTGCGGATCTGGCAGACGGTGTCCGCCGACCAGGCCAGAAACATGGACGCGCAGTTGCGCCGAGCGCAGGCGATCCGCCGGCTGATCGACCTGGAGGCGACCGACGTGATCGAACAGACGCGGCGCAACCTGGACGCGGGCCCCGTCCGCACACCGGCCCAGGTCCGCGATCATGGAGAACGGCTGGTGGGCTTCAGTCCGGGACTTGCAGCGATGAAGGACGAACTCGAGGCGTTCCTCCACGAACGGTTTTATCGGTACTTCACCGTGCAGCGCATGTCGAACAAGGCCCGAGCGTTCTTGACGGATTTGTTCCGGGCCTACGTGGGGCATCCGGGAATGCTTCCACACGAGCATCAGGCGGAGGTGCACGCGTACGGGACCGAACGTGCCGTGTGCGACTACATTGCGGGCATGACGGATCGGTTCGCCCAACAGGAATACCGAAGACTGTTTCATCCGTTCGAGCTCACCTGATCGTCCGACCAGGAGACCCGACCCGATGGCCCCGAAGGGACCGCAAGATCCGGAACGGCTCCGAGCGCTTGAACCTCAGGCGCGCGAAGACCTCGTATACCAGTGCGCGCTGCTGGAGGGCGTGCTGTGCCGCCGTCCCGGCCACGTCGAGGCCATGCAGGCCTTGGCCGAGATCTATACCACCCTCGGCTTCTACCAGGACGGACTGGCCCTCGACAGGGAAATCGTCGAACGGCGGCCCCGAGATCCGGTGGCGGCGTACAACCTTGCCTGCAGCCAGGCCCTCACCGGGGACGCGGACGGCGCCCTAGAAAGTCTTGAACGAGCCATGGAGCTCGGATACAAGGAGCGCGAGCACATGGCGCACGACCCTGACCTGAGCTCCCTGCACGGGGATGCACGATTTGTCGCCCTGTTGCGAGGCGAGCGGAAACACGAGGGATCTACATGACCGCACGTGAGGACATCCCGGAACGGCAGCGCAACCTCCGCCTGGACGACCTGCGCGACATTTGCCACGCGGTGGCCGGACTCTTGAGCACGCACGAAGACGAGCGCGCCATTCTGCAAGAAGTCGTGGCAACGCATCCGGGATACGAAGAGCGTTTCCTACGCTGGCTGGTGCGTCGCGTGCTGCATCCGCGCAGCGAGGATGACATCATGGCGGACGAGATCCGGTCCGTGCGAGAAATCTCGGACCCGAGTCAGGAAACGTGTCTAGAAATCGTGTTCCACCGGATGCCGCCTACGGTGCGACTTTTCTACATCGTTCAATACCGCGAGGCGTTCTTTCACGTGATCGAGCTGGACGAGCCGGCGGGCCGCGCGCTGCTCAAGCCACTGAGCGCGTACGAAGGCGTCGAGGCACCGGGCGCGGCTCAGGAGGGCGGCTGAATCAGGGCGGCAGCCAGTTCGCCCGCATCGTCCTCATGCTGCGCGGCTTGTTCGAGAAAGAAGTCCGAAAGCGCCTTGGCGCCGGATTGTCCCTCCGGGGCGCTCAAGTACCGATAGATCAGGCCCAAATACAGGTCGTGCACGGACCGGCTATCCGGCGCGCACAGGGCCCGGTCTTCATAAAGCCCCACGAGCGCCGGGGCATACAAGTTGGGAAATCTGTCATTCGCCTGTTCGTACACGCCACCCGCCGCCGGCGTATATGCGCACGGCCACGCCGGACGAGGCGCGAGGTCGGCGTCGGTCACCGCCACGCGCGGAGGCAGCGGGATGGCTGCGGGAAGAATCAACTCGTCCACGCCGTCCCGGTCCAGGTCCAGAGTCAGAACCTGGGCGGAGGGCTGCACCAGCCGGCAAGCGAATCGGTGGACCAGGCCCTCGGGCCCGGGCTCGTACAGCCGATGGAGGGCCTGCGCGTTCTCAGCATTCTCCTTCCATAGGCTCACCAGGATTTCGGGGCGCCCGTCCTCATCCAGGTCCAGCAAGCGCAAGCGTCCTTGCGAGACGGTATCCGTCCTAGCGTCGAGAAGGACCTCGCGCGGGCGGTGGACCTTGGGATCGGGCTGCGCAGCGTTGTACACCTCTCGCTTCATAAGCAGATCGCGTTGCTCGCTGCCCGGGGTTCGCGCGAGCACATAGATCCAGGCTCGCCGAGTGGGCAGCTCCACATCCGTGGGGCCCTGCTGAGCAGTGACGAGCAAGATCTCGTGCGTGCGCTCTTCATCCCTTTCCGGCTCCAGGAACGCAAGGTCCGCGCTGATGCGTCCGCGCACCCAGAGCCAGGTGCCCTCGGGTGGCTCACCCAGGAGCCGAGGGGTGTATTCCGCGTCCTGGTTCGGATTGAGCGCGGTGTAGCGCGTTTGCATACATCCGGCGACCAGTCCGGTCATTAGCGAAAGACACACAGCTGTCAGTGCGTAGCGCATCGAAGGTATCCTCCTGGGCCGGGCGATCAGGTCACGGGAATCCGGAAGGAGACGGTGGTCCCCTCGCCGGGAGTGCTCTCCAGCCAGATCCGCCCGGCGTGGCCCTCCTCAATGATCAGTTTGCAGATGGGCATGCCCAGTCCGGTGCCCACGGCGTGATGGTCGATCTTCTCGATCTGCTCGAACTTGCTAAAGACCTTGTGCAGGTCTTCGGGCGCGATGCCGATGCCCTGGTCGGTGACCGCCACCTCCACGGCAGGCGTGGGGTCGTCGTCGGGACGCACGATCCGGCAACGGGTGGTCACGCTACGGCCCTCCTCGGAGAACTTGATCGCGTTGCTGTACAGGTTTGTGAGCACCTGCATAATGCGGTCCGGGTCCGCACGCACCACGGGCAGCTCGTCCGCGCCCTCGGCCAGCATGCGGATCGACTTCTGGTCAGCCAACGACTGCACGGTGGCCGTGGCGGCGCGTACCTGGTCGCCGAGGTCTACCTCCTCGTACGAGTAGTCCATCTTGCCGGACTCGAGCTTGGTGACGTCCAGGACGTCGTTGATCAGTCGACTCAAACGCTCGCCCTCGCTGTTGATGGTTTGCAGATATTCGCGCCGTTCCTCCTCGCTGTCAACAATCCCGTCCATCAGCAAGGTCTCGCTGTAGGCGATGATGGAGGTGAGGGGCGTGCGCAGCTCGTGGCTGACGAGACTGAGGAAGTCGTTCTTCATGGCGTCGAGTTCGCGCAGCTTGGCCACCTCTCGGCTGAGTCGCAGGTCTCGGCATACGACCAAATGCCCTTCGCGCCCGACAGCCGGGTTCGAAGCGCGCAAAGGCACCACCGATACCGCGAAGGTCTCTGTCTCACCGCTGTGCACGACCGGCAGCTGAATCTCCGCCTCCAATTGGTCCTCCGTACGTTCGCCTTGCAGGAGGCAGCGGACTTGCGTGTGGACCGCCTGGGGGAGCAGGCTCGCCAAGGGCTGCCCGAGGCTCTCGGCGCGCCGCAGTCCGAACATGACCTCCGCGGTACCGTTGATCAGGGACAAGCGGCCTTGCCCGTCAATGGCCAGAAGGCCCAAGGGCACGGCCTCCACCACCTCGGCGAGGCGGGCGCGGGCGTCCTCCAGTTCGCCCTGGAGCTG
>CAZOBJ010000112.1:0-9322 GCA_964577825.1 uncultured Planctomycetales bacterium
ATCGACACCGTGCCCAAGCCCTGGGGCCCCGTGCGGGTGAAGGGCGACACGGTGGCTTGCTGGGGACGCGAGCACCGGTTCGATGGTTGCCCCTTGCCAGCTCAGATCGTAAGCTGCGAGGCGCCCTTGCTCGCGCGACCCATCTCTGTGCACTTGAACGCGGACGGTGTGCAACAGGCTTGGCGTCGCTGCACCGTGGAGTCCATGGACCGCCACCCAAACGGGCGGCACGCCACGCGCACCGCGGTCGGCCGCGTGGGCAACATCATGATCAAGAGCGTGGTGACCGTACATTTCGACGGGGCCATGCGCCTGGACGTAGAGCTGGACCCGCTGCATCCGGTGGACCTGGCGGGACTGACCATCGAGATCCCGATCCGCCGGCGCGAAGCGGCGTACGTGTCCGGCCCCTTCTTGAGTGGGACCAGCGGCGGAGTGAATTGCCTGGCCGCGGACAAGCTGCCTGCGGACGAGGTTGCGGGTGGATTTCATCGGCCGCTGGCATGGATCGGCAACGAGGAGCGCGGGCTGGGCTGGTGCGCGTCGTCTGAAGAAGGCTGGGACAAGGGAGACTGCTTGGCCGTGCGGCGCGAGCGCAACGCGCTCGTGTTTCAAATGCGGGTGGTGCGCACGCCGCGTCGGCTGGACGCGCCGCTGAGCATTTCGTTCGGGCTTCAGGCCAATCCCTGGCGCCCGCTGGAAAAGGGCTCAGAGCACTTCAACATCTACCATCACCATTGGCTGTACGGGTTTGACGAGGAGGGCCTGCGAGCCCTGCGCGACCTGGGGGTGACGGTCCTCATCTTCCACTCGCTGTGGTCGCACCACCACTCGTACCCGGAGACCCGGTACAGCAAGCAATTGCATACCCTGGTGCGCCGGGCGCACAAGCTGGGAATGAAGCTCTTGGTGTATTTCGGCAGCGAGTTCAGCCACGGCGCGCCGGAGTGGCCCGACTGGGGCGAGCGCTGGGCCCGGCGCGATCCCGAACAGGGGTACCGGCCGACGCGCGAGCCGCGATATCCTGCGCCGCACATCTGCACCAACACCGAATGGCCGGACTACATCCTGCACGGAATCGAGCGGCTGCTGGAGAAGTACGACCTGGACGGCGTGTACCTCGACGGATGGGCCGACTGGACCGGCCCCTGCAGCAAGGCGATCCACGGATGCGGGTACGACGGACCCGACGGCACGCGGCAGCCCACGTATCCCTTCTGGACGCGCCGAGACCTGATGGAGCGCGTGTATAACCTGGTCAAGACGCATCGCCCGGACGGGCTGGTGGACCTGCACGCCAGCCCGGGACCGGCGATTATGACCGCGCACTTCGGCACCAGTTGCTTCGGTGGGGAGGGGTACCAGGGCGACTTCGGCCGGGTGAACCTGGGCCAGTTCCGGGCCCTGCACATGGGCCGCGAGCAGTGGGGCGTGCACTCGGACATCATCGCGTCCGCGGACGTGGACTACGGCATGACCATGGGCGTGGTGCACAACGTGCTCCCGCGCGCGGGTGCGTACGAGCCCGGGCATCGCGTCACGCTTCGGCAGCAGGCGCGCGTGTGGCGCGCGCGCGACGCGTTCGGTGCGTGGCGAGCCGACTGGCTGCCTTACTGGCGCAACCAGGATGTGGTGCGCGTGCGCCCCGAGGGCGTGAAGGTGAGCCTGTGGGCCCGGCCGGGCAAGGGCGCGCTCTTCGCCATTTCCAACCTGGGCCACGAGGACGCGCGGGCGAACGTGCACGTGCGGTGGAACAAGATCGGCCTCGAAGGAGACCGAGAGCCCCTGGACCTGCTCTCCGAGGAGCTGCCCCTGCGCGTGCGGGGAAGCGGCATGGACGTCTCCGTTCCCGCGCACCGGTACAGGCTGGTGTTCGTGGGCGGTCCGCAGGACCGGCTGTGGAAGCGCATGGAGAAGTGCCGGCGTTGGATCAGCGAGCAGGCGGACCAGTATACCCGCCTGGACGAGTGGATGGTGCTCGGGCCCTTTGGCGAGGCAGAGCCGGCCATGGTGCGCGACGACCGGGGCCGGGTCCGGGACGTGGGCGACGACTACCGCGGCCTGGAGACGCCCTTCCCGCCGGAGTTGGGGCCGGTGGACCTGTCCGCCAAGTATGTGGTCGCGGACGGGCGCGAGCAGGGCTGGATACGCGCGATGGCCGAGGACGGGTTCCTGACCATCCCGCACGAGGCGATGCGCGGTGTATTCGACGTCATTTACCTGTACACGCGCGTGTTCTTCCCCACGCTCGTGCCCTCGCACCAGGACAATCCGGTGGACATTCTGCTTCGCACTTCGCATGCAACCCGGATGTGGGTCAATGGCGAGGAGGTCTACAAGCACGGCGGGACCGGCACGCCCCGGTACGGCATCCGTCCCTCGCCGAGCGTGCTTCAGGACCCGGACGTCATCCCGGCCGTGCTGCACCCGGGCTGGAACCCGGTGCTCATCAAGACCGTGGCGCGGCAGACGCCCGGCACGCGGATCTCTTTCGAGGTCACGGGCCGCGGCGGAGCCAAGATTCCACCGTTGCAGATCGAGGCGATACCCAAGTAGGGGCCAGCGCCTCGCGGCCGGGGTTCGTCAATGCACACCACCGCGCGCGTGCGTCGCGGCCGGGACGGAGAAGAGGCGCATGCGGGGCTGGATTCTGTATCGTCGCGCCGAGCAAGAGCTCGATCCGTGCGCGTATGAGATCAACCGACTGCGCGAGGCCGCGGTGCGGGGCGGCGTGGACCTTCGCGTGGTGCGGCCCGAGCACTTCCAGCTCTTGGTCGGAGACCCAAACTCCAGGACGGCGTGGCTGGACGGCGAGGAAGTGGCGCTGCCCGACTTCCTGTTGCCGCGCATGGGGGCTGGCACCACCTACTTCGCGTTGGCGGTGATTCGCCACCTGGAACGACTGGGCGTGCCCGCGTTCAACAGCGCGGCGAGCGTGGCCACGGTGCGCGACAAGCTCTACACGCAGCAGGTGCTCGCCGCGAGCGGACTGCCTTCCGTGAAGACGATGCTCGTCAAATTTCCGGTCGACCCCGCGTGCGTGGAGCGGTCGCTCGGGTTCCCCGTGGTCCTGAAACCGGTGTCTGGCTCGCATGGGCGAGGCGTGTTTCTGTGTCAGACGGCCGAACAGCTGGAGGACGTGGTGGGCCTCATCATGGCCGGCCGGGCGACCGAGTTCGTGCTGATCCAGGAGTTCGTGAGCGCCAGCCGCGGCCGCGACCTGCGCGTGTTCACTCTGGGCGGGCGGCCCGTGGCCTGCATGCAGCGCACGGCAACGGTGGGCTTCCGCGCGAACGTCAGCCGGGGCGCGACCGTGACCGCGCATCCGATGACCCCGAAAATCGAGCGGCTCGCATCCGAGGCCAGCCGGTTGTTCGGACTGGAGATCGCGGGCGTGGACCTGCTGTTCCGCGAGGACGGATTCGCAATCTGCGAGGTCAACTCCTCCCCGGGGTTCCGGGGGTTGGAGGAATGCCACTCGATCGACATCGCTGGGGCGATATTCGCCCATGTGCGCGAGCGCCTGTCGGCCGCGCAGGGGCGGTCCGGCGGCTGACGACCTGAGTGGCGATCGAAGGGATGTGCGCCCGGCTCAGCCCCGGCCCCACAGAGTCCACCACAGCCCGAACGCCCCGGCAAGCACCGCCAGCAACAGGAGCGCGAGCAACAGCGTGCGCCGAAGCCGCTGCGGCGGGGCGAGGTGCGGCTCGGTCATCCCGGGCCGCGCGCCTGCGGGCGTGGCCGGCTGGGGCGTGTCGGGCATGTCTTCAGGGCCGGCCAAGTAGAAGCGGAACCGCTGGTCGCCCACGCGCAGCACGTCGCCCTCACGCAGGGTTACCTCGTCAATGCGCTGGCCGTTCACAAAGGTTCCGTTCGTGGAGCCGAGGTCCTGGACGAGATATCCCTCGTCGGTGGGCACGATCCGGGTGTTGCGGCGGCTGACGAGGCTCTCGACGATCTGCACGTTGCAGCGTCGCCCGCGGCCGATGAGGATCGGGTCGGTGCCCAGCCCGAAGCGCTGACCACCGAGCGGACCGCCTGTGGCCTCCAGCATGCCCAGCTTGCCCTGGGCCTGCGCGGCGCCTTGCGAGGACGCAGTGTCACCCTCGTCGGCCTGGGCGGGCTCCTCGATCGTCAGGGTGAAGCTCCCCACGTCCAGGGCGTCGCCGACGTTCACCTTGGTCTTGGTGTTCGGGGAGATGAGCTCGCCTCGCAGCAGGGTGCCGTTGCCGCTTCCCATGTCCTCGACATAGGTCTCGCCGCCTTCGCGCACAAGGCGGCAGTGTTGGCGCGAGGCATGGATCTCGTCCAGGACCACGTCGTTGTCCGAGTGTCGGCCGACGGACAGGGTCCCTTTCTCGGGCAGGGACAACCGCTGGACGACGCGGTCCGCATCGCGCACCACAAGGTCCATGGATCGGCCTCCGCTGGCGGCAGGGCGCCCGTGCCTGCTGGCGCTGATGTGTAGTGTAGCCGCCGAGCCGGGGAACGCAAGCGTTTCTGCGGTGATCTGCAGGTTAGAGCGCGGAGAGCGCCTCGCACCAGGCGGCGCCCACTGCGCTGGGGGCATACGTCCTTCGGACGAACTCCCGTCCGGCACGGTTGTAGGAGACCCCTTGCTCCAGGAGCCGGGCAAACACGTCGACGGCCTCCTGCATGTTGCGCGCGCGCAGGCAGTGGGGGAAGGGGCCGCTGTACACGACCTGCCGGCCCCAGGCCAGGGACTCGAGCACCATCTTGGGCAGGCCGTCGTGGCGGGTCAGGCGCACATACACGCTGTGGTCCCGGTACACGGAGGGCATGTCCTGGATGAACCCCAGGAACTCGACATTGGGCGGGAGCTCTCGATGCGCCGGCGGCGGGGACACAAGCACACGGAACGGGACATGGGAGAACCGTGCGGCCAGATCGCAGAATGCTCCGATGCCGTAGAAATCATCGTGCTCCAGGCCTACGTGCGTGCCGTAGGTGAACACCGCGGGCGCGCGGGGCGGGGGCGCCTCGGGGACCTGGGTGAGCGTATGGTCCACGATGGGGACCACACTCGCGCGTACGCCCAGGGCCTGGTGCAGCTCAGCGGCCAAGCGGTCGCTCACCGCCCAGTGGCGATCCACGTGGGGGAGCACGGCGCGGCGGAACCGTTCGCGCCGCGCGGGGTCGGTCTGCATGTGGTAGACGTCCGTGCCGATCCAGTGAAGCACGGTCCGGCGTCCCAACAGCCGCGCGGCTCGGAATCGGTTCGGCCATTCCTGCACGCCGAGCGCGTAGAACGCATCGGCCGGCCGGCAAGCCAGGGCCCCTAGCCAGAAGAGGAGCCTGTCATTGCGCGGATGGCGCAGGGGCCGCGCGCGGGCACCGGCTGCGGTGAGCGCCTGCTGGACCGTGGTCAGCAACCTGGGGCCTGCGCCTTCCTGGAGTACGGTGACGCGCGGGCCGGTGTGTGGACCCGATTCGGCGAGTGCCTGGTCGAACACGTGCCCGAGTTGTTCGGTGAGCCGCCGGCGGGTGAAGCGGCCGAGGAACGCCTCGTCCGGCTCCGCGTGCAGTCGGCCGGCTCGCCATGCGTCATGATAGCCAAGCAGGGCGCGGGCAATGGCCGCGGGCTCGGGCTCACATGCCCGGCCCAGTCCGGAGCGCACGCAGTAGTCGATGCCTTCGCTCGGGCCGCCGATCGCCAGGATAGGCCGCCGCGCAGCCATGTACTCGTATGTCTTGCCGCCGATCACGTAGTTGCGGGCCCGGCCGCGCCGTCGGGCGGCGAGGTGCACGAGCACATCGGCCGCGCGCATGGCCGCCACCGCGTCGGTGTGCGGCACGGGGCCGAGGCGGCGGACCACCTGCCCCAAGCCCAGCGCAGCCACCGTAGCGTCGAACCGTTCGGGGTCGTTGACCTGGCCGTAGAAGCGCAGGTCCATGTCCTCAAAAAGCCCGGGACGTTGGCGGCCGGCCTCGCGCAGGCCCTGCAGTAGCGCGGTCGCGTCCACGGGGCCGCGGTCCACGAGGTCCTCGCCCGTGCACAACAGACGGCGGAACGGATTGATGCGCTTAACCCGGGGCTCGTGCGACATCGGGGGAGGCACGGCGCGCAGGGTGCCCACGTACGCGAGGCGCAGCTTGTCGTCCGTGCGCCCGAGAAGGGGTGCGGCGAAGTCGTCCGGGTCGTATCCATTGTCCACCACCGCGGTCCGGTCCGGCTCAAGGCTGGGGAAGGTGTTCAGGTACGTCCGCCGCATCTCTTCGCCCACGAAGATCACGCGGTTCGCGCGAGACAACAGCCGGCCCTCCAGGCGGCGGGCCAATCGGCGGTGGAGCACGGACGGGAACGGCCACTGCCCGAGGGTGAATCCGTCGCGCATATCCACGATCCACGGCAGGCCGAACTCTCGCGCAGTGCGCGCGGTCACGCGGGCCGCGGTATAGGGCCCGCACGTGCAGAACACGAGGTCGATGTCTCTCCTGGCCAGTCGCGCGCGTGCGGCGCGCAGGGCGGGCCGATACCAGGCGGCATGCAACTCCCAGAACCAGGGATACAAGAAGAATGCCGCGGGTCCGAGAAGCCGCACGCGGTGCAGCCGCTCGCGCACGCGCCATCGGTCGCCGAGCTCCGTTCGCACGACTTCCAGGTCATCGGGAACGTCCGAAGCGAGCGAGTCGTCGCTTCCGCAGTGCAGCGCGCGGCAAGCGGCCTCGGAAATCGTGAGCACCACCGGCTCGTACCCGAACTCGCGCAGGTACTTCACGAACTTGATGCTGCGCTGTACGCCACCGCCGCCTGCCGGGGGGAAATAGAAGGAAATAAGGAGCACGCGCCGCATGCGGGCTCAAGCTCCACGGCTCGGCAGGGCCCCTCGGGCGAGGTGCGGCCCCCCGGGAGTCGGTTCGCCCTCCGCGGGTTACCTGCCGCGGAAGGAATTCGCCCTACCCAAGGAGGGCAAGGACGTCCCTTAGCGCGAGCCGATTGTATGGACCGTGCACGCGCAAGTCCAGGACAAGGCCTTGGCTCGCGGCAAGGCCGCGTTCGTCAAGACTGGCGACCCTGCGCGGGTGGCTCCACGAACGCGACCAAGCAGCACCGCCGGCATCGAGGCGGGAGCTCGTGGGCCAGCGCCTTGCGCAGCGCGCAGAAGGACGGAGAGTTCCAAATCTCGGAGAGATCCTGCTCGAACAGGTTGCCGAAGGAGAGGGGCATGCCCTCGCATGGGAACAAGTCTCCGGTCGGGGCCATCTTGGCGTGGGGATCGATGGCCAGATGGCCGCAGACCGCACCGGGCCCCAGGGTCTCGCCCGAGGCGTAGCGGTCCAGGTCGCGGGAGAACATGCGCGGCTCCAGGCTCAGGCGCACGCTGCGCGCGCGGCCGCGCGCTTGGGCCTGTGCCCAGGCCGCACGGATGGCCGCCGGCTCGGACCGGGGCGCATGGGCGTCCTTCACGTCAGCAAGGCAGGGGACAGGCGTGCCCGTGATTCGCTCGATCGCCTGTTGCGTGGCCACGATGTCCTGCCGGGAGACATACCCTTCCAGGTTGAAGCCCACGCGTCGGATGCCGAGATCCGCTGCGATGTCCACGACTCGTTGCATGTGCCCGACCGTGTCCGCGGTCACCACGCTGTTGATGCTGAGCCTCTCGCGCGATTCGAACAGCCGCACGCCGTCCACCAGCCTGTCGAACGCAGTATCGCGGCCGCGCAGTCGGTTGTGCACCTCGCGCGGGCCGTCCAGGCTGAGCACGATCCCGGCGAGAGACCGGTAGCGCTCCAGACGACGCACGAGCTCGGGCCTGAACAGGGTCCCGTTCGTGGTGATGTAGAAGGAAACCTCGTGCGCCTCGCACACGTCGAACAGGTCAGGCAGGTCTGCGCGCACAAAGGCCTCGCCGCCCAGGAACCGGACCGCTGTGATGTACGCGCCGTTGGGCCCCTCCAGCAGGTTGCGCCAGTCTTGCACGGAGAATTCCTCGGCCGCGGCCGAGGCCGGCCGGTCGCGTTGGTGGCACATGGCGCAGGCCAGGTTGCAGCGCCAGGTGGGGTACACGGACAGGAACCGGGGCAGGGGCAGACGGCCGGTGCGGCGCACCTCGCGCAATACGGGCGCGGTGAGCCAACGGTGTACGCGCGAGAGACCCGGATGCAGGGCCGCGCGGTTCTGCGCGGCATAGCGCAGCGTGTCCCACAGCCCGAAGCCGCGCACCATGCGTGTGAACCGCTTCACTCTGCGCGCCCGTGCGCCCATGCGTGCCCTCTCCGTGGCAACTGCGGGTCCAGGCCGGTTATAGCGGGCAACACAGGCGGATGCAACCCGCCCGTGGAGGCGCGGCCGTTGACTTGCGCGGGCCGGATTCTATCATGCCTGCATGAGGAGTTCGACGCCCGAAGCCCACTCGTCTTTCCCCACGCGACATCGAGAGCCCACGCGTCCGCTGCGCGTGGCGTACGTGAGCGAGATCCCCACGCCGTACCGGCGGCCGTTTCTGGAACGGCTGGCCCAAGAGCCGGACCTGGACCTTACGGTCTGGTACCTGGCTGCCGGCCAGGCGGACCGGTCGTGGCGACTCGAGCCGCCCTTGCACGCATGGGAGCATGTGCTTCGCGGGGTGCACTGGTGCGCGGAGCGGCGGCGCGGCCAGTTCAACCGGTTCAACCCGGGGGTTCTGCGCGTACTGAATGCCCGCCGCTATGACGTTGCCGTGTTCGGGGCCTACTACGTGATGAGCCTGTGGATGGGCATCTACGCGTGCCGGTGGCGGGGCCTGCCTTATGTGCTTCAGTGCGAGAGCCACGGCCGACGCGCGCGAAGCGGGGTGCGAACCGCGCTCAAGCGCGCGCTCGTGGGGCGGCTCATCCGAGACGCAGGCGCGTGGCTGCCTCTAGGCACATGGGCGCGGGAGTACCTTGCTGAACATGGCGCGGACCCGCGGCGCTCTTTCCTGTGTCCGAATGCGCCGGACGTGGACGCGCTCCAAGCGCAATGTCGCGACCTGCCCGGCCGCGACGCGCTGCGTGACCGGCTTGGCGTGCCGCGCGAGGGGCCGCTCTTTGCGTACGTGGGCCGGTTTGTGGAGCACAAGCGCGTGGACCTGGTGCTGGATGCCTACGCGCGTCTGTCCGCGCAGGGCGTGCGAGCCGCGCTCGCGCTCGCGGGCGACGGTCCGCTGGAGGCGCGGCTGCGCGCGCGCGTACAGGAAGAACGCATCCCCAACGTCCGGTTCCTCGGGTTTCGCGAACCCGGCCGACTCGCCGAGGTGTACGCGGCCGCTGATGCGCTCGCGCTCACCTCGGACGACGAGCCCTGGGGCGTGGTCGTGCACGAGGCCCTGGCCTGCGGCAC
>CAZOBJ010000113.1:0-9215 GCA_964577825.1 uncultured Planctomycetales bacterium
CTGGGCGATTCCAACACCTTCGGCCAGACTGTGGCGCTGGACCAGACCTATCCACTGTTGTTGGAGACCCGGCTGCAGAAGGCCGGATATGATGTCGAGGTGATCCCGATCGCCCTCGGGGCGTGGGACACGACGCAGGAACTGGAAGCCCTGCGGCTTGAAGGCATCCGCTACGCTCCCGACCTGGTCATTCTTCAGTTTTCGCTCAACGACATCCGCGACAACGTGCCCGCGCTGCGCGGAATCTGCACCGCGCCCTTCTACTATACGCTCGACGAATCCGGACGCCTTGTGCGTCACAAGCGGCCGTCCGCGGACAGGAGCAGCGAAGCCGAACGCATCTTGAAACGCATCATCATGCAGTCTGAACTGCTGAAGCGCATGTACTGGTGGCATGTGAAGAGCAGCCTGTACGAGGATGTCGAGGCCGCTGAGTTCCAGGCGACCGAAGAGCAGATCGAGCAGATTCGCCTCGTGTTGGGGCTGGACCAAAGCGCGCCATTCGTTGGATACTTGCGCAAGCATCGAGACGAAGCGTTGGATAGGACCGGACTGTTGGCCGCCATCGAACGCTGTGGATTGCAGAAGAATCGAGAAGTGGTGCTGCGCATTCTGGAGAAGCGCAGATTCCGACAGGGCATCGCGCCCATGGAGTTCCACCCTTCAGGATGTGACGGCACGTCGTATGCCTGGCAGCTCTTCTTTGCCTTGGTTGAAGAGATGGCCCGCGTGGCACGAGAGAACGGAGCTGAGTTCGCGCTGTATAGCGAGCACGACGTCGGCCTGTATGAATGGGAGGTGTCGTGGCATCGAGTGAGCGATGATCCGCGAGCGCGTGAGCGATATCTCGAGCCGAATGCACTCTTGCGGCGCTTTGCCCGGCAACAGGGCTTCGACTTCATCGAGAACCCACGCCCCATCGTGCGTGCGCGCAATGATCCGCATGCGAGTCCCGAGGGGAATGCGGCCATGGCCGAGAATCTGTTCGACTACCTGGCCCGCGAGCATCGCAGAGCCCTTGAGACGCATCGAAAACGTCCATCGGCAACATACGAACATTCCTCCGGCAACGGCGAGCGCTCGAGCCGATGAGCCGTCGGGCCTTCGCCGCGAAAGGATGGCTTGCGCCTTCGTTCATGCCTGCTGTGACGAGGAGCGCCTCGCCCCGGCGCAGCTGACGCGGTCAGCCTCTGTCGGGCATGGCCGCGAGGCACCGGCCAGCCATGCCTGCTCGTCTGCCTGGAGCCGTCCGGCCCGCCAGGCGGCCGGGTTCGCCGCCAAGTATTCGGGCTTTGGACTTGACAACCCGCGCGCCGGAAGTATGAGCCCACTCTGGGAGAAAGCAAATGAGAGGCCAAGGCATGCGTAAGGCGGGGCGTACGGCTCTCAGGGCTGTGGCGCTGTCGCGGGTGCTGGTCTTGTGCTGTGTGTGCGCGTCCCTGTGCGCCTTGGAGCGCACGAGCGCACAGGAGAGCGGCTCCGCGGGCCGGCAACCGACCGGGCCCAGGGTCGGCGTCGGCTTCTTGTGGACGCGGCAAAGCCAGCAGGCGGCGAGCGCCCTGACGTCTCGGAAGGACTTCGTGGATGTCATCCTGGGTCCGGGCAAGCTGTCCGTATTCGAGCGGGTGCAGGCCCCCGTGCGGGTCGTGTGCATCGCAAGGGCGCTGGAGCGCAGCGAATCGCGGCCCTTCCCGGGAGTCAAAGAAACGATCGAGACCCTGGAGGGTGCCGGAATTCCGCCGGAGCGCGTTGTCATTGCCTACAACCCGGAGCGGCAGCCGGGCACCCCCTCGGCGGAGATGGATGATCTGGTGGCCAGCGTGCGGCGCGCCCGGCAGATGGTGCAGGCCTACGGGGCGCCGCTGCTTGTCGGGCCAGGGCTCAGAGACCTCGAACAGCGCGAGCATCTGTATCCGGAACTCGCCAAGTATTGCGACATCTGGTTGATCCAGTCCCAGCGACTCCAGCTCGATCTGACGACACGCAGGCCGGTGGACGAGACCGAATACCGGAAGAACGTGCAGCGCATCGTGGACCGGGTGCGAAAGGCCAACCCCGAGATTCAGGTGTTCGTACAGTTGGTGACCACCGCCCAGCGAGGGGCCCGGTCCCTGACCGTAGAGGAAATGGTCGGCTACATACGGGCTGTCGAAGACTTGGTCGACGCGGTTCGCATCTACGGAGGGCGGGCCGAGCTGATTACGGAAGTCGTCGCACGCCTGGACACTGCGGGCCAGCCTGGGCCGCCGTCGGCTACGGCGAGCCCCGCCGCGGCGGCTTCGGAGGAGGTGGAGAAGGAAGGCGTGCGAATCCCGATGCGCGACGGCGCGCACCTGGCGGCGGACATGTATCTGCCCGCGGGCTTCTCCAGGGAGACGCACCCCGAGGGCGTGCCGGCGATTCTGGTGTGCACACCGTACGGCAAAGACAGGGGAAAGGCCGTGCATCGATGGCGCGGATGCTTCACCAAGCACGGGTATGCGTTCATTGTGGAGGATATGCGGGGATTCCACGAGTCCGCTGATGCCGGGAAGGGCTCTCCGCGGCATCACGACGGGTACGATACGGTCGAGTGGCTGGCCGCGCGGGACTGGTGCAACGGCAAGGTGGGCATGATCGGGTACTCGCATCTGGGGGCTGCGCAGTACGAGACCGCGGTCACCGCGCCGCCGCACCTCGCCTGCGCCATGCCGGCCCAGGCGCCGGCCAACTACTACACCGATGCGTACTATCCGCCCAGGTTCCGCAAGGCGGACATGGAAACCATATTCCGCGGCGCGTTCACCTCGAGGACGCAGCAGCTGATCCGCCGCCGCATCCGGTCGCAACAGGACGACGGGGTGTCCGAGTTCAATACACCGATGCTCCACAGTGCCGGGTGGTACGATTTCTATACTGAAGGCGCCGTGGAGATGTTCCGCGCCTGCCAGGAGCACGGCGGGCCAAACGCGCGCGGAAGGCAGAGGCTGCTGATCGGCCCCTGGGGCCACGGGACCCTTCAGGAGGAAGACCCGGGCACCCCGCTGCGCCTGCCGGGCGGGCTGGCCTATCCCGCGAACAGCAAACTGGACTGGGAAAGCGAAGTCTGGCTCCCATGGTTCGATTACTGGCTCAAGGGCAAGGATACCGGCGTACTGGACCGGCCGGCGGTGCGGTACTACCTGATGGGCGATGTCGACGATGCGCACGCGCCCGGGAACGCATGGATCGAGGCAGAGGACTTTCCGCCCGAGGCCGAGCGCGTGCCCTATTTCGCGCAGGCCGACCATACGTTGCGCACGGAGCCGCCGGGCATGGAGAGTGTCGCCATCGAGTACACGTATGACCCCGCCGACCCGGTCCCTACCGTCGGGCGCGCGCATGCGCGCGTACCCGTCAAGGGGCCCTTCGATCAACGAGGGGTGGAAGGACGCCAAGACGTGATCCTGTTCACGACGGCGAAGACCGCGCAGCCGCTGGCGATCGTCGGTCAGGTTGAGGTGAAGGTGTGGGCCTCCTCGGACCGCAAGGACACGGACTTCACGGCCAAGCTCACCGATGTGTATCCGGACGGCCGGTCCATGCTCATCGCGGACAGCCTGGTCAAGGCAAGATACCGGAACGGCTTCCTGGAGGAGGACTTCCTCGCACCGGGAGAGGTGTACGAGTTCTCCATCGACCTGGGGTACACCGCCATCGCGCTTGCGCCCGGTCACAGGCTGCGGCTTGCGATTTCCAGCAGCAGTTTCGACCGGTTCGACATCAACCCGAACACAGGCGAGCCCTACGGCGACCATGCGCTGACCAGGCGCTTGCTTGCCGAGCGTCTCGGTGCGGAGCCTCGTCCAGGCCAACCGCAGTACACCAAGGCGCAGGTAGCGCACAACGCGGTGCATGTGGGCAAGGACCATCCCACGCAGGTGGTGCTTCCTCTGGTGGAGGTGATCGACGGCGGGATTCGGAACGCGCGATCAGCGCCATAGATAAGCTGCGACAGGTGTGGCATGGCGGCACGAGTCGGACCGTGCCAACCTTTGGGCGACAGACGCAGGTCCTGCCGCAGATCCTGTTCCTCTGGGGCCTGCGCCCGTTCTACGAAGCGCTATGGCGCATCCGGATCGACCGGGCATCGCCCGAGCCGGGGCTGGTCCTTGCGGCGGAATCGTGGGGCAGATTCTACGGCGTCCACACGGCCGCGGTGCGGTCGCCGTACGCGCGGATGCCGCCTTCGAGGTAGCGCATCCCCACCCAGGCGCACACCAGGGCGTCGAGCGTGTCCTCGTATCGTTTCAGATAGGTGAGGGTCCGCACGTCTCTCCGGGATGGGAGGGCGAGCGGGATGTTCGCGATGTGTTCGCGCAGGGCGGTCAGGATGCGCCGGTACACGGCCAGCAGCTTGCCGATCCGCTTGCGTACCGATGTGCCCGGCCAGTAGCGCAGGGAACGGCTCGCCTTGTAGGGGACCCGGTACTTGCTGCCCGTCAAGACCAGCAACGCGGGATGCGGATACACCTCCACCAGGGCGGGATGCGCAGCCGGTCGCGTGGTCGTGGTGGCCAGGGGATACCCCCGCCTCGTGGCATCCGAGCGTGAGCGCCTGTCCTACGCGGCCGGGCCGCCTGGCGCTGGGGGTATGCGTGCCGGCGCCGGCTCCCCCAAATGCACGCGAGATCGCGCTGTCCGCTACGCGGCGGCCCGTGATGGGCACCGTGGCCATGGGCATGTCCACGGTCACAAGGGAGACGCGTTCCCCGCCGCCCAGAAGCGCCTGCGCCGCGGGGAGCAGCCGGTCGGGCGCGGGCTTTCCCGCGATCGGCCGCTCGGTCCAGTCCACGGACTGGCCGTCTGCCAGGGAACAGAAGGACGGATAGCTGGGGGCGAGTGCGACGCACCGCCACGCGTCGCGCTCTTGCGCGAGCAGAGCCACGCCGCTCGGCTGAGTTGCGGTCCACGCGGCGTCAATGCCCAGTACGCTCGGCATGGGGTGTCCTTTCGCGACGCCGGCTCGCACCACGCAGACACGATGCCGCACCTTGCGCAAGGCCGCGCGGCCCTCTCAGGAGGCGTGGGCCCCCGGGGTATGCCGCAACACGCTTAGACAATGTCTCGCGCCGCAGCGTCCGCCAGCCCCAGGGGCTCGCGGTCGTACCGGCCGTACTCCTGGATCGTGGCCATGATCAGCCGCATCGCGGAGAGGCGCGAGCCGTTGTTGATGGACCCGGCGGTCTCGTAGATCACGCCCTTTGTGGGGCGGGCCATCTCGATGTCGCGCAGGGTCTCGGCGACGATGGCCACGTCCTGGTTGCGGCTGAGCGTAAAGGGCGCGAGCTGCCCGCGGATGAGCGCGTTCGGCATGGCGTCGCGGATCTGTGCGATCGTGAGGCTAGGCCCGAAGTTGACGTCGTTCATCCCGAGTTCCGCGAACGTGGGCAGGTGCTGGGCCATGTCCGAGTCCGAGTGCTGGGCGCGCATGTCCCCCGGGTCCGGTGCGTACCGGTCGTACACGGCCTTGAGAATCGGTTTGCCGAACCGGTCGTACAGCTCCTCGTTGAGCAGGCAGCAGTTGTCGTCGCGCCAGTACCATCCGCGGGCCGCTCGGTCGAGGGTCCAGCCGCGCTCTTCGTCCAGGATTCGCGCGCGGCCCAGGACCGCGCTGCAGATCAGGTCGCGCAGGCGGTCGGCCAGGTCCGGCGCGTCGATCAGCAGGAAGATGAGCTTCTCCGTGCCGTAGAGCGAGGTGGCGAAGGTGACCGGTCCGCGCTGGTCGCGGTAGATCGGACTTTGCAGGCCGAGGGCGTTGAGCCGGGCCTTTTCAGAAGACCAGTTCGGAGGCAGCAGAAACTCGCGCAAGTCTTCGAGCCGCCACTCCACGCGGTCGAGCAGGGCCGCCAAGTCGTCCTCGTCCCGGGCCGCGGGGTGTATCCAGTACGACCAGGTGTGCCACTCCTCTCTGGCCTCGAAGATGTCGGGCAGGGTCTTCACCTCGGGCCACACGTGGTCCGGGGGCGGGGGCGGCGATTCGTCCAGTACGCGGCGGCCCACGATGCGTTCGGAGACGTCGTTGTAGTCCCGGCTGCGCTCGGACCGCCACTGGGGATCGTGATGCAGCCGGTGCCAGTCCTCCGGGATCCCGAGTTCCGCGAAGATCGCCTCCACGGACATCCGCATGCCCAGGGGCAGCTGCGGGCAGTCCGCGGCCCAGGGGTCGGCCAGGGCCTTGTCCTGGTCGGCCCAGAACCGGTCCAGGTCCAGGGGCGCGAGCCCGCCCGCGCGGTGCGCGCGCCGGACGATCCGCTCGGCGAGTTCCAGGTGCTTGCGCGTGACGCGTACGGACATGAACACCCCCTTGCTCGCGGGTCCTCGCATGATCGCATACGCGCACCAAACGAGCAAGGGATTTCGCGTTCCGCGCTGCGCAAAGACGACCATAGCGCGCTCTCTTCCGCGCAGAGGCACGCGCCCACGGTCGGGCCGGAGGTCCAAGTCGCACAGGCCACGCAGTCCGGGCGGCGTGCCCCGAACCGGGCATTCTGCGCGGAGGGGCCTATGGCGTCTGCGCGGGGCAATCGGCAGAGAACCTGCCTTCCCACAGGCGATGTATGAGCTACGATGATGGGTTCCGAGCTTCACGTATCTTGACAGAGATGCGTGAAGCCATATATCCTGAGCACGGAAGGAACCGGGTGCGGGCGATGGTTGTTCGCGGATGGAGGTGCGTTCGCCGTGGTTCAGGAAGAGCATGCGGGCCTCGGCAGCACCGACGCCGGCGCAGCGAAGCGAGCGGACCGGTCAGCCCGCGATCCGACATCCCGCAGGGACGTTCGCACGAATACCGAACGAGAAGGGAGGGACCATGGGCAACAACCACCTGTTGAGCGTCGTGACGATCGCCGTCGCGTGCATGCTGCCCACGTGTGCGTGCCGGGCAGCCTCCGACGGGCAAGAACTGCGCATCGGCTGGGCGTCGGTGGACATCACCCCGAGCTTTCCCTGCAAGCTGCGCGGCCAGCGCTACGAACGTATTGCGCAGAAGGCGCATGACCCGTTGACGGCCACGGCGCTCGCCCTGGAGTCGGCGTCCGGGGACACCCAGGCGGTCATCGTATCCGTGGACCTGGTCTCGACCTTCAACGGGCTGTGGAAAGAGGTCCGCGACCAGGTGGCCCCCCGCATTCCCGACTTCGACCCCCGCAACCTGTTCATCGCTGCGACGCACACGCACACCGGGCCGTACTCGACCTACCCGGAACGCATCGCAGATGCGGTTGTACGGGCCTGGGAGGGCCGCAGCCCGGGCGGTGTGAGCTGGCAGCAGGGCGAGGCGGCCATCGGGTACTGCAGGATCTGCAAGCACGCGGACGGATCGTCTCACATGTACGGGGATCCCACCCGCCCCGACTTCATCGGCTTCGAGGGGGAACATGACCACAGGGTGAACCTGTTGTACACCTACGACGCATCGGGCGGCCTCACCGGCGTGGTGGTCAATCTCGCCTGCCCGTCCCAGCTTGTGGAGGGCGCACTCGAGGTCTCGGCGGACTTCTGGCATCCGGTGCGCACGCAGCTGCGCGAGAGCGTGTCCGAGGACCTCGCCATCCTGCCCTTGTGCAGCGCGGCGGGCGACCAGTCGCCTCGCGACCTCGCGGACCCGAACCGCCCGCCGGACACCTGGGAAGGGACGGTGACGCTGGGTACGCGCATATCGGACGCGGTCAAGAGCAGGCTGCCGGCCGCGGAGCAGAGCATCACGAAACGTCTGGTGTTCGGGCACCGGGTCGAGGACGTGTATCTGACCATGAAGGACTCTCGGGGTGGAGGCGCGTTCCACACGGAGGTCCATGCGATCCGGCTCGGGGACATCGCCTTTGCCAACAACCCGTTCGAGCTCTACATCGGCCACGGGTTCGCGATGAAACGACGCAGCCGGGCGGCCATCACCTTTCTCGCGCAGTTGTCCGGGAACAGGGGCGGGGGGTATCTGCCCACGCAGTACGCCTCCGACGCCTATGTGCAGGCCTATGGCGCGCGGCACGAGAACGGCGTCGTGGGGCCCATCGGCGGACGCGAACTCGTCGACCACACGGTCGCGATGATCAACAGCATGTTTGCGGACGTGGACCATGCGCGCGCGGATACGGACGGCGACGGCGCGGACGACGCGTGGGAGCTCGGCCGGTTCGGCGACCTGTCCCACGACGGCGCCGGGTTCGTCGCGGCGGTCGCGGCGCGGGACGGAGACGGCGACGGAGCCACGAACCTGGAGAAATCCGCGGCAGGCACGGACCCGAACGACCGGACAGATCGCTCGGGCGAGGAACCGTCTGCGAACGCCGCGAGCGAAGGCGACGCTTCAGTTCAGTAGGGGCGCGCAGGCGCGAGGCCCTGCGGCCCCGAGTGCGGGTGCGGGACAACAGGAGAGCAACCATGGGCAGAAGCGTGCTGTTGGGCGTCGTGGCGGTCGCCGCCGCGTGCGTGCTGTCCACTTGTGCATGCCGGGCCGCGTCCGACGGCCAAGAGTTGCGCATCGGCTGGGCATCGGTGGACATCACCCCGACCTTCCCCTGCAAGCTGCGCGGCCTGATGTACGAACGCATCGCGGAGAAGGCGCACGATCCGTTGACGGCCACGGCGCTCGCCCTGGAGTCCGCGTCCGGGGACACCCAGACGGTCATCGTGTCCGTGGACCTGGTCTCGCCCTTCAGCGGGTTGTTGAAAGAGGTCCGCGACCAGGTGGCCTCGCGCATTCCTGATTTCGACCCCAGGAACCTGTTCATCACTGCGACGCACACGCACACCGGCCCCTCCACCACCTATCCGGAGCGCATCGCAGACGCGGTCGTACAGGCCTGGGAGGGCCGCAGCCCGGGCGGCGTGAGCTGGCAGCAGGGCGAGGCGGCCATCGGATACTGCAGGATCTCCAGATACGAAGACAATACGGCCCACATGTTCGGGGATCCGACCCGTCCCGGTTTCGTCGGCTTCGAAGCAGGTCGCGACCATAGGGTGAACCTCCTCTACACCTTCGACGCATCGGGAGCCATCACCGGCGTGGTGATCAATCTCGCCTGCCCGTCTCAGCTGGTCGCCGCCGAAGTCGAGGTCTCGGCGGACTTTTGGCATCCGGTCCGCACGCAGCTGCGCGAGAGCGTGTCCCCGGACCTTGCCATCCTGCCCTTGTGCAGCGCGGCGGGCGACCAGTGCCCCCCCGGTACGGGTCCGGAAACGCGCAGCGAGGA
>CAZOBJ010000114.1:0-9212 GCA_964577825.1 uncultured Planctomycetales bacterium
CTTGTCGTCGTCGAGATACGTGCCCGGCACCTGGATCTTGATGCCCCGGTACCCGTCCTCCGCATACCGGTCGACCCGGTCCGGGCCGTCGGGGATCGCGCCGATGTGCTTGCGCCAGCCGTCGCGGATGGTGTTGCGGTAGTGCGGCGGCAGCTCGCGCGCGTTGGTCTCGCGCAGGTAGTCGGGCAGGCCCGGGAACAGAAACCCGAACCCGATGAGCCGGTCCGCGTGCTCATGCAGGATCCGGGTAAAGGCCGCGGGCTCCTCCTGGCCGAAGAGCGGCCACCCGGTCGAGATGCACGTCCAGTCGATGCCGCACGCGTCCATGGTGCGTAGGAGCGCGTCCACGGGCGGCGTGCCCGCAAGCTCGGGATGCGCCGCAGCCCACCGGTCCGCCGCGAGCAGGTGCATGTGCCAGTTGACGATCACGAACTCTGCCTCCTCGGTGCGCGTCGCTCAGCCGAACTTGCGCGTGGCCGTGTACTCGGGGTACCGCTTCGCGCCCTCGAGTTTGAGGAGCACCGCCATGGCGTACGAGCTCGTGCGCAGGTGCACCACGGTGCGCGGCAGGGCCACCCACGGGGACAGGCACCAGAACGCGCCGCGGACCTTGTCGCTTCGGTGGTTGCGCACCTGTAGGGCGAGCAGGTGCTCCACGGCCCGGTCGATCGCGTCCGCGTACACCGGGCGGCCGAGCACGGTCTGCATGTCCAGCATCTCGATCGGCAGCGTCGCGCTCGCGGCCTTGACCGGCGGATCGCCGAAGGATCCGTCCCGGTTCTGCACGCTCGCCGCCCAGTCCAGGTACCGGCGCGCCGCGTCGCGGTACCGGTCGTCGCCCGTGACCTTGTACGCCTTGATGAGCGCCAGGGACGCGAAGTCGTCGTTGTACCGGTGGCGGTGCTGCTCCTGGCCGGCCAGGCCCACGACGTCCAGCTTCTTGTCCAGGTCACGCAGCACCACCAGCGACCCGTCCTCGAGCATGAACTTGTCGATGAACGTGTCGAGCGCGGGCAGCGCGATGTCGTTGAGCCAGGTCTTCTGGCCGGTGGCCTCGTACAGCTCCAGGAACAGGTTCATGCTCCCGCCGTGCGCGGAGAATCCGCCCCAGGTGGGGCCCGCCTTGCGCTTCCAGGCCTGCATGCCGCCGGGCGCGTCGGGCCGCGGTTCGAGCATGTAGCCGCGAGCCGGGAACCGGTTGCGGAAGCCGTGGCGCTTGAGCCACCCCGCGAACGCGACCGCGCGGTCCAGGAGCTCGTCGTCCTTGAGCGCCCGGCTCAGGTGCAGCATGGCCCACCCGCCCGTGCACGCGTCGCGCACGTTGCTCTCCACGGTCTGGGGCGTGACCTCGCGGAAGAACCCGTGATGGGGATGGCTTGAACAGTAGATCTGCAGGGTCTTCAGGTACCCGGCCGCCAGGCGCGCGGCCTCCCAATACTCGTGCTTGCCGGTGCGCCGGTGCAGCATCAAGAGAGACAGCGCCGTTGTGGCGGTGTTCCACACCGTGCTGTAGCAGTACCGCTCGCGCTTGCGCGCGCCGGGAAAATACCCCACGGAGCTCGGGCCCTTGCGGAACCGGGTGAAGTACTGCATCAGGAACCGGCCGCAGTTCGCGTCGTCGCGGCGGGTGACCTGGTTGCGCAGGACCCAGTCCGCGCACGCGCGCGCCGCGGGCAGGCATCGCTTGCGCAACTGAGCGGGCGGCTGGTGCGTGGCCATGGCGGTCTCCTCTCTTTCGTGTCGGTGTCGGGTACGCGCCGGTCCCGGCCGGCGCAGGGATATCAGAGCCTCACAAGCTCCACGGCCCGGCCGCGCGCGCCCAGGGTCTCGCCCACGAGCACCACGGCGCCGAGCACGCCCTCCACGGACAGGACCCAGTCCAGGGCGGCCTCCACGTGTTCGGCGCGGGCGACACGGTTGCCGAGCGCCGTGGCCGCGGCGTCGGCGAGCGCCGCGTCGGGGCCCAGCACCGTGGCCGCGTCCGCCTTGCCCAGGGACAGGCTGGGCCCGACCGTGCCCGAGCTTGTGCACACGGCCACGGGCGAGAGCTCGGGTCCGATGCGCAGGCCCACGCGCAGAGACAGGGGCGCCTGTCCCGCGTACAGGGCGAGGACGCGCTCCTGGTCCGTGGCCAGGAACACGTCGCCGCCGTTCTCCACGATCACCTGGCGGGTCTGTGGCAACAGCGCGCGGCCCACCGCCTCGGCCACGGCGCCGGCCACCGCGGCCATGGGTCCGGTGCCCGCGGCTCGCCCGGCGCGCACCATGGCCCGCACGGGCGCGGGCCAGGCCTCCGACAGGTGCGGGTACGGCTCGAGCGTGGCGGCGAAGTCCGGGTGCTCGGCGATGAACGCCTCGATCGTTGCGCGCACGTCGCGCACGGCCGCATGGGCCGCAGCGGTGAGGTCGCGCTCTGCAGCGATTTGCAGATCGGTCTCGGCCACGCGGACCTCGAAGGTGGTCAACCCCTCGGCGGCGACCAGGCGCCGGTAGGTGCGCGGCTCGTACATCGCTCTTCCCTTGCGCGGCGAAGACGTCAGAGTAGGCGGCAGTCGCGGGACGGTCAAAGGAAAACATGCCCCGGCGGAGGCGCACGGGCGCGGACGGGCGGGCCTCCGTTACCCGCGCACGATCCGGTCGATGGCGCGCACGGTCGCAAGCAGGGACGCGAGCGCGTCCAGGCCGAGCATGTTCGGGCCGTCGCACAGCGCCTCGTCGGGCCGGTCGTGGACCTCCAGGAACAGGCCGTCGATCCCCGCGCCCGTAGCCGCGCGGGCCAGCGCCGCGACGTGCTCGCGCTCGCCGCCGCTCGCCTCGCCCCGGCCGCCGGGCAGCTGCACGCTGTGCGTGGCGTCGAACACCACGGGCACGCCCAGCGCGCGGATGCGGCCCAGGCCGCGCATGTCCACGACCAGGTTGTTGTACCCGAACGTGGTGCCGCGCTCGGTGACGAGCACGTCCTCGTTGCCCGTGCTGCGGACCTTGTCCACCGCGCCGCCCATGTCCCAGGGCGCGAGGAACTGGCCTTTCTTCACGGCCACGGGCTTGCCCGTGCGCCCCGCGGCGAGCAAGAGGTCGGTCTGGCGGCACAGGAACGCGGGCACCTGCACCGCGTCGAGCACGCGGCCTGCGGCGGCCGCCTCGGCCGGGCTGTGCACGTCCGAGAGTACGGGCACGCCCATCTCCGTGCGCACGCGGGCCAGGATGCGCAGGCCCTCGTCCAGTCCGGGGCCGCGGAAGCTGTGCAGGGACGTGCGGTTGGCCTTGTCGTAGGAGGCCTTGAACACGAACCCGATTCCGGCCTCTCGGGCGAGCTCGGCCAGGGCCCGGGCCATGGTCAGGCAATGGTCCTCGGACTCGATCACGCACGGACCGGCGATCAGCGCCACGGCCGCGCCCTCGCCGAAGGGCACGTCGCCGATGCGCACCTCGCGCACGTCGGGCAGCATGGCTCAGCCTCCCAAAGCTTCGGGCCGGGCGAAGTACGCGCCGACCGCGCGCAGAAGCGGCTCGCGGAAAAAGAGCGCGCACGCCGCGCCCGCGCACAGGTAGGGTCCGTAGGGCATCAGGCTCTCGCCCGTGCGCACCTTCTGCACCAGGCCCACCACCGCGCCCAGGAGCGTGCCCAGCGCGAAGGCGAGCAGCACCCCTGTCCACCCCAGGAACGCCCCCAGGAAGGCCATGAGCTTCACGTCGCCGAACCCGATGGCCGTGGTGATGTCCGGGTCGCGCTTGCGCAGCTCCTCGATCTTGTGCCGGTAGGCCAGGGTCCCGACGACGAGCACGAGCCCCATGAGCCCTGCGCCCAAGAGCGCGCCCAGCCCGCCCGCGAGCAGCCCGTTGAACCGCGCGCCCGCGGCCGGGAACCAGAGCCTGGCCGACGGACCGAAGTGCAGGCCCGGGAGGAGGTAGCTCGCGGCCAGGCCCACGGCCAGGCCCTGGTAGTTGAGCGCGTCCGGGATCTCGGTGAGGTCCCAGTCGATGAAGCTGACGGCCACCAGCGTGCTCAGGAACCACGCCACGGCGATGAGCGTACCGATGCGCGCGAACGCGCCCTCGTACGCGAGGGCCGCGAAGTGCCAGCCCGCCGCGGCCCACAACAGGCCGTTGAGGAGCTCCACCGCCGGGTAGCGCAGGCTCACCCGCCGGCCGCACCCCCGGCACCGCCCGCGCTGGAAGAGCCAGCTGAGCACCGGGACGTTCTCGGCCGCGGACAGGGCCCGCCCGCACGCGGGGCACCGGCTACCCGGGTGCACGATGCTCACCCCGCGCGGCAGCCGGTAGATGACCACGTTCAGGAAGCTGCCCACGCACAGCCCGAACAGGAACAGGACCACGGCATAGGCGAGCTGAGGCGGCATGCGGCGTCCCCGGGGCGCGGGCCGGTCAGACCCGGACCATGCGCACGTTCTTCACGTCGGGCAGCTTTTCCAGGGTGCGGAGGATGTCCGGGGCGATGGTGTCCGCGTCACAGCGCACCAGGCTCAGGGCCTGCCCGCGGCGGCTGCCCCAGCTGATGCCGGAGATGTTGATCCGCGCGTCGCCCAGCACCGTGCCCACCGCGCCCACGACGCCCGGCCGGTCTACGTTGCGGATCAACAGCAGCGTTCCCTCGGGCGGGAGCTCCAGGCGGAAGTCGTCGATCATCACCAGCCACGGGCTGCGCCGGCCCAGGATCGTGCCTTCGAACGTGTGTGCGCCGCCGGTGGCCTGGGCCTCCACGCGCAGGAGCGCGCGGAAGTCGCGCGCGGTCTCGGTGGTGGTCACGCGGATGTCGATGCCACGTTGGCGCGCGAGCATCGGGGCGTTGACCGGGTTGACGTCCTCCTCGAAGCATCGCATCAGCCCGGTGGTCAGTTCGTTGGTCACCCCGCGCAGGTCGCGGTCGGCGATCTCGCCCGCGTAGGTGACCGACACCACCTCGAGCTGTCCCTCCACGAGCTGCCCGGCCAACCGGCCCAGGCGCAGGGCCAGCTCCCCGTAGGGCGCGAGTTCGGTGGCCTCCTGGCGGGACAGGGCCGGGTAGTTGAGCGCGGAGCGGACCTCCCCGTTCTTGAGCGCGTCGATGAGCTGCCGGGCCGCGTCCACGGCCACGCCGACCTGGGCCTCTTTGGTGCTCGCGCCCAGGTGCGGGGTGCACAGCACCCTGTCGTGCTCGACCAGGCGGCGGTCCTCCGGTGGCTCGACCGTGTACACGTCCAGGGCTGCGCCCGCGACCTTGCCGCTCTCCAGCGCCTCGAACAGGGCCTGCTCGTCGATGATGCCGCCGCGCGCGCCGTTGACCACCCGCACGCCGTCCTTCATGCGCGCGAACTCCGCCGCGCCGATGATCCCGCGGGTGTCGTCGTTGAGCGGCGTGTGCACGGTCAGGAAGTCGACCTGCGGCACGAGCTCGTCCACGGACTTGCACACCGTGATGCCCAGCTGCTCGGCGCGCTCTTCGCTCAGGAACGGGTCGTACCCGAGCACGCGCATGTTGAACGCGCGGCACCGCTTGGCCACCTCGCACCCGATGCGGCCCAGGCCCAGGATGCCGATGGTCTTGCCGTTGAGTTCCACGCCCTGGAAGCTCTTCTTGTCCCAGGTGCCCGCCTTGAGTTTGGCGCAGGCCGGCGCGATGTTGCGGCACAGGGCCAACAGAAGCGCCACGGCGAGCTCGGCCGTGGAGATCGTGTTCCCGCCCGGGGTGTTCATGACGAGCGTCCCCTGGCGGGTGGCCGCGTCCACGTCCACGTTGTCCACGCCCACGCCCGCGCGCACGATGGCCCGCAGCTCGGGCGCCGCGGAGAGGACCTCGGCGGGCAGCTTGGTCGCCGACCGCACGATGATCGCGTCGTGCTTGGCGAGCTCCTTCTTGAGGTCCTCGGGCGCGAGGCCGGTGTTCACGGTCACCTCCAGGCCCGGCTCGGCCTCCAGGATCTCGAGCCCGTCCTGGGCCAGCTTGTCGCTGACCAGGACGCGAATGGGTCGGTCGTTCATGCGTGCGGCCTCCTTGCTGAGCGGGCGGCAGGCGAATGCGCCGCGCACGCGATCATAGCCCGCGCGGCGGGACGGTCAAGGCCGAAAGGACTGCGGGGCCTGCGCGGGGGCGCGATGCGCCGCGCGCGAGGTAACCACCACGTGCACGCCCAGATCGTGCGCCTCGCAGGGCAGGGCCTCGAAGATCTGCTCCGCGTACGCAAAGGCGATGCGCGTGGCCGGACAGCGCGCCAGGAACCGGTCGTAGTACCCCCCGCCCCGGCCCACGCGCGCGCCCTGCGCGGTGAAGGCGCGCCCGGGCACGAGCACCGCGTCCAGGGCAGCCGCGGCCACCCGGGGCGCGCGGGCCGAGGGCTCGCGCAGTCCGTAGTGGCCGGGCGCGAGCTCGGTGGCCGGATCGCGGACCGCATGGGCGGTGAGCCGATGGGTGAGGGGATGCACGCGCGCGAAGGCGAGGCGGTTGCCCTGCGCGCGCAGCGTCTCGATCAGGGGCCAGAGGTCCACCTCGTCGAGCAGGGGCGCGTAGGCGAGGATCGTGCGCGCGCCGCGCAGCTCCGGGAGGTCATGCGCGCGGGCGCGGATGCGCCGGTCGCGCTCGGCGCGCTGTTCGGGCGAGAGGACGTCCAGGCGGGCGGCCACCGCGGCCCGGACGCGGGCCTTGTCGGCCAGAGCTTGCGCGTGCAGCGCGTCGGTCATGCGGACTCCCTGGCGAGGGGCGATACATGGGCCGGCCCGCACGGAGGTCCGCGAGCGGATCGCGAGAACCGGGCCCTGGAAAGGTGAAAAGGTGGATCTCCGCCTGTTGCCGTGTGAGAGGATTCTCTGAACCCTGAAGTCCAGGTGGGTGCCGTACCGCGAGCGGGTCTCGTCCCCCTGCAGGGGCGTGAGGCCGCACTCGGGATCGGGCTCCTCCGGTCAGGCGTGTTGGTTCAAGAGAACGTTGTCAACACGCGCACGGCAGAGATCCACACGTCACTATAGCCGTTCCCGCACGCGTTGCAACTTTTTTCTGCACGGTTCTTGCGGGCGCGGCAGGTGCGGGCGCGCCCTGTCGAAACCCGTTGCATTCCGCGCGCGCGCATGCTATGAACTGGGCCATGCTTGGCCGACGCATGCGAGGGGCCGCGCAGGCCCTGGTCTTCTGTGGTACGGTTGCCGCCGCGGCGCTCGCCGGCGCGGGGTGCGGCGGCCCGTCCGTGCAGGCATTCCGCGCGCCCGGGCACGATCCGGCGGCCGCGCGCACGGTGCTGGTGCTCCCCTTCCTGGACGCGCGCACGTTCCGCGACCCCGAAGACCCGGTCGAGGACCCGGCCGAGGCCGCGCGCGGCATCTTCCTGGACGCATGGCGCGCGCATCCCGTGCTCGGGCGCAAGGTGGTGGTCGCGCCCTTCGTGGACCGGCCCGCGCGGTCGCTGTCGATGGCCGAGCTCGTGGACTACGGCCGGCGGTTCCAGGCCGACGAGGTGGTGGCCGGGCAGCTGTTCAGCTACAACGAGACGCGCGCGGCCAGCATTCCGCCGCGCGCGGGGATGTTCGTGCGCGTCGTGTCCGTGCCCCGCGAGCGGCTCGTGTACGTGGGCGACGACTACCAGGCCGCCGCCGCGCCCGAGGGCAAGGGCGCGCGCGACAGGCAGGCGCGCCTGGTGGCCGACGCGATCCTGGACCAGTACGCGGCCCAGGCCTCGCAGCCCAGCCCGGACCGGCCCGAGGCGGACGCGGCGCGGGTGCTGGTGCTCCCGTTCCACGACCGGCCCAACCCCCTCAACCCCATTCCGTCCACGGGCGGCGGGGCCGTGGTCTCGGCCCTGTACGAGAGCGCGCTGCGCCGCGCGCGCGACGTGGAGGTCGTGGACGGCGCCGCGTCCGCGCCCGCGCAGGCGCACGCGCGGCGCCTGTCCGTGGACGAGGCCCTGGCCCTGGGCCGCGAGGCGGGCGCCGCGTACGTGGCGCGCGGCGAGGTGGTGGAGTTCCGCCGGGCCAAGAGCGTGCCCAGCCTGTGGTCGGCCGCGATCAGCACCACGATCCTGGCCGCGCAGGTCCTGTTCGCCGAGGTGAGCGGCGTGGACGTGGCCGCCGAGGTGTGGCGCGTCGACGACGGCGCGTGCGTGTACGCCGGGCGCCAGAGTTCGCACCAGAAGTACGTGGTCCGCGCCGAGAAGACCGTGCGCGCGCTCGCGCGCACCGCGGCCCGCGGCATCCGCGCGGCGGTGCGCACCGAAGACGCGGACCCGGTGGAGCCCATCATCAACGAGATCGAAGTGCCCGACGAGCCCCCGCAGCCGCCCGCGGGCGAGACGCCGGAACCCGCCGGCGTGCCCGCATCCGAGGAGGAGACCGGCCATGATGGTTGACATTCACCTGCACACGTACTTCATCCCCGGCCTGCCGCGCAACGACCAGGGCGACAACTATGCCTCGCCCGAGGAGCTCATCGCGGTCATGGACCGCACCGGCGTGGACAAGGGGATCCTGCTGCCGGGCGCGAGCCCGGAGTGCCGCACCCAGCAGACCACGCCGCCGGAGCTCGCCCTGGAGGTGGTCTCGCGGTATCCGGACCGGTTCTACGCGTTCTGCAACGTGGACCCGCGCGCGGAGAAGAACGACCCCGAGGCCGACCTGTCCAGGCACCTCGTCTACTACAAGGAGCGCGGGTGCAAGGGCGTGGGCGAGATCACCGCGAACCTGTACTTCGACGATCCGCTCGTGTTCAACCTGTTTCGCCACTGCCGGGACACGCGCATGCCCGTGCTCTTCCACATGGCGCCCAGGCAAGGCGGATACTACGGGCTCGTCGACGACCTGGGCCTGCCCCGGCTGGAGAAGGCGCTCGCCGCGTTTCCGGACCTGCCGTTCCTGGGCCACTCGCAGCCGTTCTGGGCCGAGGTGAGCGGCGACCTGCGCGAGGACCTGCGCAACCGGTACCCGCCCGGGCCCGTGGCGCCGGGGGGTGCGGTGCCGCGCCTCCTGGAAGAGTATCCCAACCTGTACGGCGACCTGTCCGCGGGCAGCGGATTCAACGCCGTCAGCCGCGACCCCGACTGGGGGTGCGCGTTCCTGGACCGGTTCCAGGACCGGCTGCTGTTGGGCACGGACATCTGCTCGCCCAAGAACGACATGCAGCACGCGCCCCATTTGCGCCGGCTGCGCGACGAGGGGCGCCTCTCGGAGGAGGCGTTCGACAAGATCGCCTGGCGCAACGCGGACCGGCTGCTCGGCCTGGGCCTGGGCGGCTA